>NZ_JBITZN010000015.1:0-250577 GCF_044546895.1 Streptomyces sp. NPDC053069 | reverse complement strand
TGCGGTGAAGATTCGACACCTCCACCACACACGGGGGCCTTCGCCACGATCAAGACCGGCCAGCGTTAACAACGCTCGTGATCAATACACCTAGGCCGTACGACCTACTACCCGCGTCGTGCCGGTGGTCCGAAATGCCGATGCAAGGACCGTAACCGGGTTGAGAGCATGACACCCATGCTGGAAGCCCCCGACACCACAGCCCTCATATCCCGCCGCCGTACGACCGCGCCCACCTGGCTGGTGGTGGCACTCGCCTGTGCCGGACAGTTCCTGGTCGTCCTGGACGTGTCGGTGGTGAACGTCGCCCTGCCGTCCATGCGCAGCGGTCTCGGCCTGACCCCGTCGGGCCTGCAGTGGGTGGTGAACGCGTACGCCATCGCCTTCGCCGGGTTCATGCTGCTCGGCGGCCGGGCCGGCGACCTGTACGGGCGCAAGCGCATGTTCCTCGTCGGCCTCGGCCTGTTCACGCTGGCCTCGCTGGGTGGCGGCCTCGCCCAGGAGGGCTGGCAGCTGCTGCTGGCGCGGGCCGTGCAGGGTCTGGGCGCGGCGGTGCTGGCCCCCTCGACGCTGACCCTGCTGACCTCCGCGGTGCCGGAGGGCGCGGCGCGGGCCCGTGCGATCGCCACCTGGACCGCGGTCGGCGCCGGGGGCGGGGCCGCGGGCGGACTGGTCGGCGGGGTGCTCGTGGACGTGCTCTCCTGGCGCTGGGTGCTGCTGATCAACGTGCCGGTGGGTGCGCTGGTCCTGGCCGGCTCGGCGCGCCGGCTCACCGAGAGCCGGGCCGGCGACGGGCGGCGCCTGGACCTGCCGGGCGCACTGCTGGTGACCGGGGGCCTCGCGATCCTCGCCTATGGCATCTCGCAGACGGAGGCGGAGGGCTGGACGGCCCCCGCCACGCTGCTGCCGCTGCTCGCCGGGCTGCTGCTGATCGGCCTGTTCCTGCTGGTCGAAGCGCGTACGGCGGCCCCGCTGATGCCGCTCGGGCTGCTGCGGCTGCGCTCGGTCGCCTCGGCGAACGCGGCGATGTTCTTCTCCGGCTCGGCCATGTTCTGCATGTGGTACTTCATGACGCTCTACGCCCAGAACGTCCTCGGCTACTCGCCGCTCGCCGCCGGGGTCGCCCTCGTGCCCAGCTCGCTGTCCGTGGTCGTCGGCTCGAAGCTGGCGCCGCGCCTGATGCGGGGGGCGGGCGCGCGGACCGTGGCGGCGCTGGGCACGCTGGTGGCCGCCACGGGCTTCGGCTGGCAGTCGACGATGAACGCGCACGGGGCGTACGTCACCACGATCATGATCCCGGGCATCCTGATGATGCTCGGCGCGGGTCTGGCGGGGACCCCGCTGGCCTCCCTCGCCACGTCGGGGGCGGCACCGGGCGAGGCGGGGGTGGTGTCGGGGCTGATCAACACCTCACGGACGATGGGCGGTTCACTCGGGCTGGCCGTGATGTCGACCGTCGCCGCGGCGGGCACGGGCAGCGGCCGTGGTCCCCAGGCGCTGACGGACGGCTACGCGCTGGCCTTCCGGGCCAGTACGGCGGTGCTGCTGGGCGCGGCGGTGCTGATGCTGCTGTGGCTGCCGCGAAAAATTTCCGCGACTTCCTCCCGGTGAGGCAACGGTCCGGGCCGCCCATGGACTCCTTCTGACATCTAGGGAGGTGCCCATGGGGGACGGGAAGAGCGACCGGAACGAGGAGTTCCAAAGCTTCATGGTCGGCCGCTGGCCGCGCCTGATGCGTACGGCATTTCTCCTCACGGGGGAGCAGCACGCCGCGGAGGACCTGGTCCAGTCCACGCTGGAGCGGGTCTATGTGGCCTGGCGCAAGGTCGGCACGGCCGATGATCCGGAGGCCTATGTGCGGCGCGTGATGATCAACCTGCATGCGCGCAAACACAGAAAAAGGCTCAAGGAGTTCCTGGCTCCCAAGGACGACTCGGGCCTGGTGCACGAGGTGGCCGACACGGGGGACCGGATCGCGCAGGCCGACGACCGCGGCACACTGCTCAAGGCGCTCGCCCAACTGCCCGTGCGGCAGCGGGAGGCGGTGGTCCTGCGCTACTGGGAGGACCTGACGGAGACCCAGGCGGCCGAGGCGATGGGCTGCTCGGTCGGCACGGTGAAGAGCAACGCGGCCAAGGGCATCGCGAAACTCCGGGCCATACCGGGACTGGCCGAGATGGTGACGCACGGAGGGCTGAAGTAGATGAGCGCGGACCGGGAGAACCACCAGATGACCGACATGACGCAGACGGACATCGCCCTCCTGCTCGCGGACGCCGCGGACGAGGTGGAGATCGGTACAGCCCCTGTCCAGGCGGTCATCCGCGGCGGTCGGCGCCGTAGAGCCCGCCGTTGGGCGGTGGCGACGGCCACGGCCGTGGTGCTGGCGGGGTCGACGGGGGCGACGCTTGCGGTGACCGGCCTGCCGGGCGGCGGCCACGGGGACCGGCAGGGAAACGCGGCGACCGAACCGACCTCGCCCGCGGCACGGCATGTGTACGAGCCGCAGGAGACCCCGCTGTTGCGCGGCCGGTACAAGGGCACGTCCTGGTACGTCGACGTCCAGGTATGGGGAGCGCCGCAGAACAAGGCCGAGGCGGACGGGCAGTACGCCGCCATGGGAGAGCTGAACATGACGCCCGCTGTCGACAAGCCCACCGACCTGATCGGCAAGACCTCGTTCTTCGTGACCCGGAAGTTCGGCGACCAGGCCCCCCAGTCGATCATGTTCGACTCCAGGACGAAGCCGGAGCGGGTCTCGGGCAGCGACCTGCTGTCGGCCAGCAACCCCCTGGACAGCACGAGCGGCACATGGGACCAGCTAGTGGTCGGGCAGGTCGCCGAGACCGCCCGGGAGGTCACCTGCACCTGGAAGGACGGCACGACCACCAGGGCGAGGAGCGGCCCGGTCGTCTACGAGCACAACGTGCCCCGTCCGGCGATCGTGTCGGCAGCGGGTTATCCCGGGGCGAAGTGGTTCGCTTGCGTCGCACCGGAGGGCACCGCGTACAAGGACGCCAAAGTGACGCGATGACAGGCGGGGCGGGTGGAAGGCCCGGTCACAGCCAGCCCTGTTGCCGGGCCTCCCGCACCGCCTCCGCCCGGTTGCGGGTGCCCGTCTTGCCGATCGCCGAGGACAGGTAGTTGCGGACGGTGGACTCGGACAGATGCAGCGTGCCGGCGATGTCGGCGACCGTCGCCCCGTCCACCGACGCCTTCAGCACCTCGCACTCGCGGGCCGTCAGCGGACTGGGTCCGGCGCTGAGGGCTGCGGCGGCCAGTGCCGGATCGACGACGGTCTCCCCGGTGAGCACGCGCCGGATCGCCGCGGCCAGTTCCTCCACGGGCCCGTCCTTGACGAGGAACCCGGCCGCCCCGGCCTCCATGGCCCGGCGCAGATAGCCGGGCCGGCCGAAGGTGGTCAGGATCAGCACCCGGCAGTCGGGCGCCTGCTCCCGCAGCTCGGCCGCCGCGTCCAGCCCGCTGATGCCCGGCAGTTCGATGTCCAGCAGGGCCACGTCCGGCCGGTGGACGAGCACGGCGTCGACGATGCCGTCGCCCGAGCCCAGCTGGGACACCACCTCGATGTCCTCCTCCATACCGAGCAGCAGAGCGAGCGCACCCCGCATCATGCCCTGATCCTCGGCGAGCAGCACCCGAATGGACTTGCCGGTCCGGTGCTCCCGGGGCATCTCGTTCATCAGGTCAGATTAGGCCGTGAACGGCGGTCCGGCGCCGCGCCCGCCGCAGAAGTGGCGGGACGGGGTTCCGTCCAGCGGTGGCCCACGGGTCGGGCAGCCGCCGTCGATTAAAGACTTGGCATGGTCCGCTGCGGCGGGGGTTGACGGTCTCCGGGGGCGATCAAACAATCGCCGGTGCATTTCCAGGAATCCGCGCAATTTCCACCGCTGAATAGGTTCGGTATTTCGGCCGAACGTTGTCCGAAATATCGGCCAAGAATCCGAGGTGCACCGTGCCCATGAGATCCCCCCACACCGGCCCCCGGCGGCTGAGAAGTGCCGCCCTGTCCGTCCTCGCGGTCTGCGCGACCCTCGCCGCACTGCTCCTCGGCACCGGTGCGCCCCAGGCCGCCGCGGCCGGTTCGCTGCCCTGCGACATCTACGCCGCCGCGGGCACCCCCTGCGTCGCCGCGCACAGCCTGGTCCGGGCGCTGTACGGGTCGTACGGCGGACGGCTCTACCAGGTGCAGCGCGCCTCGGACGGGGCCAGGACCGACATCGGGGTGCTGTCCGCCGGCGGCTACGCCGATGCGGTCGCCCAGGACTCCTTCTGTTCCGGCACCACCTGCATCATCACCGAGATCTACGACCAGTCCTCCCGCCACAACGACCTCACCGTCGAGGGTGCGGGCGGCGCCGGCGCCGCCGATGTCGGGGCGCCCGCCGACGCGCTCCCGGTGACCGTCGGCGGCCACCAGGTCTACGGCCTGGAGATCTCCGCCGGCATGGGCTACCGGGACAACTCCACCTCGGGTGTGGCCGTGAACGGGCAGGCCGAGGGGATGTACATGGTGACGTCCGGCACGCACGTCAACAACCGCTGCTGCTTCGACTACGGCAACGCCGAGACCAACAACAAGGACACCGGCAACGGCCACATGGACGCCATCAACTTCGGCACCGAGTGCTGGTTCTCGCCCTGCTACGGACAGGGCCCGTGGGTGCAGGCCGACCTGGAGAACGGGCTGTTCCAGTCCGATGCCGGATACAGCAGGAACACCTCCGACACCGGCACCGGACCACTGCCTTTCGTGACCGCGCTGCTCAAGAACAACGGGCAGAACCATTTCGCGCTGAAATACGGAAATGCCCAGTCGGGCGGGCTCACGACCACCTATTCCGGGGGTGAGCCGACCAGGAGCGGATACTCGCCGATGCACCAGGAGGGCGCGATCGTCCTCGGCACCGGCGGTGACAACAGCAACGGCTCCATAGGCTCCTTCTTCGAGGGCGTGATGACCTCCGGCATCCCGACCGACGCCGCCGACAACGCCGTCCAGGCCGATATCGTCTCCGCCGGCTACGGCGGCGCGACCGGCAGCACCGGCACCCTGACCCCCGGTTCGGAGATCTCGCTGCGCGCCACCACCGCCTGCTGCACCGCCGACTACGTCCGCCACCACAACGACGCCGGTGTCATCTCCTCCGTCACCGCGAGCAGCTCCGGCACGGACAAGGGCGACGCCACCTGGATCGTCCGCCGCGGCCTCGCGCGCAGCTCCTGTGTCTCCTTCGAGTCACGCAACTACCCCGGCGACTACCTGCGCCACTACAACTACAGGCTCTACCGGCAGCCCATGGACGGCACCGCCCAGTTCCGGGCCGACGCCACCTTCTGCCCGCAGACCGGCAAGAGCGGCACCGGCACCTCGTTCGCCTCCTACAACTATCCGACCAGATACCTGCGCCACTACGCCTACAACCTCTACACAGCGAGCGACGGCGGCTCCAACGCCTTCGACAGCAGCACGTCCTGGACCGACGACGTCAGCTGGGCGGTCAGCTCGCCCTGGGCGCCGTAGCCGCGGCGTCCGCGAACTCCGCCGCTGCCGCCGGCAGTTCGGCGGTCACCGTGAAACCGCCGCGCGGCGACGGGCCGGCCGTGAGCGAGCCGCCCGCCGCCGCGAGGCGCTCGGTCAGCCCCTTCAGCCCCGTGCCGCCGATGCCCTGCTCGGGCCGGCGCACGGGCCTGCCGCTGCCGTTGTCGGTCACGGTGAGCCGGGCCTGCTCGGTGCCGCTCTCGACGGTGATCTCACAGCGGCCCGCGTCGCTGTGCCGGACCACATTGGTGACCGCCTCACGCACCACCCAGCTCAGCAGCGCCTCCGTCTGCGGTTCGAGCGGCACCCCGGACTGGCGCACCACGGGCTCCACGCTCGCCGCGGACAGCGCCGAACGCGCCCGGGTCAGCTCGGTGGCGAGGCTGCCCTCGCGGTAGCCGGTCACCGCCTCGCGGATCTCGGTGAGCGCCTGCCGGCCCACCGACTCGATGTCCGTGATCTGGCCCAGCGCCGCGTCCATGTCGCGCGGAGCCAGCCGCCGGGCCGCCTCCGACTTCACCACGATCACCGACAGTGTGTGCCCGAGCAGGTCGTGCAGATCCCGCGAGAAGCGCAGCCGCTCCTTCTCCACCGCGCGCCGGGCCAGCTCCTCACGGGCGGCGCGCAGTTCCCGTACGGCCTCGGACAGACCGAGGATCGCGGCGGTCACCATGCTGGAGAGAAAGGTCGCGTAGCCGATGTTCGTCGCGTCCCCCCAGCCGCCCCGGACGGCCGAGACACAGGTCGCGTACGCCGTCAGCAGCAGCCCGGTGCGGCCCAGCCACGGCCCGCGCAGCGCCGCGCCCACGGCGAGGCCGAGCAACGGGAAGAACATCAGCCAGTTGCCGCCGTAGCCGAGCGCCAGACCGGTGGTCACCAGGCCCATGAGGAGCAGTGCCACCCGGGTGGAGGCGGCCTCCCGCTTCGCGCGGTCGAAGGAGCGGAAGGTGACGTAGATGTAGAGGGAGTTGAAGATGAGCAGGCCCAGGGAACCGATGAACGGGTTCGGGGTCCTGCCCTGGAGGAGATTGGAGAAGGACCCCATTCCCATCAGCAGCCAGGGCAGCAGGGTGAAGCCGGTGGGCGGCGGGCCGGGATGGTCGACGTGCGGCTTCCTGCCCGCCTTCCGGGCGGCCCGTTGCGCCGCCTTGAAGCGCTCGTGCTCGGCCCGCCACTGGCGCCGTTCGGCCTGGAGGGCCTGTATCTGGCAGCGAACTCCCGACACCCAGTTCATGTCTGTGTTTCCCCCGGTCAAATGGTCCCGCCCGAGGGCGGTACGACAGCACGGCGTACGAACCGAACAGAATCAGCCAAGCCGTCAGCACGATGATGGCACCTGCACCCCGGGGCGCGCCGTACGACGTGACCGCCCCCGCGAAGGAGACGGCGTATCCCCGTTGTGTCATGCCTACGACGTTAGGAGCCCGGCCCCGCCTCCGGCAGATGCGGCTGTACCGACTCCGGCAGTACAAATGTCACTGCCGGCCGGTAGCTGATACGACGTCAGGAGCCTTCACAACTGTGGAGGGCTCGGCTATACAGAGGGCGCCGGACTGGAACGCGTTCTAGGTCGGCCCGTGGCGACCTCGGTGCGGCCGACGGTGCGGACGGCCGTGCCGAGGTCTTGAGACCTCTCAGGAGCCCCATGCCCATCGACGCAGCCAAGGCCCTCGCCGCCGAGCCCCGCTCCGGCCCGATCACCTGGACCACCAGGGACGTCCAGCTCTACCACCTCGGCATCGGCGCCGGCATCCCCGCCACCGATCCCGACGAGCTGCGCTACACCCTGGAGTCCCGGCTGCACGTCCTGCCGAGCTTCGCCACCGTCGCGGGCGCGGGTTCCCCCGGCGTGATCAGCGGTCTGTCCGTGCCGGGCGTCGACGTCGATCTGGCCAAGGTCCTGCACGGTGGCCAGAGCCTGGAGATCCACCGCCCGATCCCGGCCGCGGGCACCGCCACCGCCACCTCCCGGATCGCCGCGGTGTACGACAAGGGCAAGGCCGCCGTCCTCGTCATGCGCACCGAAGTCGCCGACGCACAGGGCCCGTTGTGGACCAACGACGCGCAGATCTTCGTACGCGGGGAAGGCGGCTGGGGCGGCGACCGCGGCCCCGGCACCCGCCCGGATCCGCCGACGGGAGATCCCGACCGCACCGTCGAGCGGACCGTCCGCGAGGACCAGGCACTGCTCTACCGCCTCTCCGGCGACTGGAACCCGCTGCACGCCGACCCCGAGTTCGCCAAGCTCGCCGGGTTCGAGCGGCCCATCCTGCACGGCCTGTGCACCTACGGCATCACGCTGAAGGCGGTCGTCGACACCCTGCTCGGCGGCGATGTCGGCCGTGTGCGGAGCTACCGCACGCGGTTCGCCGGGGTGGTGTATCCGGGCGAGACCCTCCGTATCCGCATGTGGCGCGAGCCGGACCGGGTGCGGGTGACGGTGAGCGCGGTCGAAAGAGACGACGCACCGGTCCTGGCCGACACCGTCGTAGAGCACTCCTGAAACCCGTATCGAGGGGAGCCGCACCATGCGCGCAGCCGTACTGCACGAGATCGGCCAGGAAAAGCTGGAGGTCCTCGACGACGTCGAGGCGGTGGGCTTCGGGCCCGGCAAGGTCCGGGTCCGGGTGCGGGCCACCGGACTGTGCCACTCGGACCTGTCCGCGATGAACGGGGTGCTGCCGCAGCCCGCGCCGTTCGTGCCGGGCCACGAGGGTGCGGGCGAGATCCTGGAGGTGGGGGAGGGGGTGCGGGGTCTGAAGCCGGGCGACCGGGTCGTCCTGTGCTGGCTGCCCGCCTGCGGTGCGTGTCCGGCCTGCAGGCGCGGGCAGACCCAGCTGTGCCTGGCCGGGTTCATGAACGCGGGCACCCCGAACTTCAAGCGCTCGGGCACCGATTGCTTCGGCTTCGCCGGCACCGGCACCTTCGCCGAGGAGGTCGTGGTCGATGCCGGCTGCGCGGTGCCGATCCCCGAGGACGTGCCCTTCGACATCGCCGCGCTGATCGGCTGCGGTGTGACCACCGGACTCGGCGCCGCCCTCAACACCGCCGATGTGCAGGCCGGTTCGTCGGTCGCCGTCATCGGGTGCGGGGGTGTCGGCATCTCCGCCGTACAGGGGGCCCGGCTGAAGGGAGCCGCCGAGATCGTCGCCGTCGACCCGGTCGCCTCCCGGCGCGAGTCGGCGCTCAGGTTCGGTGCCACGAAGGCGGTCTCGCCCGAGGAGCTGGCCGACGCCAAGCAGCAGATCACCGGCGGCGAGGGCTTCGACTACGTCTTCGAGGTCGTCGGCAGGTCCGCCACCGCGCGGACGGCGTACGAGAACACCCGGCGCGGCGGCACCCTGGTCGTGGTCGGCGCCGGCGCCATGGACGACTTCCTGCAGCTGAACATGTTCGAGCTGTTCTTCGACGAGAAGCGGATCCTGCCGTCCATGTACGGCGGCGGGGACGTGCTGCGCTCCTACGAGCGGACCATCGCCCTGTGGCGGGCGGGCCGCGTCGATCTCGCCGGGCTGATCACCCACCGGGTGCCGCTTACGGGGATCAACGAGGCGCTGGACCAGATGCGGACCGGGACGGCCCTGCGTACGTGCATCGAGATCTGAGGACGGGGACGGACATGGCACTGCCACTGGAAGGGCTGTCCGCCGTCGTCACCGGTGCCGGACGCGGGCTCGGCCGCGCCGAAGCCCTCGAACTCGCCCGGCTCGGCGCGGCCGTCGTCGTCAACGACTACGGACAGCCCGGACGGGACGGGTCCGGTGCGTCCTCGGCCGGTCCCGCCGAGGAGGTCGCCGCCGAGATACGGGCAGGCGGCGGCCGGGCCCGCGCACACACCGGGGACATCGCGGACTTCCGGCAGGCCGGCGAACTGATCCGGTCGGCCGTCGAAGAATTCGGCAAGCTGGACATCCTCGTCAACAACGCGGGCATCCTGCGCGACCGCATGGTGTTCTCGATGACCGAGGACGAGTGGGACGCGGTGATCCGGGTCCACCTCAAGGGGCACTTCAACACCACCCGCTTCGCCGCCGCCCACTGGCGGGAGCGGTCGAAGGCCGCCGGGGGACCGGTGTACGGGCGGATCGTGAACACCTCGTCGGAGGCGTTCCTCGCCGGTTCCGCCGGACAGCCCAACTACGCGGCGGCAAAGGGCGGAATCGTCGGCCTGACCACCTCCACCGCCCTCGCCCTCGCCAAGTACGGCGTCACGGCCAACGCCATCTGCCCGCGCGCCCGCACCCGGATGACCGAGGACGTCTTCGCCGGCTTCCAGCGGCCGGACCAGGGCCTGGATCCACTGGCCCCCGAACATGTCGCCCCGCTCGTCGGCTATCTGGCCGCACCGGCCGCCGCCCGCATCAACGGCCAGCTGCTCGTCGTCCACGGCGGCATGGTCGCGATCGTCGAACGGCCCCGGGTGCGGGCGAAGTTCGACAGCAAGCAGGAGACGTTCACGTACGACGAACTCGACGCGCTGCTCACCCCGCACTACGCGGACCGGCCCGAGGCGGAGACCTTCGCGGCGGCGGAGGTGCTGGGGCTCAAGCGGGGCTGAGCACACGAAGCGGGGCTGAGAACGCGAAGAGGGGGTGCCCGTCGGGGCACCCCCTCTCCCTGCAACCGTCAGGCAGCCGCCTCCGCGGTGTCCTCGGCCGGCCTCCGGTGCCGGCCGTGCGGAGCCGTCTCGCTCTCCTGGGCCGCGACCGGGCCCCGGTGCCGGCCGTGGCCGGCAGCCTCCTGCGAGTCGGCGGACAGCTGCTCCGTCGTGCTGGTGTCGCTCATCGGACGTATTCACCCCGTCATATGATCTTTCGTACAGCCGGGCGAGTGTAACCAACACACCACCGGCCGAATCCAGGCGCACACGCCGACCGCCACTACTTCGTTACAAGACGTCCCAGAGGTGCCTGCTGCAACGGCACCGGACGTGCCACCACCGGCTGCGCAGCCCGAAGGTGCGCAGGCCCCGGAGGGTCCGGTTCCGTCGGCGGCCGCGACGCCCCGGGTGCCTCGGCCGCCGTGCCGTCCCGGACCGGACCCTCCGGGCCCGCGTCCCCCGGCCCCCCGGTACCCCCCGAAGGCCCGGCGATGCCGCTCTCCGCGGCAGCCGGGTCTCCCGTCTCCCCCCGGGGCGCCGTCAGCTCCGCCACGCCGCAGGGAGTCTCCGGCGTGGCGTACGGCAGCCGCAGCACCCCGTCCCGTGTCCACACCCCGGCGCCGGCCAGCCAGCCCGCCGGCGCCGGGAGATGGCTCACCTGCCGTCCGGCCGGCCGCCAGGTGCTCACCCAGCTGCCGACCGGCCCGTCCACGTGCAGCGCCACCGCGCAGTTCTCCGGCATCAGCACCTGCCCGGGCTGGATCGCGAACGGCGTCACCACGCAGTCCGGCATGCGCAGGCTCTCCGGGAAGCGGACCGGCAGCATGCTGCCGAGCACGCCCCAGCCCAATCGTTCCTCCCCCGGCGAGGGGGCGTCGGAGGAGATGAGCAGCAGCCCGCTGTCGGGGTCGGCGAGCAGCAGCCGGTCGTGGCTCGTGGGCGCGATCTGCAGCAGCGGTGACACCTCGGCGCGCTCCAGGTCCACCACGACCGTCTTGACCGGCCCGCCCAGCTGCCGGTCCAGCGCCAGCATCCGTCCGGTGCGGTCCAGCCAGACCCCGCCCGAGCAGCACCCCGGCACCTCGGCGAGCCGCTCGGGCCCGTAGGTGCCGCCCGCCACCAGCCACACCGCGCTGGAGCGCGGGCCGGCGGCGAGGGCGTACGCCCGTGCACCTCCCGGGGCCGGCGGCAGCAGCGTGAGCCGGGTGCCGGGCTCGGGGCACTCCACCGCGCCGAGCGGCAGCTCACCGGTGCCGGGACCGGTCGGGTACAGCAGCGAGAAGGCGTGCCGGTGCTCGACCAGCCGGTGGATCAGCACCCGGCCGTCGGACAGGGGCTGGACCTCGGTGCCGGGTTCCTCCGGCTGGTTGCCGGGCAGCGGCACCGCGTACGGCTCCGGGCCGTCCAGCGTCCAGCGCTCCGGGAACCACGACTCGCCGTCCCGCGCGAGCCGTGCCGCGTACGCGCCGTCCGCCGTGATGGCGCACCCCGCCCCGCCGCCCTCCGCACCGGTCGACGGGGGTTCGATCGCACAGGCCGTCATCGTTCGGTCACCTCCGGCGAACGAAGCTAGTTTTCGCACGCACAGGCGGGGGACCGGCCGACATCCGCTTCACACATAAGGGTGGCGCAGAAGCGATTCACCTGAGGAAACCGGTGCTTATGTGCTGAGCGGGGTCAGACCCGGCGCATGCGGTACGGCCCGGGGACCAGCCAGGTAGCCTTTCCCTCGTGCCCCGTCTGTCTGAAGTCATCGCCGCGCTGGATACCCTGTGGCCCGCCGAGCGGGCCGAGTCCTGGGACGCGGTCGGCACGGTCGTGGGCGACCCCGACCAGGAGGTCACCCGGGTCCTGTTCGCCGTCGACCCCGTGCAGGAGATCGTCGACGAGGCGGTGAAGCTCGGCGCCGACCTGCTGGTCACCCACCACCCGCTGTATCTGCGCGGTACGACCACGGTCGCCGCGACCCACTTCAAGGGCCGTGTCGTGCACACCCTCATCAAGAACGACATCGCCCTGCACGTCGCCCACACCAACGCCGACACCGCCGACCCGGGTGTGTCGGACGCCCTCGCCGGCGCGCTCGACCTGAGGGTCGTACGACCCCTCGTGCCGGACCCCACCGACCCGCAGGGCTGCCGGGGCCTCGGCCGTGTCTGCGAACTCGACCACCCGCTGACCGTCCGTGAGCTGGCCGAGCGCGCCGCCGAGCGGCTGCCCGCCACCGCGCAGGGCATCCGGGTGGCCGGCGACCCCGACGCCGTCGTCCGCACGGTCGCCGTCAGCGGCGGCTCCGGCGACAGCCTCTTCGACCAGGTCCGCGCGGCCGGCGTCGACGCCTTCCTCACCGCCGACCTGCGCCACCACCCCGCCTCCGAGGCGGTGGCCACGAGCCCCCTCGCGCTGCTCGACGCGGCGCACTGGGCCACCGAGTGGCCCTGGTGCGAGCTGGCCGCAGCCCAGCTCGACGAGATCTCCGACCGCCACGGCTGGGACCTTCGGGTCCATGTCTCCAAGACGGTCACCGACCCCTGGACCGCCCACGCGGCGTCCACCGTCACCACTAGCTAATGGGAGCCCCCAACTGAACGCCGCGCCCGCCGACCAGATCCGACTCCTCGACGTCCAGGCCCTCGACGTCCGCCTGCAGCAGCTGGCGCACAAGCGGAGGTCGCTGCCCGAGCACGCCGAGCTCGACTCGCTGAACAAGGACTTCACCCAGCTGCGGGACCTGCTCGTCGCCGCGCAGACCGAGGAGAGCGACACCGCCCGCGAGCAGACCAAGGCCGAGCAGGACGTGGACCAGGTGCGCCAGCGCGCCGCCCGCGACCAGCAGCGCCTGGACTCCGGCGCGGTCACCTCGCCGAAGGACCTGGCCAACCTCCAGCACGAGATCGCCTCCCTCGCCAAGCGGCAGGGCGACCTGGAGGACGTGGTCCTGGAGGTCATGGAGCGCCGCGAGGCCGCGCAGGAGCGCGTGAACGAGCTGACCGAGCGCGTCGCCTCCGTCCAGTCGAAGATCGACGACGCGACCGCCCGCCGGGACGCGGCCTTCGAGGAGATCGACGGCGAGACCGCCTCGGTGACCAAGGAGCGCGAGGTCGTGGCGGCCGCCGTCCCGGCCGATCTCCTCAAGCTCTACGACAAGCTGCGCGAGCAGCAGGGCGGCATCGGCGCGGCCAAGCTGTACGCCCGCACCTGCCAGGGCTGCCGCCAGGAGCTGGCGATCACCGAGCTGAACGACATCCGCGCGGCGGCGCCGGACACGGTGGTGCGGTGCGAGAACTGCCGTCGCATCCTGGTGCGTACGGCCGAGTCGGGTCTGTAGGAGCCGGTAAGGGGGCTGTCGGGGTGCGGGAGTTCATCGTCGAGGCGGACGGCGGGTCGCGGGGCAACCCGGGGCCCGCGGGCTACGGGGCGGTCGTGCGGGACGCGGTGACGGGTCAGATCCTGACCGAGGCCGCGCAGTACCTCGGCGTCGCCACGAACAACGTGGCCGAGTACCGGGGCCTGGTGGCCGGCCTGCGCGCCGCCCACGCCCTCGACCCGTCGGCCCGGGTCCATGTGCGCATGGACTCCAAGCTGGTCATCGAGCAGATGTCGGGCCGCTGGAAGATCAAGCACCCCGACATGAAGCCGCTGGCGACCGAGGCACGGTCGGTCTTCCCACCGGACCAGGTCACCTACGAGTGGATCCCCCGCGCCCAGAACTCACACGCCGACCGCTTGGCGAACGAGGCGATGGACGCGGGGTCGAGGGGCGAACAGTGGGCTCCCTCGGAGTCCGAAGCAGACCGCACCGCGGGCGCCGGGGGTACCTCCCGGGCCGTTCGGGAACGGGGAGAGGCCCCTCTCGGCGAGCAGCTCCCGTCCACCGCCGGCGAGCAGCTCCCTTCCACCGCCGGCGAGCAGCCGGTCTCGTCGCCGGGCTGGAGCAGCGCCCCCGACCTCGGCGCCCCGGCAACCTTCGTGCTGCTCCGCCACGGCGAAACCCCCCTCACCCCCCAGAAACGCTTCTCCGGCAGCGGCGGCACCGACCCCTCCCTCTCCGCCGCCGGCCGCGAACAGGCCCACCGTGTCGCAGAGGCACTCGCCAGGCGCGGCACCGTCCAGGCCGTCGTCGCCTCCCCCCTCACCCGTACCCGGGAAACCGCCGCCGCCGTCGCCGCCCGTCTCGGCCTGGAGGTCACGATCGAAGACGGCCTGCGGGAAACGGACTTCGGCGCCTGGGAGGGCCTGACCTTCGGCGAGGTCCGCGAGCGCTACCCGGACGACCTGAACGCCTGGCTCGCCGACCCGGAGGCCCACCCCACCGGCGGCGGCGAGAGCTTCGCGGAGACGGCCACCCGGATCGCCGCGACCCGCGACAAGCTGGTCGCGGCCCACGCGGGCCGCACGGTCCTGCTGGTCAGCCACGTCACCCCGATCAAGACGCTCGTCCGCCTCGCCCTCGGCGCCCCGCCCGAGTCGCTGTTCCGCATGGAGCTGTCCGCCGCATCCCTGTCGGCGGTGGCGTACTACGCGGACGGCAACGCGAGCGTACGGCTGTTCAACGACACGTCCCACCTGCGTCCCTGAGCCCCGCGAGCTGCGCCGCGCCCCGCGCCAGCTCCTCGATCCGGGCCCAGTCCCCGGCGGCCACCGCGTCCGCCGGGACCATCCAGCTCCCGCCCACACAGCCGACGTTGGGCAGGGACAGATACTCCGGCGCGGTCGCCGGACCGATCCCGCCCGTCGGGCAGAAGCGGGCCTGCGGCAGCGGTCCGGCCAGAGACCTCAGATAGGCGGTGCCGCCCGCGGCCTGCGCCGGGAAGAACTTCATCTCCCGCACCCCGCGCTCCAGCAGCGCCACCACCTCCGAGGTGGTCGAAACGCCGGGCAGGAACGGCACCCCGGACGCCCGCATCGCCGTCAGCAGCGCGTTCGTCCAGCCGGGGCTGACCAGGAACCGTGCCCCGGCCGCCGTGCACTCGGTCACCTGCTCCGGGCTGATGACCGTCCCCGCTCCCACGACGGCCCCGGGCACCGCACCGCTGATCGCGCGGATCGCCTCCAGGGCCGCCGGAGTCCTGAGCGTCACCTCGATCGCGGGCAGCCCGCCCGCCACCAGCGCCCGCGCCAGCGGTACGGCGTCGGAGGCGTCGGAGAGGGCCACCACGGGCACGACGGGCGCGAGATCCAGTACGGAGGCAGCCGAAGAGGAGGGCGGCGGTGAGGTCATGCCCTCATCGTGCCCAGGGGATGCAACATGCACAAAGGCTGTTGCACATGTTGCAATGCAGTGCGGGGGTGAGTGGCGCCCCTCAGTGGATCTCCTCCACCAGCACATCCAGCGACCACGGCTTCCCGGCCTTCCCCGGCGCCTCGGCCTCCACCTCGTACCCGAGCTCCCGCAGCACCTCGACCAGCTCGGCGGGGTCCTGCGGGGCGGCACCGGCCGTCATGAGGCTCCGTACCATCCGGCCCTTGGTCGCCTTGTTGAAGTGGCTGACCACCTTCCGGGTGGGTGCGTGCAGCACCCGTACGGTCGCCGTCCGCCCCGCGACCTCGCCCTTCGGCTTCCAGGCCGCCGCGTAGGCCGAGGAGCGCAGGTCGAGCACCAGCCCGTCCCCGGCCGCCGCCGGCAGCACCTCGGCCATCGGCGTCCGCCAGTGCCCGGCCAGCGCGCCGAGCCCCGGCAGCTTCACACCCATCGAGCAGCGGTAGGAGGGGATGCGGTCCGTGACCCGCACCGCGCCCCACAGCCCGGAGAACACCAGCAGCGAGTCCGCCGCGCGCTGCCGCGCCGCCGCGTCCAGCGTGGCCAGGCCGAGGGCGTCGTACAGCACACCGGTGTAGATCTCCCCGGCGGGGCGGGCGCCGGCCGTGCGCAGCCCGGCGTTCTTCGTGACCTCGCCGCGCAGCCCCTCGCTCAGCCCGAGCACCTCGCGCGCCTTCTCCTCGTCGGCGGCGCACAGCTCGACCAGCTCGCCGAGCACGGCTTCCCGCGCGGGGGTCAGCCCCGGCAGCGACAGCGACCGGAGCTCCAGCGGGGCACCCTCACCCGCGTTCGCCTTGCCTTCCGAGGGCGGCAGCAGGACCAGCAACACGTACTCCTCACGTAGACCTCCGCGCCAGCGTACGGCGTCGACGAGCGCCGGCCGGACCGGCCCGGGGACGGCGAAGATCCAGTTCAGGCCGGGGTGAGCGCCCGCACGAGGCCGCCGGGGTCGTCGGCGTGCAGCCGCACCACCCTCACCCGGCGGGGGCGGCCGAGGAACGAGCGGTGGGTGACGGGTTCGGCCAGCTCCAGCTCGACCGACGTCTGGGAGCCGACCGCGAGGTCGAGCACGTCGTCCGCCGGCTCGTGCGTCATCCGCGTCCGGCGGTGTACGGCGGCGATCGCCTCCAGCGGGATGCGCAGGTCCACATGGGCGCCGTACCGCACCCGCAGGGCGTCCCGGGTCAGCACGTGCGGGCGGACCACGCAGGCCGCGTGCAGTCCGACGACGAACAGCACGCTGTAGACGTCCACCACCAGCAGGACGTCGTGCGCGGTGGGCATGTCGCGGAGCATCACGGACACACCGACCGTCTCCACCACGCACACGAAGACCAGCCCCGCCATCATGGCACCCTGCCCGCGCGTGTATCCGAACGCCCGCCCGCCGGTGGTGCCCTGGGTGCGCCGGGCCAGCCACAGCGCCAGGCTGGCGAAGAGCCGTGCTTCGTGCCGCGCCAGCCGCCCCACTGTCGTCAACATGCTCATCTCCCCTCGGTGGCAAGGATATTGAGCGCGCGGCGGATCACCTCGGCCTGGGCGGGCGCGAAGTCGGCGTACAGGGCGCGCAGCACGGGGTGGCCGGAATCGACCGGACCGGCCGGCAGCAGTCCCGGGGGGATGCAGCCGGCCAGGGTCCGCGCGGCCTCCGCCACCCGTGGATCGTCCGGTCCGGCCTCCGCGAGCGCGTCGAGCAGCGCGTACGCCTCGCGGGTCCGCGCCAGGGTGTCCGGGTCGTCCAGGGCGCCGCGCAGCGCGGACAGCAGCCGCTCCCGCTCCTCGGGCGCCGCCCCGGTGTCGATCAGGGCGAGGACCTCGCGGTCCTTGGCGGCCGTCGGAGAGCCGCCGTCGGCCAACGAGCCGAACAGTTCGGCCAGTTCCGGCGAGACGGGCCCCTCGGCGGGCAGCTCCCCGGCATCCAGCAGCGCCCGCAGCCGCTGCCGGCGCTCCCGTATCTCCGTCTCCTGCCGGGCCAGGTCCTCGTCCAGCTCGGTGAGCACCTCGACCAGGTCCTTCCCGGCGTCGTCGGCGAGCACGTCCCGTACCTCGGCGAGGCCCAGCCCCAGCTCGGTCAGCCGCCGGATCCGGGCGAGGACGACGGCGTGCCGCAGCGTGTAGCTCCGATAGCCGTTGGACCTGCGCTCGGGCTCGGGCAGCAGGCCCAGGTGGTGGTAGTGCCGCACGGTGCGCGTCGTGACGCCGACGGCGGCGGCGAGTTCTCCGATCCGCATGGGACCAGTACAGACGTTGACGTCGCGACAGGGTCAAGCGGCGAGGTGCGGCTTGCCGAGCCAGCGTTCCAGGGACTCCGGCAGACCCTTGCCGCCCTCGTCCTCGGCGGCCCAGGCCACGAATCCGTCCGGCCGCAGGAACAGCGCCTTGAGGCCGGGCCGGTCCGGGCAGGCGAGCGTACGGACCTCCAGCCGGTCGCCGTACCCCTCTGCGCGGGCGCGCAGCCCGGCGTCGTCGGCGAGGTCGAGCAGCAGGGCGCGCCCGGAGTGCAGATGGCCGCCGAGCCGGGAGCCGTCGGCCAGCACCAGGTCGGGGGCGCTGGCACCGGTCAGCGGGTGGTCGCCGGGCAGGTCGTAGCGCTGCCAGATGCCGGAGATCTTCGTGACGAGATACGTCGTGCCGGTGGTGGTCAGCGCCAGGTCGGTGACCACCCGGCGCAGGGCGCGGGCGTGCCGGTCCGGGCGCATCACGGCGATCTGCGCGCGGGTCCAGTCGAGCACCCAGGCGCCGATCGGATGCCGCTCGGCGGTGTAGCTGTCCAGCAGCGACTCGGGTGCCGTGCCGCGTATCACGGCGGCCAGCTTCCACCCGAGGTTCATCGCGTCCCCGATGCCGAGATTGAGTCCCTGCCCGCCGAACGGCGAGTGCACATGCGCGGCGTCGCCCGCGAGCAGCACCCGGCCCTTGCGGTAGTCGGTGGCCTGGCGGGCGTTGTCGGTGAACCGGGTCGCGGTGATCACCTTGTCGATCGTGACCTCGGGAACGCCCGCGACCCGGCGCAGACTGGCCTGCAGTTCCTCGGCGGTGATGGGCGCCGAGCGGTCGGCCGGGGGCCCGTCGAACTCCACGCTGAGGATCCGCCCGGGGAACGGCCCGTGGACGTACGTTCCCACGTCGGTGGTGTTCCAGCCCGTGCGCAGCCGCTCGCCGCCGGACATCTCCACGACCGCCTGATAGCCGGTGATCTCCGGTTCGGTCCCGGGGAAGTCGAAGCCGGCGAGCTTGCGGACGGTGCTGCGGCCGCCGTCGCAGCCGACCAGCCAGCCCGCGCGGACCGTCCCCTCGCCGGTGTGTACGGCGACCCCGTCCGCGTCGGCGTCGAAGCCGGTGAGCTCCACACCCCGGCGCACCTCCACCCCGAGCCGCGCGGCCCGCCGGGCCAGGATCCGCTCCACCTCGGCCTGGGGCACGCCGAGCCCCATCTCCCCGGCGGGGCCGGCGTCCGCCCAGGCCGGGTCGGAGCCGTCGAACAGATCGGGGTCCATGGTGATCCCGGCGAAGTGCCCGGCGAACTTGGGCGGGAGCTTGCCCCAGGATTCGAGCCTGCCGCTCTCCCGGAAGGCGCGCAGCCGTTCCTGTGCCGCCTCCCACACCGCCGCCAGCTCGGGCAGCAGCCCGCGCCGGTAGAAGGAGACCGCGCTCGGGACGTTGATCGCGCCCGCCTTGATCGTCTCGTCCACCTCGGCCAGCCGCTCCACGACCAGCACCCGCGCACCGCCGAGCCCCAGCTCACAGCCGAGGAAGAGCCCGACGGGCCCCGCGCCCGCCACCACCACGTCGTACTCGGTCATCGTCGTCATGCACACTCACTATAGTCACTAAAAATTTTGGTCGGATATAGTTTTCCCATGGATGAGGAACTTTCGCTGAGGGAGCGCAAGAAGCGGGAGACGCGGCAGCGGATCTCGGACATCGCCACGGGTCTGTTCGCCGAGCGCGGCTTCGACACGGTGACGGTCGCGGAGGTGGCGCGCGCGGCGGGCGTCTCCGCTATGACGGTCTTCAACTACTTCCCGCGCAAGGAGGACCTGTTCCTCGACCGCATCCCGCAGGCCGCCGAGCTCCTGGCCGGGGCGGTCCGCGACCGCGCACCCGGCCAGTCCCCGCTCACCGCCCTGCGCGGCCTGGCGCTGCGCCTGCTCGCCGAACGGCACCCGCTCGGCGGCGTGGGGGAGACCTTCGCCCCCTTCTGGCGGGTCGTCGTCGACTCGCCGGCGCTGCGTGCCCGCGCCCGGGAGGGGGCCGAGGAAGTCGAACGGGCGCTGGCCGCCGCCCTCACCGAGGCCGGCGCGCCCGACCCCGACCTCCTGGCGGCCCTGGTCGTGGCGGCCTACCGGACGGTGTTCACCGCCTCCGTACGCAGGCTGATGGCGGGCGATGCGGTGGAGGACGTGGCCCGGGACCACCGAACGGCCCTGGAGGCCGCCTTCACCGCGCTCGAACGGACGGGCCTCGACGGGCCCTGACGGCCGAGGCCGGTCCGGGCGCGGCATGGAATCGGGGTCCGAAGGCGTTGCACCCGTGAGCGCATGACAGGCAAGGGGGTGCCCGATGACGGAACAGGCGCGGTGGACACGGGCCCGGCTCGGCCACGGCGGGCCGCCGCTCGACCTCCTGACGGCGAACTTCCGCCGGCACACCTATGCCCCGCACGCCCACGAGGAGTACACGATCGGCGTCTGCGTCGGCGGCTGCGAGGTGATCGACTACCGGGGCGGCCACATCCGCACCGGACCGGGCACCATCGTCGTCCTCGACCCCGGCGAGATGCACACCGGCGGCCCCGCCAACACCACCGACGGCTACGCCTACCGCGCCCTGTACGCCGAGCCGGCACTGCTGACCGACGGCATCCTCGGCGGCCTGCCCTACTTCCGGGAACCGCTCCTCGACGACCCCGGACTCGCCGCCGCGCTCCGCCGCGCCCACACCGAGCTCAGCTCCTGCCCCGACCCCCTGGAGGCCGAGTCCGTCCTGCCCTGGCTGCTGACCGCGCTGTCCCGCCGCCACTCCACCGCCAGACCGGGACGCGACCTGGTCCCCGGCGCGCAAACGATCGCCCTGACGGTCCGCGACCGCCTCGCCGACGAACTCACGGCACCCCCGCCGCTGTCCTGCCTCGCCGCCGACCTGGGCCTGTCCCGCTACCAACTGCTGCGGGCCTTCCGTACGACGATGGGCGTACCCCCGTACGCCTGGCTCGCCCAGTACCGGGTGAGCAGGGCGCGGGGCCTGCTGGAGGCCGGCCTGCGCCCGGCGGAGGTGGCGGGCCTGGTGGGGTTCGCGGACCAGGCGCACATGACCCGCTGGTTCCGCCGGGTGCTCGGGGTGACGCCGGCGGCGTACCGCAGCAGCGTCACCTCGGGGGCGCATCGCAACAACGTTCAAGACACGCCGTGAGGACACGGCCGAAACTCACCGCATGACTGCACGTGGCTGGTTTCTGTTCTCCCTCATGGGAGTGATCTGGGGCGTCCCCTACCTGATGATCAAAGTGGCGGTGGACGAGGTGTCCCCGCCGGTGGTCGTGTTCACCCGCTGCGCGCTCGGCGCGCTCCTGCTGCTGCCCTTCGCCCTGCGCCAGGGCGGCCTGCCCCGCACCGTACGCGCCCACTGGCGGCCCCTGCTGGCCTTCGCATGTCTGGAGATCATCGTCCCCTGGTTCACGCTCACCGACGCCGAACGGCACCTGTCCAGTTCGACGGCCGGTCTGCTGATCGCGGGCGTGCCGATCGTGGGCGTGGTCGCCGCCCTCGCCCAGTCCCGGCTCCGGTCGAGCGGGGGGACTCCCACGCCCGGGGACCCCGAACACCTCGGAGGGGACACCGAACACCTCGGAGCCCGCCGCATCACCGGCCTCGCCCTGGGCCTCGGCGGAGTGACGGTCCTGACCCTTCCCCACCTGGCCGGCGGCGACGCCCGCTCCCTGGCCGAGGTGCTGCTGACGGTCCTGGGCTACGCCACCGCTCCGCTGATAGCCGCGCGCCGGCTGAAGGACGTCCCCTCCCTGCACCTGACGGCGGCCTGTCTGAGCCTGGCGGCCGTGGTCTACGCCCCGGTGGCTTTCCTGGCCCGGCCGTCGTCCGTGCCCTCCGCCACCGCCTTGGCGGCCCTGGCCGGCCTGGGCGTGCTCTGCACGGCGGTGGCGTTCGTGGCGTTCCTGGAGTTGATCAAGGAGGCGGGCCCGACCCGCGCCACGGTGATCACGTACGTCAACCCGGCGGTCGCGGTGGCGGCGGGTGCCGTCTTCCTGAGCGAGCCGCTGACCCCCACGGTCCTGGCGGCCTTCGCCCTCATCCTGGCCGGCTCGGTCCTGGCCACGGCCGCCGGTCCGCGCCGGTCCCGGCGCCCGGTACCATGGTCGATACGGCAGACGAGCCGGGCGGACGGCCGCGTGGAGTCCCCCTAGGGGGCTTCCCGAGGAACGTCCGGGCTCCACAGGGCAGGGTGGTGGCTAACGGCCACCCGGGGTGACCCGCGGGACAGTGCCACAGAAAGCAGACCGCCGGGGATCTCGTCCTCGGTAAGGGTGAAACGGTGGTGTAAGAGACCACCAGTGCCCAGGGTGACCTGGGCAGCTAGGTAAACCCCACCCGGAGCAAGGTCAAAAGGAAACACTCCGGTGTTTCTGCGCGGACGTTCGAGGGCTGCCCGCCCGAGTCCGCGGGTAGACCGCACGAGGCCGGTGGCAACACCGGCCCTAGATGGATGGCCGTCGCCCCGGCGCCCGCGAGGACACCGGGGAACAGAACCCGGCGTACAGCCCGACTCGTCTGCCTCTCCACGCCCCCGCAGGCGTTCTCAGCGGCGACGGCCCGGTCATGCCCGTTGATCACGCAGCTGTGCCCGGCAAACTCCATGATCCCCCGGACATGGAGCCGCCGCGGAGGGGAAAGGTGTTGACGGGCTTCGAACTGGAGCCGACCGGACAGCACTTGACGGCGGATACGATCCCACGCGGGAACTCAACGAGCCTAAGGGGAAGAGCACATGACCGGCGCTGTCATCACCATCGCCATCGTCCTGATCGTCATCGGGGGCATCACGGCGAGTGTGGTCGCGTACTTCAGACTGCAGCGCCACCGTGCCGACGCCGTCGCCATGGCCGAGTACCGCAGGCTCGCCACCGAAGCGGTGGCCAACCAGCAGGAGCTGCAGGGGCAGTTGGCCCAACTGCACGACCGGGTCAAGTCCGTCGAGAGCCTGCTGCGCAGCGTCGACTGAGCCCGGGACAGTCAGCGCCGTGTCAGCGTGCGCCGGGAGCATGAGGGACCGGGCCAGGCGCCCGGACCTCATACGACTCGGACACCGGAGTGCATGACGTGTCGAACCCCTTTGATGACCAGGACGGAACCTTCCTCGTGCTGGTGAACGACGAAGGCCAGCACTCTCTCTGGCCCGCATTCGCCCAGCGGCCGCAGGGCTGGCAGGTGGCCCTCGACGAAAGCCCGCGGGACACCGCACTGGCTTTCATCGAGGAGCACTGGACCGATATGCGCCCGCGCAGTCTGCGCGAGGCCTCCGGCACACAGGTCTCTTGAGTATCCGTCGATTCGCCTGGATGTCGGAGGACCAACTGTGAGCATGGCGATTCAGGCGGACGGGCTGCGCAAGCGCTACCGGCAGCACGAGGCCCTCACGGGAGTCGACCTCGCCGTTGCCGGCGGTACGGTGCTCGGCCTGCTCGGCCCCAATGGGGCAGGCAAGACGACCACGGTGCGTACGTTGGCGACTCTGGTCGAACCGGACGAGGGGCGCGCCGAAGTGGCCGGGTTCGACGTGGTGCGCCAGCCGCACGAAGTACGTCGACGGATAGGCCTGGCCGGCCAGTACGCGGCGGTGGACGAACTCCTCACGGGCCGCGAAAACCTCGTTCTCATCGGTTCACTGCTCCATCTCGGCAGGCGCGCCGCGCGGGGGCGTGCGTCGCAGCTCCTCGACCGGTTCGATCTGGCGGATGCGGCGGACCGGCCCGTGGGGACCTACTCGGGTGGCATGCGGCGGCGCCTGGACCTGGCGGTGTGCCTGGTCACGACACCGTCGGTGCTCTTCCTCGACGAGCCCACCACAGGGCTCGACCCGGTCAGCCGGATGGCGCTGTGGAGCGCGGTCCGGGCCTTGGTGGCGGACGGGGTGACCGTGCTCCTGACGACCCAGTATCTGGACGAGGCCGATGCCCTCGCCGACCGGATCGCCGTCGTCGACTCGGGCCGGGTGATCGCCGAAGGCACCCCGGACGAGCTCAAGCGGAAGGTCGGCGAGGAACGCCTGGAGATCGTGGTGGCGCGCCCGGACGAGGTGTCCGCCGCGGTCACCGCGCTGCGCCGGATCTCGGCGGACGAACCGTCCGTGGACCCGGACAGTCGCAGCGTTTCCATCGTGCTGGGCGACGGCATGACCGGTATCGCGAACGCCGCCTCCGCGTTGCGGCAGGAGGGTGTGGAAGCGGTCGACTTCGCGCTGCGCAGACCGACCCTCGACGACGTCTTCGTGACGCTCACCGGCCAGTCCGCCTGAACACGCCTTGGTGCCGAGGTTCGCTGAATCCCCCACCGCCCCGCTCCGGGGGCGGACGAGCGACCAGGGAACCAGGCGCAGCCCTGGCCGGGTTCAGTTGATCCTCATAGCCTGAGGATCAACTGAAAACGGGTACGGGGGAGTTCTTCATGCAGAGAATTCATTTCACCGCGGCCGACATCGCCAGGACCCGGCTGGAGACGACCGCCGGGCCGCTCGTCGAAGCCGCCTTCGCGTCCGGCCTGTTCGGACGGCCGGTGGGACCGCCGTACGTCCGATGGAGCCGGCAGGTCGCTGAACAGCTGCCCTCCGGGTCACCGTTGCGCTCCAGGGGCAGGGGCGTCGAGAGTGATCCCGAGGCGCTGCTGCGGCTGATCGAGCGTGCCGAGGACCGCGCGGCCCGCGGGGCGGCACACCAGATGCCCCTGATGGCGCAGATGCCGCCCCACCGCGACACCACGGGTCTGTCGGCGGTCTGGCGCGTGGCGGTCGCGCCGTACTGGGACCGGATGCTGGCCTATCTGGAGGCCGAATGCGAAGCGCGCCGCCGGGTGGTGATGGGTGGCGGGGTGGAGCTGCTGCTGGCCACTTTGCACCCCGGGACCAAGTGGCGTTCCCAGCGGCTGGAGATTCCCGGCGGCCCGGATGAGGACGTCCATCTCGAACGACGCGGCATCGTGCTCGTCCCCTCCGTGTTCCTCAACCACCGCCCGGCCCAGCTCACCGGGAAGCATTGCGAGCGCGGGGAATTCGTTCTGGCGTTCGCCGCGCCGCCGGACGCCCGACGGGCCGCGGGCCTGTGGGACGCGCCCGACGACCGCACCCAGTCGCTGGGCGCTCTGGTCGGCCAGACCAGGGCGGCCGCCCTGCGGGTGCTGCGGACCACCTGCACGACCAGCCAGCTCGCGGACCGGCTCGGCATCTCCGCGGCCGGCGCCAGCCAGCACGCCACGGTGCTGCGCCAGACGGGCCTGATCACCACCCGCCGTATCCGCAACACCGCACTGCACACGGTGAGCCCGCTGGGCCTGGCCCTGCTGGACGGTCTGCCGTCGCGCTCCACGTCGAGGGCGGGCGCGGTGGCCGAGGCGCCCCGTCCCGCCCTGGCCGCCCGAACCGGCCGACAGGTCATCCAGCATGCCTCGTCATCCGCACGCCTGCGACGTACCTGTGGCATGTAGGGAGAAGACCACGGGGAGAAGACCACGGGGAGAAGACCACGGGGCGCTCGGCCGGGGATTCCCTGCCGAGCGCCCCGCGCCGCGTCACTCGCGGATGCCCACCATCCCGCTCGGCCGGTTGCGCAGGACGAGCATCGCCGACAGCAGCGTGGTGCTCAGCGTCAGGGCGAAGGCAGCCGTCACGACCGTGGCGAAGATCCACGGCGAGCCGTCCGGCACGGGCGAGCCCAGCACGCTGAGGCTCAGCGGCACCAGCGTCAGCACCGCGACCAGTACCCCGAGCACGATGCCGGCGACCGCGACCAGGGCCGCCTCCACGGTCATCATGCGCAGCACCTGCCGCCGGGTGGCCCCGATGAGCCGCTGCAGCATGAACTCGCGCCGTCGCTCGGTGGTCGCGAGGACCTGGGTGTTGACGAGAGCGATCGTGGAATAGGCGATCACCACACCGAGCACCATGTACGCCATCCAGGCCTGCGTGTCGTCCTCGTCCTGGTGCACCGCGCTGACCGCGGCCCGGGGAAGCACGTCCAGACCGGGGTGCGCGTCGGCCAGTGCCGACAGGGTCCGCGTCAGCCGGGCGGGATCGGTCCCGGGGGCGGCACTCACCGTGATCTGCGGAACGAGACCGGAATCGGTATGCGGAACGAGGAGGGAGGCGGGCACCAGCGCGGTCTCGTAGCCGCGGCGCGCGCCGACGGTGGCGACCAGCTCCAGACGGACCTCCGTACCGTCGCCCAGCCGCATCGGTACCTCGTCGCCGAGCTTGTGCCCGTCGGTCTTCGACGCGGGCAGCGCGACGGTGTTGCCGTGCAGCGCGGTGAGAGTGCCGGTCCTGGCACGGAAGGCCGTGGTGCCGGCCACTCCTTCGGAGGTGACACCCTGCAACGGCATCTCAGTGGGCTCGAAGTCCCCCTCGTCGATCTCGGACTGTGTGGGCGGCGTCCTCGGCTCCAGGTATCCGAGGCTGGAGACCTGGGCGGAGGCGGCCGCCACCCCGGGCTGCTTCCTGACCGTGTCCACCAGGGACAGCGGCAGGCCACCGGAGACGGAGGTGACCGCGAGATCAGCCCGCATGTTGTCGTCGAACGCCTGTTGCGCCCCCCTGGACTGGGTGGTCTGCAGGTAGATCAGCGCGGTGGCCAGGCCGGTGGCCAGCATGACCGGCATCACGGCTCCGGCCATACGGCTCGTGCGTGCCTTCGCGTTGAGTGTGGCGAGGCGGCCGGACAGTCCCGTCACCACGCGCACAGGCCAGTGGAGCACCGCTGCGATCACCTTGGCGAGGCCGGGACCGAGCAGTCCGAACCCGACCGTCCACAGCATCGCCGCCGGGGTCGCGGTGCTGCCGGCCATGGGGCCGTCCAGGTGCGCGGTGACCAGGGCGAGCGCGGTGCCACCGCCGAGGAAGAGCAGCGCGAAGACCAGTCGGGGGATGCTGAACCACCTGCGCTGCAGAGAGGCCTCGGCGAGTGCCTCGGTGGGCCGGGTACGTGTCGCGCCCCGCGCCGAGATGAAGGCTGCGCCGAGCGCGGTGAGCAGCGCTGCGCCCACGCCGGTCACCATCGGTATCCAGCCGGCCCGGTACGCCAGTGTGTCGGGCACCACGCCGCCGTCGGCGAAGGCGGTGAGCAGCCGGCGTCCGACGCGGGGACCGGGGTAGCAGGCCGGCGCGGTGGCGATGAGGGCGACGAACAGCGTCTCGCCGAGGATCATCCTGCGCAGTTGGCCGGGCGTGGTGCCGATCGCCCGGAGCAGGGCCATCTCACGCTGCCGTTGCTGGATCGACAGACCCATGGTGCTGGACACCACGAAGACGGTGACCATCGCGGACAGGCCGCCGAACACCGAGGCGAGGGTGACCAGTTTGGTGCCGTCGGTGATGATGGAGGGGTTCTCCGCCCAGCCGCGCTTGTCCCCGGTGAGTACGGTGACGGGCTTGCCCTCCACCGCCTTCTCGATGTCCTGTACGACGCGGCCGAGGTCGGCGCCGGGCTCGGTGAGCACGCCGAGGTTGTCGACCCTGCCGGGGCGTCCGCCGGCCTGTGCGGCCGCCCGGTCGGAGAGGAAGACGGCGTTGTCCGCGCCGGAGCCGCCGACCAGGCCGGTGACCTTCAACCGCTCGACGCCACCGCCGGCCAGGAGTTCGACCCGTCCGCCGGGGTTCAGACCGGCCCGCGCGGCGAACCGCGCGTCGAGCGCGATCTGGCCGGGCCCGGACGGCGCGGTGCCGTCGGTGATCCGGTACGGGGCGAGCAGGGCGGAGGACCAGCCGTGGCCCGTGACCCGGGCGGCGGACCCCTTGCCGCCGTCCCGCAGCACGGTCGCGTCGAACGACACGTCGGGCAGGACGCGGGAGACCCCGGGCACCGCACCGATCGTGCCGGCGAGTCCGGCGTCCAGGCGGAGGCGTTCGGAGAAGACGTACTCCCCGTGGGTGCCGGGGTGGCTCTGGTCGCCGGTGACCACGATCGGGGCGCCGCCCAGCCGCCGTGGGGGCGCGTCGCTGCGCAGACCGGTCTCGAACAGCCCGCCGCAGCCGATCACGATCGTGGCGCCGAAGAACAGCGCGATGAAGGAGGCGATGAATCCGCCCTTGTGGAACCGCAGGGTGCGAAGCGCGACTCCGATCACCGGGACACCCCGTGTCCGGCCCGCACCGCGGCCGAGTCCAGGCCCCAGGCGCCGAGGTGTGTCATGCGCTCGGCCACCTGGTCGGCGGTCGGGCGGTCCAGTTGGCTGACGAACTGTCCGTCGGCGAGGAACAGCACGCGGTCGGCATGCGACGCGGCCACCGGGTCGTGGGTGACCATCACGATGGTCTGCCCCGCGTGCCGGACCGCCTCCCGCAGCAGCGTCAGCACCTCGCGGGCGGCGTAGGTGTCGAGGGCGCCGGTCGGTTCGTCACCGAAGATCACCGCGGGTTTCGTGATCAGCGCCCGGGCGATGGCGACCCGCTGCTGCTGCCCGCCGGAGAGCTCGCCGGGACGGTTGGTGCGCCGCGCCGCCAGGCCGACGCGCTCCAGTACCTCGTCCACCGCGGCCTTCTTGGGCCGGCGGCCTGCGAGCCTGAGCGGCATGGTGACGTTGTCCACCACGTTCAGCGCGGGAAGCAGGTTGAACGCCTGGAAGATGAAGCCGATCCGCTCGCGACGTAACTCGGTCAACTCGCGCTCCTTGAGCGGCGAGAGGTCGATGCCGTCGAGAACCACCGACCCGGAGGTGGGGCGGTCCAGTCCGGCCGCGCAGTGCAGGAAGGTGCTCTTGCCGGACCCGGAGGGCCCCATCACCGCGGTGAAGGTGCCCCGCTTGAGGCTGATGGTCACGCCGTCGAGGGCGGCCACCTGGTTCTTCGATCTGCCGTAGATCCTGCGTACGGATTGAAGGTGTACGACGTCCTCGGTGAGCACGCTCGGCGTCGCTTTCATGGGCAGTGTCCTTCGCTCGTGGTGAGGGCGTGCCGCGGGTCGGCCGCCGCGCGCGCAAGAGGACCGGGCTCGGCGAGGATCCGCTTGATCTGTGCCAGAGGGTCGGGGGGCGGGCGGAGCAGACGGTGGGTGACGGTCAGATGCAGCCGGGCGGCGGCGACGACGAGGTAGGAGGCGCACAGGGCGAGGGCGAGGCAGATCACCGCCGTGGTCAGGGCGGCGGGCCAGCTGTCGATCCACAGGCCGGGGTCGCCGTCGTCGGGCCCGCCGATCCATACACCGTTGATCAGGCTGCCGTCCGGCTGACGGGAGGTGATGGTCCAGAACCACAGCGGCAGGGAGACACCGGCGAG
Organism: Streptomyces sp. NPDC053069; assembly: GCF_044546895.1. Lineage (NCBI taxonomy): Bacteria > Bacillati > Actinomycetota > Actinomycetes > Kitasatosporales > Streptomycetaceae > Streptomyces > Streptomyces sp. NPDC053069. The sequence continues at coordinate 221,666 of NZ_JBITZN010000015.1, read as the reverse complement.
GAGCGGCAGCCACACCACCAGGGTGAGGAGATCGAGGAGCAGGAGGAACGGGAACAGGACGACCAGGCAGACGCAGTCCCGGAAGAACGCGGGGTCGCCGCAGCGGGCCTTGAGCTGCTCCACCAGGCCCGGCTTCGGGGGCTCCTGATAGGCGTACGGAATCGGCCGGTCGACCAGTACCGCCCGGCCCCGCTCGACCTGGGCGCAACAGCGTACGACCCAGGCCGAGCCGACGGTCAGTGCCACGGTGAGGGTGAACTGCATGAACACCACCCCGAGGAGGACGGCGGCCGTCGCGACGGCGAACAGCGCGGGGCCGGTCACCAGATAGCTGGCCAGATAGCCCGTGGCGTGCCAGGGGGCGGCCGAGAGCAGCATCCGCAACGGGTGGCGCCGCACCGGCAGCCGCCGGCCGGGTTCCAGCGCGATCATCCGACGCTCCGCAGCAGACCCTCGACCGCCTGGATCCGCTTGTCGAGCGCCCCCAACTGCCCCTGCAGAGCCAGTTGGGCGGCGGTCACCTCCTCGGCCAGCTTCCGGTATCCGGCCATGGCGGCGGCGTCGGCACGGTGTCGCAGCAGCCTGAAGTAGGCGACGACGCTTCCTGTGATGCCACCGACGACAAGCAGAATGATGGCGATGGTGATGACAGCGCCGATCATGTGGCGGTCCCCTCTGTTCGGTCGTGCTCTGCCGTGTCCTCTGCGACGGCCCTGACGATCAGATCGATGTTCAAGTGCAGGTCGAACGATGCCAGTTCGAAGTACTTCAGCGCCTTGCCCTCCTGGGACAGCTCCAGGTTCCCGACGACGAGACCGGCCTTCTCCAGACGCTCCAGATGCATGTAGAGCAGCGGCCGGGACATCTCCAGGCGCCTGGCCAACTCGCTGACGTACAACCGGCCGTCAGCGAGTTCCGCGACGGCGCGGAGGCGTTGCCGGTGCCCGATGGCAGCGAGAACTGCCAGCAGATCCTCGCTTGTCATGGCTCACCCTCTCCGAGCGTCCGGGTGTGTAAGTCGAAACTTACACATGACGGTACGCGCCGTCAAAGGTGTGCAGCCGTACGAAAGCCCGCCCCTCGGGGGAAGGGGCGGGCCGGGCGGCGCTGTTCGTTCGGTGACGCGGTGTCAGATACGGGGCCAGGAGTGGAACTGCCGCAGCCCGTAGAGAAGCGGCGGACGGCCGTGCCGGTGGGTGATCAGGCGAGCCTCGCCGAAGACGGTGACATGATCGCCGGTCGGCTGGCTCATGACCACGTCACAGTCCGCGACGGTGTGCGAGTCGCCGACCAGATGCGGTCCTGCCGCGTCCGCCGCCTGCTCCCACGCGACCCGGTGGAATCGGTCGGGGGCGCCGGAGGCGAACAGCTCCGCCACCTCGCGTGCGCCTTCGTGCAGCAGATTCACCGCGAAGCCGCCCCGCTCGATGATCGCTTCGAGGGTGGGGCTGCCCTTGCGCAGGCACACCAGCAGGGTCGGGGGGTCGAGCGAGACGCTGCACACCGAGGAACACGTCATACCCCGCGGCGCTCCGTCGCCGCCCGTGGTGGTCACCACGCTGACGCCGCTGGGAAAGCCGCTCATCATCGTCCGGAAGCCGTCGGGTGTCGCCTTGTCGGCCTCCGCACCGAGGTTCAGGGTGCGATCGGTCATCGGACACTGCTTTCTGTTGCCACGGCAACCGTTTCGGACGTCAGGTGGACGGCTTCCCGCTGGTCGAGAAGGCTCAGCAGCGGCCCCGTCAGGGCTGTTGTCGTCAGCGCCATCACGATCAGGGCCAGGACCATCGGCGCCGTCAGAATCCCGGCGCTGAAACCCGCCTGCAGGACGATCAGCTCGGTGAGTCCTCGGGTGTTCATGAGGACGGCGATCCGGCGTGCCGCACTCCCGGGCTGGCCGCCGCGACGCGCCCCCAGATACCCGCCGAGCCCCTTGCCCAGACAGCCGAGCACGACGGCAGAGACCGGCAGCTGCCATGACATGTCGGCGAACGAGCCGGTGAGCACGGTGATCCCGGTGACCACGAAGAACGCCGGCGCGAGGGCGCTGCCCACGTGCGAGACCATGGCCACCGTCCGTTCCCAGGGGGCCTGTTCGTCCGCCGGGATCGACAGGCCGACCAGGGCGGCACCGAGAATCGCTGTCATGCCGAGGTGCTCCATCGTGAGAGCGACCCCCAGGGTCGTGGCGCCGAGCAGCACCGCCACCGTACGGGGCCGCCGCACACAGGCGCGCCGGGCGACCCGGCTGCGCAGTGTGTGACGGACGGCCAGTGCGCACACCGCACCGAACGCGAGTGCCCGGACGGAGTGCAGCGAACCCGTGAGGTTGCCGTTGCCGAGACCGATGGCCACCGTGAGCAGCAGCCAGCCCACCGCGTCGATGAGGATGGCTGCGGCCAGCGCCGTGCGGCCCGCGGCCGATTGCGTCATCCCCCGGTCGTGCAGGATCCGGGCCATGACGGGAACGGCCGTGATGGACATCGACACCGCGACCATCAGGACGAACGCGGGCAAGGGGGCGCTGCCGCGCGCCGCGGTGTCGTCGAAGAGCAGGACCAGTGCGGCCAGGACCATGCCCGTCAGCAGCGGTGGCACAAGGGCGCCGGCCGCCACCCACGCCGTGCTCCGGCGCGGAGGCCTGCCGGGACCGGATCCCAGCTTGTGGGCCAGGCCGACCAGAAAGAGCACCACCGCGGCCTTGGAGACAAGTTTGAGCAGGTCGAGCACGGAGCCCGGCAGTACCGTCCCGAAGGTGTCCCGCCCGAGCAGGGCGATCGCGGCGGGACCGGCGAGCAGCCCCGTCACGATCTCCCCGATGACCTCGGGCTGGCGCAGCATCCGGGCAGCGGCCCTGCCCGCCATGGCGATCAGCAGGATGAAGGCGAGTGCCACTGCGGCGTGGACGACGTCCGGCGCGAGGTCCAGGGCATGCCTTCCCAGCGTTTCCATTTCTCGGTCTGCCGTCCGCTCAGCGCTGGTGGGCGAAGTATTCGTACGCCTTGGGCAGCACCTCGATCAGCCGCTGCGTCTTTGCGCTGATCTCCGAGAACTCCCGCTCGGCGGCCGAGCCGTCGCACAGCGCGAGCGCCTTGGACGGCTGCAGGTCGATACCCCCCATGCCGAGCAGAATGCACATGTACGAGTACGCGGGCAGACCGTGGTAGTAAGGGAAGATCGTCTCGGAGTCCGGGAGCTGGGTCTTCCAGGTCTCGATGCGTTCGGCGAGCGCGTCGGGAATCACCCGGGTCTTGGTGTCCCGCCAGTACTGGTTGTCCGCTCGCTTCGCCGCGACGTAGTGCAGGACCAGGAACTCCCGTACGCCGTCCATGACATGGGCGACCGACTTGTTGTAGAGATCGCGCTGCGTGGGATTCCAGTCCGCGCCGGGGAAGTTCTTGACGAGCTGTTCGATGGCGTGGTGGATGAAGAAGATGCCGGTCGACTCCAGCGGTTCCACGAATCCGCTGGCAAGACCGATGGCCACACAGTTCTTGACCCACGAATTCCGGCTGCGGCCGATCCGCATCTTGATGTGGTTGGCCTCGGCGTCCGCCGCCGCGGGACCGACGAACTCCCGCAGCCTCCGCTCGGCGTCGTCGGGGGAGAGGTAGTCCTTCGCGTAGACGTACCCGGTGCCGATCCGGCCCATCAGCGGGATCGTCCAGATCCAGCCGGCGTCCTGTGCCGTGGCGGTGGTGCACGGCAGGATGCCGCGCTGCTCCATGTCCATCGGGACCTGCAGGGCCACCGCGCTGTCGTTGGGCAGCGTGTCCTTGTAGGAGACGAACGGTTCCTCCAGCGCCTTGTTCAGCAGCAGGCCGCGGAAGCCGGTGCAGTCGATGAACACGTCGCCGGTGATGTCGCCGTGCTCGGCCGTGGTGACGCCGCTGATCCAGCCGCGGTCGTCCAGGTTCACCTGCTGGACGTCGTCGACGATGTGCTGGACGCCGCGTTCCACCGAATACTTCGTCAGATACTTGGCGAGCAGCGCGGCCTCGAAGTGATAGGCGTAGGGGAATTGGGTCTTCCCCTGGTGCTCGGACATCGTCAGGCCCTGCATTTCGTCCGCGCCCTCGTCGAAGGGCTGGTCGATGAGCGTGCCGTCGAGCCGGCGCGGGCTGCGGCCGGCATCGATGACCGAGGCCATGACGAAGCAGTCCTTGTCGAACCGGTCCGTCGGTCCCTGCTGCAGCCACCAGTCCGTCAGGGGGAAGCCGTTGACGGAGCGCATCTGCTCGAAGGGGTGGTAGAAGTAGTGCCCCTGCTCGCGCCAGTTCTCGAACCTGACGGCGAGCTTGTATGTGGCGTTGCAGGCCGGCATCCAGTCCTTCTCCTTGAGCCCGAGGAACTCGAAGAAGTGACGGATGTCGCTGAAGGTGGCCTCGCCGACTCCGACGGCACCGACCTTGCCCGACTCGACGAGGGTGACCTGTATTCGCTCTCCGAACGCGGCCTTGAGGTACGAGGCCGTCATCCATCCCGCTGTTCCGCCGCCCACGATCACGACTTTGTTCAGCATTGACGACTCCTTCGATAGCTCCACGAGTTGCGGAATTCGATGGCTTTCCCGGTGCGTTGAAACACTTTGGGTGGCGCCACCAAGTACTGAGCCTAGGAGTTGGCCAAATCGCCGGGTAGATGATTAAGTGATGACTGAAGGGCGCAGGTGGGGCCCCTTGGAGGGGGTCGAGCGACCGTCGGATCCGGGTTCCCTGCAGAGACGTCAGTCCGCTGTCAGCGGCAATGGGCACCATGCGAACAGGGTTATCGGGTGGGAATCGCTCCGCCCTCCCATTGCAATGGAGTTGTGGATGACGAAGGAAGAACTTGTTCCGCCGTTCGCTGTGATCCCTGGCTCGCAGGTGCACAGCATTCTGACCGGTCATGAGCAGCGCACCATTGATCTGGTGGAGGCGGCTTATCGGGTGCACGGCGAAGGTGACACGGTGAACCCGCCGTCGTATTTCCTGCGATTCCCGGACCGCCCCTCCGCCCGCATCATTGCGCTGCCGGCCTCCCTCGGCGGTGGGACGCGGGTCGACGGGCTGAAGTGGATCTCCAGCTTCCCGGAGAACGTGAAAGCGGGGATCCCGCGGGCCTCCGCGGTACTGGTGCTGAACGACTACGACACGGGCTACCCCCTGGCGTGTCTGGAGAGCTCGATCATCAGCGCCGCTCGTACGGCGGCCTCCGCGGCGCTCGCCGCGGACCGGCTCTCCCGTGCCTCGGGGCGTGCCCGGCCGAAGAAGGTCGGGTTCATCGGTACGGGGTTCATCTCCCGCCACATACACACCTATCTCTCCGGCGCCGGCTGGCAGTTCGACGAGGTGGGTGTGCACGATCTGTCCGCCGCGTACGCGGGGGACTTCCGCGCATATCTGGAGGGCTCGGGTGAGAGCGGCCGGATCACGGTCCACGACAGCGCCGAGGATCTGATCCGCTCCTCGGACCTGGTGGTCTTCGCGACCGTCGCGGCGGCTCCGCATGTGCACGAGCCCGGCTGGTTCGCACACAACCCGCTGGTCCTCAACGTCTCGTTGCGCGATCTGGCCCCCGAGATCCTGCTGGCCTCGGCGAATGTGCTCGATGACGTCGAGCACTGCCTGAAGGCCGACACGTCGCCCCACCTGACCGAGAAGCTCACCGGGAACCGGGAGTTCATCGACGGAACGCTGTACGACGTGCTGGCCGGGAAGGTGGAGATCCCGGCGGACCGCCCGGTGATCTTCTCGCCGTTCGGGCTCGGGGTCCTCGATCTCGCGGTCGGCAAGCACGTGTACGACGAGGTGCTGAGGCGTGGCGAGGCCCAGGTGATCGAGGGCTTCTTCCACGAGGTGGACAGGTATGGGCGAGGCACGACCAGCGGTCGTTCCTGAGGGCAGGAGGCCCAAGTGCCAGTGATCTCCGTGCCTGAGGACTTCCATGTGGACGACCTCTATGTGGACCTGCGCAGTGTGTTCGACGCGCCGCTCTACCTGAAGTGCGAGGGCTTCAACTTCGCCGGATCGATCAAGCTGAAGGCGGCGTCGGAGATGATTGCCGACGCCGAACGCAAGGGCGTCCTGACACCGGACTCGATCCTCGTCGAGTCGTCGTCGGGGAACCTCGGTGTCGCCCTGAGCATGATCGCGGCGAGCCGGGGCTACCAGTTCCTGTGTGTGACGGACACCCGCTGCAACCTGAACACCAGACGGCTGATGGAAGCCATGGGCGCTCGGGTGCACATGATCACCGACCCCGACCCCGAGGGCGGGTTCCTCGGCGCCAGGATCGACTACGTCCGGCAGCTGTGCGCGTCCGACAGCCGCTGTCTGTGGCTCAACCAGTACGCCAACCCGTGCAACTGGCGCGCCCACTACCGCACCACGGCGCCGGCCATCGCCGAACGCTTCCCGGATCTCGACGTGCTGTTCGTCGGTGCGGGCACCACCGGGACGCTGATGGGCTGCGCCAGATACTTCAAGGATTCGGGGCGTCCGGTCACCGTGGTCGCCATCGATGCCGTCGGTTCCGTCACCTTCGGCGGACCGCCCGCGCCTCGGATGATCCCGGGCCTGGGGTCCGGTGTGCGGCCGCAGTTGCTGGACCTTTCGTACGTGGACGATGTGGTCCATGTGCCGGAGATCGACGCGATCCGTGTCGCCCACCGGCTGGCCGGAGGCGGCTTCCTGCTCGGTGGATCGACCGGAACCGTCATCTCGGGCGCGCTCGGCTGGCTGGCCGAGCACCGGGAGGGCAGGGCTCCCACGGCAGTGGCGATCTCTCCGGACCTCGGTGAGCGCTATCTCGATTCCCTGTACCAGAGCAACTGGGTGAGCGACATCTACGGAGCTCACGCACTGGACCTTGGTTCGATCCGGGCGCACTGATGCCCCGCGATCAGGCCCGGTCCTGCTCGCTCTTCGCGCGGCCCCTGTCGCCTGCCCCGCAGGTGACAGGGGCCGCGTCGTGTCCGGCGGACGACTCGGTGGACGACTCGGCGGGAGCTTACGGTTGACGGTCCAGAGCTGCACCTGTAATTTCTGACTTACACCCGTTGGGTAAGAGTGACTACCGCTAAGGAGTTGGGCAGTGAGGAAACGGCCACTTACCGTGAGGGTGGCGACCTGGAGTGCGCTGCACCCCTGGCGGGCCATCGTCGGATGGTTCGTCTTTGTCGCTCTCTGTCTTGTCCTGGGAGGCGCCGTCGGCACGCACAACGCCGGCGACAAGGACTTCTGGGTCGGCGAGGCCGGCAAGGCCGAAGCCATCGCGGCGGAGGGGAAGCTGCAGCACAAAGCTGCCGAACGGATCATGATCACTGATCCGTCCGGCGGGCAGGTCGGCGCAGCGGCCCGGAGCGCCGCACAGGACGTCGCAGCCCGGATGAAGCGGTTACCGCAAGTCCTCAAGGTCGCCGATCCGGTGCGGTCGAAGAACGGCCGGATGCTCATGGTCGAAGTGACCGTCAACGGCCCCCGGCTGGAGGCTCCGCAGCACATCGATCCGCTGCTGGAGCAGACCGCCGAGGTTCAGAAGGGGCACCCGGACCTGCGGGTCGAGGAGACCGGAGACGCCTCGGTCGACCGGGCCCTGGACAAGTCGCGTGACGACGACCTCGCCACCTCGGAGAAGTGGACCTTCCCGGTCACCCTGATCACCCTGCTGGTCGTGTTCGGGTCGCTGATCATGGTCGGTGTGCCGCTGCTGCTCGCGGTCTCCTCGATCGGCGCCTCCATGGGTCTGTCCCAGCTGATCTCCCATCTGGTGCCCGACGCCGGCGTCGGCAAGAGCGTCATCATGCTGATCGGCATGGCGGTCGGCGTCGACTACACGCTCTTCTATCTCAAGCGGGAACGGGAGGAGAGGGCCCTTGCCGACGGCCGGCTCACCCCGAGGGCCCTGGTGGGAATCGCCGCCGCGACCTCGGGCCGGGCGATCACGGTCTCCGGCCTCGCGGTGGCACTGTCCACCGCCACCCTCTTCCTCGCCACCGATGTCATCTTCTCGTCGCTGGCCATCGGTACGATCGTGGTCGTCCTGGTCGCGGTCCTCAGCTCGATGACCGTGCTGCCGGCCCTGCTGGTCAAGATCGGTCAGCGCCTGGACAACAAGGCCGCCCGCGCGGCCCGGCGCGGCAAGCGGGTCAAGCGGCCCAAGACCGACCAGGCCGGGCGGTTCTCGTCCGCGCTGCTGAGCCCTGCCAGGAACCATCCGGTGCGCACCCTCGTGGTGTCGGTGCTGGTCATGATCGGCCTCGCGCTGCCCGCGTTCGGCATGCATCTGCGCGTGCTGAACGTCGCCACCCACTCCCGGTCGATCCCGGAGATGAAGGTCTTCGACCGGCTCAACGCGGCATTCCCCGACCTGCTCGCCGAGCACTGGGTCGTCGTGAAGACCGACGCCGGACACACGGCGCAGGTGCGCTCGGCACTGACCGACCTGGCCGAACGGGCCAAGGCCGACCCGATGTTCTCCAAGAAGCAGCCCGAAGTGGTGTCGACCGCGGACCACCGGATCAGCGTGATGAACCTGTCCGTGCCCTTCAACCTGAGCTCCAAGCAGGCCTCGGGATCGCTGAAGGAACTGCGCGAGAACTATCTCCCGGCCACGCTCGGCAAGGTGCCGGACACCGAGTTCCACGTCAGTGGGCCCGTCGCCCAGGACGCCGACTATCTGGCACACCAGAACAGCAAGCTGCCCGTGGTCGTCGGATTCCTGCTGCTGCTGACCTTCGTGCTGACCCTGTTCGTGTTCGGCTCGGCGGCCATCGCCCTGCTCGGCGTGCTGCTCAATGTGCTGTCCGTCGGGGCGTCGTTCGGCCTGGTGGTCGCCTTCTTCCAGTGGGGCTGGGCGTCCACGGTGTTCGGTTTCGAGAGCAGCGCGACGCACGCGATCGGTTCCAGGGTGCCGCTGTTCCTGTTCGTGATCCTCTTCGGGCTCTCGATGGACTACCAGGTCTTCGTCGTCAGCCGGATCAAGGAGGCAGCGCTGCGGGGGGTGCCCACCCGGCAGGCGGTGATCGAAGGGATCAGCAAGTCCGCCAAGGTGGTCACCAGCGCTGCGGTCGTGATGGTCACGGTGTTCGCCAGCTTCATGCTCCTGCACTTGGCCGAGATGAAGCAGATCGGTTTCAGCCTCGCGGTGGCGGTCCTGCTCGACGCCTTCGTCATCCGGGTCATGATCCTGCCGAGCGCCCTGATCCTGCTCGGCAACGCGAGCTGGTGGCCTTCCCGCAAGGTGCGGCGGGCGCAGCGCAACGCCGTACCCGCACCGGCCGGCACTGCGCCGGCCACCGTCCCGACGGCTCAGATGCACCAGCAGTACTAGCCGTCGGGCCCCCGAGCGGACGCCGGACCGGAAATCCCCCGCCGGTCCGGCGTCCTGGATATGCGGTACCTCCGCCGTGGGCGGCAGAGACGGGCGCCGGCCGGCCGAGCCATACCATCCGCCTCCGTGGCGGCCGGGCAAGTGATATTTCCCCGCTGGGGTTACCTGGCGAAAACTGGTCCATGCCAGTCTCGCCGATTACGGGGGTTATCGCCGTGGACATCAACGTTCTGGGAGCGCTCACTCTGTCCTGCGGAGAACGACGGTCCGCTGTGGCGTCGAAGCGAGCGAGCACTGTTCTGACGCTCCTCGCCATGTCTCCCCGGGTTCCGGTCTCGTTCGATCAACTCGTGGACGAGCTGTGGGGTGACCAGCCGATGGTCAATTCCCGTAATGCCCTGCAGGCCGTCGTCAGCAGGCTGCGCCGGCTGCTGGGTTCGGTGACCGGCCGGACGGGCGACAGGATCGTCCGCACCGACAGCCATGGATACGTCCTGGACGTATCACCCGAGGCGGTGGACGCGCACCGGTTCCTCGTCCTTGCCGACGCCGGCGCCGACCTGTTGCAGCACCATCCCGTCGCGGCGATTGCGAAGCTGGAAGAGGGACTCGCCCTGTGGCGCGGGCCCGCGCTGATGGAGACCAGGGACTCGGCACGCTGCCGGATCCAGGCGGTTCACCTGGAGGAACGCCGTATCACCGCGTTCGAGGACCTGACCGCGGCGAAGCTGGCTGTCGACGCGGAGAGGATCTCCATGTCCGAACTGCGCCAGTTGGCCAACGAGCACTCCGAGCGGGAGCGGCTGAGCGAGCTGCTGATGCTGGCGCTCTACCGCCACGGGCGGCAGCGGGAGGCCCTGGAGGTGTTCCACGGAGCCCGCCGACGCCTCGCCGACGATCTGGCCCTGGAACCCGGCCCCGCCCTGCACTTCACCTACCAGGCGATCCTGAAGCAGGACGTGGTGCTCGGCCGCCCCAGGCGGGTCCCCGCCTCCTCCGGTCTGCCCTCCTGACGTCACGGAAGCGCACCGGGCTGAATTCTTCGGCGTACACCCGGCTCGGCCGGGCATCCACTCATGTCCGGCGGAGCCGGACTCCCACCAGGAGGGCAAGGCTCGTGACGGACAGGCAGGACGGACCCGCGGACCAGTCAGTGCGGTCGGCGGCTTCCGAGGAGCAGGCACAGGCGTTCTGGCGTGCAGTTCTCGACGGGAACCACTTCACCCCCCTGCCGCAGTGGTGCGCCGACGAACGTCCGCAGAACCGGATCGGGCAACGCCGTACCCTGCTGCCGCCCAGCACGACGGCTGCCCTGCTCGAACTCGCCCGTCGTACCGGTGTCCCCCTGGACGCGCTGCTGATCGCCGCCTGTGCCCGGGTGTTCGCTTCCGTCACCGGAGATCCGACGGTGGTCATGGGATACCTGCCGGAGGGCACCGCGGACACGGCCGCCGAGCCGCTGCCCTGTCCCGTCCACGTGGGGCAGGGGCCTTGGCGGGAACTCCTCGCCGAAGCCGCTGTCGTGCGAGCCGCCGCCGAAGAGCACCAGACGGTGTCGCTGAACCGGATACGGGCCGAACTGCGCCGTGCCGGAGCGCTGTTCGACACCGTCGTGGTGGCCGGTCGCGCGGTCGACGCGGGGGACCTCGACAGCGACACGGTCCTCGCCGTGAGCCTGGTGCTGCGAAGCGACCGGCTCGAACTGTCACTGAATCACCGTGTTCAGGCGTTGGACGCCGACGCGGCAGGCCGGATCGCCGGCTATCTGCTCTCGGCCCTGGAAGCGCTCGGCACCGGGCCGGAGACGGCTCAGCATCTGTGGCACCCCGTTCCGGAGACCGAGGAGGCCTTCCAGCGGGAGGGCCTGGCAGGCCCCCGGCGCGTGCTGCCCGACCTGCGGTTCCACGAACTCTTCGAGGAGCAGGCGCGGGTGCGCCCCGACGCGGTGGCAGCCGTGCACGAGGGCCGGTCCTGGACCTACGGGGAACTGAACCGGCGGGCCAACCGGGTCGCCCGCATGCTGCGCAGCAACGGCCTGCGTGACGAGGACGTGGTCGCGGTCGTGACCGAACGCGACCTGGAGTGGCTGACCGCGGTGCTCGCGGTCTTCAAGGCCGGCGGCGTCTATCTCCCCGTGGAGCCGCAGTTCCCGGCCGACCGGATCACCGACATGGTCTCGCGCAGCGGCTGCCGCCAGGTGCTGACCCAGAAGGGGGTGAGTCCGAGCCTGGACGTGGCCCTTTCCCAGCTGGGAGACGTCCGGTCAGAGGTACTCGCCGACCTGATCGGTCAGGACACGGGCCCGGAGTCCGGTGCGGACCTGGCCCTGCCGGTGGCCGCCGACCAGCTCGCCTACATCTACTTCACCTCCGGTTCGACGGGGCGGCCCAAGGGCGCGATGTGCGAGCACGAGGGCTTCCTCAACCACCTTCTGGCCAAGATCGAGGACCTCGGGGTCGAGGCCGGCACCGTGGTGGCGCAGACCGCCCCGCAGTGCTTCGACATCTCCTTGTGGCAGCTCGTCGCGGCTCTCGCCGTGGGGGGCCGTACGCTCATCGTCGGGCAGCGGGACGTCCTCGACGTCGCGCGCTTCGTGACGCTGATCGCCGAGAACGACGTGGAAGTGGCCCAACTCGTGCCCTCGTACGTCGAGGTGGTCCTCGATCACCTGCGCCGCCGGCCGCGGCCGCTGCCCAGCCTTCGCTGCGTCTCGGTGACCGGTGAGGCGCTCAAGAAGGAGTTGACGCAGCGGTGGTTCGACACGCTGCCCGACGTCACCCTGGTCAACGCCTACGGTCTGACCGAGACGTCGGACGACACCAATCACGAAGTGCTGCACCGTCCCCCGGCCGGAGCCTCCGTGCCGCTCGGCCGGCCGGTGCGGAATGTGCGCGTGACGGTGGTCGACGAGAGGCTGAGGCCGGTGCCCCTGGGGTCGCCGGGAGAGCTGGTCTTCTCCGGGGTCTGCGTCGGCCGGGGCTACATCAACGACGAGGAGCGCACGCGGGCCGCCTACCTTCCCGATCCGCACCGCCCCGGCGGGCGCCGTTACCGCTCGGGGGACTTCGGGAGGTGGCTGCCCGACGGCCGCCTGGAGTTCCTCGGCCGCCGTGACGCGCAGGTGAAGATCCGGGGGTTCCGGATCGAGATCGGCGAGGTGGAGAACCAGCTGCTGCGGGTCGACGGCGTCCGCGATGCCGCCGTCGTGGTCGCGGGCAGCCACGGCGCCCAGCGCCTGATCGCCTTCTACGCGGCGGCGGAGGGCATCTCGCCCGAGGAGGTGCGCGCGGTCCTCGCCCGTTCCCTGCCGGCCTACATGCTGCCGAGCCGGTTCGACCGGTTGGAGACGCTGCCGCTCACACCCAACGGCAAGGTCGACCGCAAGCTGCTCACCCTGCAGGCCGACGCCGGTTCCGACCCGGCGGACGAGACGGCCGGCGGACCGCTGGAACCCTTGCGCACTCCCACCGAGCACCGGCTCGCCGAACTGTGGGCCAAGGCCCTCAAGGTTCCCGTCGGGAGCATCGGCCGCGCGACGCACTTCTTCGAGGCCGGGGGGACCTCGCTCGCCCTGCTGCGGGTGGTGATCGCTCTGGACAACACGGTGAGTGCGGCGGAGCTGGCCAAGGCCCCGGTCCTCAGCGAGGCCGCGAACCTGCTGGATCTCAGAACACATCAGATGGCCTGACCTCGGCGGTCGAGCCGGACGCCCCGCGCCCGGCTCGTCGTCGCCGCGGCCGGCCCGTACATCACTGGAGGCATCGGGATGACAATCACCAGCGGACCGGCAGCCGTCGAGGCCGGTCCGGAGGGATGGCACCTTACGCTGGCAGAGGGGCGCATACCGACGCTCCGGCTGCCCGGCCTTGAGGACCTGGGATTCATGGCTGCCTCGGATCTGCCGGGGGCCGAGATCCGGGCCCTGGTCGCCCGGCACGGGGCACTCCTGATACGTGGCCTGGACATGGCATCGCCGGCCGATCTGGCCGCGGCGGCGCGAGCGATCGGCGTGACGGGTGTGGCCGAGCGCGAGGGGTTCACCAGCAGGGTCGCCCACCCCGACTTCGTCTACTCCGCATCGGAGTGGCCGTCCGAGGACCAGCTCTGCATGCACCATGAACTGAGCTACGCCGCCGTGGTGCCCTCGATCGCCCTGTTCGGCTGCCTCGTCGCACCGAAGCAGGGCGGCGGATGGTCCGTGGCCGACGGGGAACGCGTCCTGGAGCTCCTGCCGGACGCCCTGGTCGCGCGCTTCGAGCGCGAGGGCTGGCAACTGGCCCGTCACTACCTGGAGTTCGGCCATACCTGGAACGAAGCCTTCGGCACCGACGACAGGGAGGCGGTGTCGGGCTACTGCGCCGGCAACGCCATCGACCACACCTGGACCGAGGGCGGTGGCCTGCGGACCCGCCAGCGTCGCGCGGCGATCCTCCGCCATCCCGTGACCGGACGGCGAGTCTGGTTCAACCAGGCGGCCTTCCTGCACGAGTCGGCTCTCGACCCGGTCGTCCGGGAGCACCTGGAGGAGATCTACGGAGTGGAGGGCCTGCCGTTCCGGACGACGTACGGAGAGGGAGGGAGCATCCCCGTCGAGGTGGTCGACACCATCAACGAGGTCTACCGGATCGCCTGTATGAAGGAACCGTGGCAGGACGGAGACCTGCTGATGCTCGACAACCTGCGGATGGCGCACGGCCGCGACGCCTATGAGGGCGAGCGTCACATGGCCGCCTTGTTCGGTGAGCCGGTGCGGTTGGTCGAGTCGACTGCGTGATCGCGAGCGGCGTTCATATTCAGCCGCCCCATGTCTGGATTTCAGACAAGCGGTATGACTTCCTCCGCTCATCGTTTCCCGACTTGTATCTCTGTGCCTGCGGCATCGATCAAGTCATGAGATAACAGGGGTATGGAACTCGAACTGAGGCACGCCCGGATCGTGTCCACAATCGCCGAAACCGGCAGTATATCCCGGGCTGCTGGATGGTTGAATCTTCCACAGCCCAGCCTCACCACCCAGTTACGGCGGATCGAGAAGATGCTCGGCGGCGACCTCTTCGTCCGTTCAAGGGCCGGCGTCGTTCCGACCTCTCTGGGCAACGTCCTGATTCCCATGATGGCGCGGCTCGTCGAGCAGGCGGACGAGGTGAGGGGGGCGGCCGCTACATACGCCGAGAGCACGTTGCGTTTCGGGAACACCGAATGGACTCCGCCGACCCTGCTCGGGGCGATCCGGGACGCCGTACCGTCGGCGGACGTGGAGACCGAGACCCTTGCGCCTGCCGCCGCCGTGGAAGCGATACGCCGCGGGTCACTCACCGTTGCGATGATCGCGTGCTCGAAGACGGTCACGCCGGAACTGGTCCAGCAGCCGGAACTGGACTCCACCGTCATTGTGCAGGAACCGATTTTGCTCGCGGTGTCGATGCGGCACTCGCTGGCCGGTCGACCGTTCGTGGAAACGGCCCAATTGGCCGATCTCGACTGGGTCCGTTATTCGGGGAACCACTGGTTCCACGAGGTGGAGCGGCATGTGCTGGCTCAGTTGGGCCAGGGGGATCTCAAGGCGCTCCATTATGTCGATGGTTATCAGGAAGCGATGAGCTGGGTCAAGGACGCGAACGCCGTCGCTCTGACGCCTCCCACCGGTGCCACACGCGAGGTGAAATTGGTACCCATCCGTGAGCCGCACAGCATAGAGATGATGCTCGTGTGGCGCCGGGGTGCGCTTGCCAAGGACACCCTGCACCGACTGGTGGAAGCGGTGCGGCGGTACCACTACAAATACGTCAGAACCCTCTCCGGATACTGGCGTTGGATCAAAGAATATCCCGTTGTAAACGAGCCGGGACGCTTTCTGCCGTTGCCGTCACCCGCCGCATGAGGATCTGTCAGTTCGCTGTCAGGGCAGTCCGCCAGCATCGTCGTCATGACTACAGCGAACCAGGTGGACGCCGACAGCCGCGCCACGATCAAGGGAATCATCTGCGACATCCTTGAGATCGAACCGGACGACATGACCGGCACCAGCCGCTTCAAGGAGGACCACGAGGCCGACTCGATGGGCGCCATCGAGATTCTCTCGCAGCTGGAGCGAGAGTTCGGGATCGATATCGACCAGGCCGAACTGGCCCGCATGGTCAATCTGGACAGCGTCGTCGCTGTCGTGGGCGAAGCCCTGACGGCGAAGGCGTCCCAGTAGGTATCGGCCCGGACGACTGGAGCACATGGTGTACGACAGCGACCAGCGGTCTCGCCGCGTAGTGATCACCGGGCTCGGTACGGTCACCAGCATCGGGCTCGGTGTCACGGACTTCCTGGCCGGGCTGCGGTCCGGACGCAGTGGGGTCAAGCCGATCACGGCCTTCGACACCACGGGTTTCGCGCACGCCAACGGATGCGAGGTGACCGACTTCGACCCGGCGCAGTGGATCCACCGCGTCGACCCCGAAGAGCTCGGCCGGGCCTCCCAGTTCTCCGTCGCCGCGGCTCGGATGGCGGTCGAGGACTCGGGCATGGACCTGGAGGAATTCAGGCGGCGCAGGTCGCTGGTCTCTGTCGGTACCACCGACGCGGAATCCCGGGACCTCGACACGCTCGTCGGAATCCAGCTGGAGGACGGCCCCGAACACCTGCCGGCCACCGTCGTACGCAGGGCGCAGGCCGGGGGACTGTCCAGCGGCATCGTCCGCGAGCTCGGCCTGACGGACGTCGAGGCGCTCACCATCCCCACCGCATGCGCGGCCGGCAACTACGCCATCGGCAGCGGTTACGACGCGATCCGTGAAGGCGACGTCGACGTGGCACTGTGCGGCGGTGCCGACGCCGTGTGCCGCAAGACCTTCACCGGGTTCTACCGGCTCGGCACGATCGCCCCCGAGGTCTGCCAGCCCTTCGACAAGGACCGCAAGGGCATCCTGACCGGTGAGGGCGCCGGGATCCTGCTGATGGAGAGCCTGGATTCGGCGCTGGCGCGGGACGCCCGGATCTACGCCGAGGTCCTCGGCTACGGGCTCAACTGCGATGCGCACCACCCCGTCGCACCCGACCAGGACAGCCTGGCCCGGTGCATGGAGGTCGCGCACCGCAACGCCGGGGTGAAGCCCCAGGACATCGACTTCATCTCCGCGCACGGTACCGGCACCCGCGCCAACGACGTCACCGAGGCAGGGGCCATCCGGCAGGTCTTCACCACGCCCCCGCCCACGATCTCCATCAAGTCCATGATCGGCCATTCCATGGGCGCCGCGAGTGCGCTCGCCTCGGCCGCCTGCGCGCTCGCCCTCACCGAGGGCTTCATTCCGCCCACGATCAATCACCGGGAGACCGACCCGGAGTGCGGCCTGGACTGCGTACCCAACGAGGCGCGGGCCGCGGAACTGAACGTGGTCCAGAACAACGCGCTCGCCTTCGCGGGCAACAACGCCGTGCTCATCCTCGGCCGGTACCGGGAGGCTGTGTGATGTCCGAACTGGTTCTCTCCGCCTGGTCGGCCGTTTCTCCCTACGGCGTGGGCAGCGATCCCTTCACCGAAGGCATCGGCGCCGGGCGCAGCGCCGTCGATGCGCTCGACCGCGACGCCTGGCCCGGCCCGTTCGACCGGTGCGGTCTGGTGCCCGGCTTCACCGCGACGGAGTACGTGGGCAAGAAGGGCACCCGCACCATGGACCGGGTGACCGCGATCGCCGTCACCGCGGTCGGCCGTCTCCTCGCGTCCTGCGGTGCCGAACTCACCGAGCGGCCCGAGCAGATCGGCCTGGTGCTCGGCACCGGCTCGGGCAGCGTCCAGAGCATCATGGACTTCACCCGGGACTCCCTGGCCGGCGAGCGTCCCTACCATGTCGACCCGGCTCGCTTCCCGAACACCGTGATGAACCGGGCAGCCGGCCAGAGCGCCATCTGGCATGGCATCAAGGGCCCCAACACCACCGTCGCGGGCGGCTGGCTGACGGGGCTGCTGGCCCTGAGCTACGCGGTACGGCTGCACCGCGGCAACCACTGCACGCGGGTACTGTGCGGCGCGGCCGAGGAATACTCCGCCCAGCGCGCCTGGCTGGAGTGGCACGGCCGCGCGGCCGAGGAGCGCTCGACCCCGCTCGGCGAGGGCGGCGCCGTCTTCCTCATGGAGACGGCGGCAGATGCGCGTGGCGCGGGCCGTGTGCCGCTCGCCCGGGTGCTGGCGACACGTTTCCGGGCGTACGGCGAACGCGCCGATGCCGGAAAGGCGCTGGCCGACTGCGTACGGGACGCGCTGGCGCGGGCCGCCGTGGCTCCCGAGGACATCCGGCTGGTCGCGCCGCTCGGTGCGGGCGGTGAACTCGCCCTTGCGGAGGAGGCGGCGATCAATGACGCGCTCGGTGCGGTGAAACCGGAGTGGGTCCGCTGCCGGCCGCTGCTCGGGGACACCTCCGCCGCCTCGACCAGCCTGCAGCTGGCCGCGGTGCTCGCCACCGCCGGCGCCTCCGGGCTCGGTACCGGTGAAGCGGCCCTCGTCACCGGAATCGACCGGGACGGCACCGTCGGCTGCGCGGTGCTCGGCGGCGCGGAGCGCGGCTGAGGGACCGATGTGGAGGGGAGGCGGCAGGCAGGCCTCCCCTCGGACCGGCTCCGGCGTGCTGCGCGCCGGCATCCCACGAGCCGTACCCATGGAGAGGAAACACGTATGTCCGCAACTGAACGACGCGTCGCGCTGGTCACCGGCGGTTCCCGAGGCATCGGGCGTCATGTGGTGACCCGGCTCGCCGCGGAGGGCTACGACGTGGCCTTCTGTTACCAGGCGAACAAGGAGGCCGCCGACGCCGTGGCCGCCGAGGCGACCGCCGCAGGGGCCCGTGTGTTCCCGGCACAGGTGGACGTGAGCAGCCACGACGACGTACGCGCCTTCGTCGGCGCCAGTGAGAAGGCGCTCGGTCCGCTGCACGCCGTGGTCTCCTGCGCGGGCATCGTGCGCGACAACCCGCTGGTGATGATGGCGGAAGCGGACTGGGACGCCGTACTGCGGGTCAACCTCGACGGCACGTACAACCTGTGCAAGGCGGCCGTCTTCGCGATGATGAAGCGCCGGGCCGGCTCGGTGATCACACTGTCCTCGGTCGCGGGCGTGTACGGGAATGCCACGCAGGCCAACTACTCGGCGACCAAGGCCGGGATCATCGGTTTCACCAAGGCGCTGGCCAAGGAGTCCGGACGCTACGGCATCCGTGCCAACGCCGTCGCGCCGGGCTACATCGCCACCGACATGCTCTCCGAACTCAGCGAAGAACACATGCGCAGGATGACGGAACGCATTCCGCTCGGGCGTCTCGGCCGTCCCGAGGAGGTGGCCGAGCTGGTGACCTTCCTGGCGTCCGACCGCGCCTCGTACATCACCGGGCAGGTGTTCGGAATCGACGGTGGCCTCGTCGTCTGAGCGCACGGCTCTTGAGGCCCGGCTTCCGGCCTGCACGTTCCCCATCCCACGACCAGGAGTGAATTCGCCATGGCCTCAGCAGCCAAGAACAAGACGCCTCGGTTCTATTTCAACCTGCGCAGCCCGTACTCCTGGCTCGCCCACCGCGAGATGACGAGCCGGCACGCGGATCTCGTCGACCGGTTGGAGTGGCTCCCGTTCTTCGAGCCGGATCCGCACAGCGCCCGGCGACTCGCCGAGCAGGGCGGCAGTTTCCCCTACTCGGAGATGTCCCGCGAGAAGAACCGGTACGTCCTGCAGGACGTCGGGCGGCTCACCAGGGCCAGGGGCCTGAAGGTGACCTGGCCGGTCGATCGCGACCCGGTGTGGGAGGTGCCGCACCTCGGCTACCTGGTCGCCCGCGACCGGGGACTCGGGCATGCGTACATCGAGGCCGTGTACCAGGCCCGGTTCGGCGAGGGGCGCGACATCTGCGACCGCGCGACCATCGCGGACATCGGTTCCCGCCTCGGTATCGACCAGCGGCTGATCGCCGATGCGAGCGACGATCCCCAGCTGCGTGCCGAGGGGGTCCGGATCCTGATGGAAGTCTGCAACGACGGTGTGTTCGGCGTGCCGTTCTTCGTGCACGGATACACCCGGTTCTGGGGGATCGACCGGCTCGACGCCTTCGTCGGGCATCTGCGGTCCAGGGCCGTCCCGGACTCCGCCGTCCCGGAACCCGCCAGTGCGGTGGCCCTCGGCCGGTCGGTCGAGGACGCGCACGCGGGCGGCTGCGGCTGACCGCTCCGGCCGGCGACGACACAAGTCAGCCCACTGTCAGCGCCTTCTCGAATGATCGACCGTGCGCACCAGGTGACCTTCGCTAGGGGATTGCTATGACTCATGATCAGACGGGCGGCCTGCCCCTGACTGCCGGCCAGAAGGACATCTGGTTCGACGAGAAGCTCTCGGGCGGCGGGGCCACGTACAACACCGCGATCTACTGGGACATCCGCGGACCACTGGACCAGGACGTCTTCCGGGCCGCGCTCGCGCGCCTGGCGGAGGAGTCGGAGTGTCTGCGTGCCCGGTTCGCCGAAGTGGACGGCGAACCCTGGCAGTTCATCGAGCCGCCGGCCGAGCTCCCGCTGACCGTCACGGACGTCAGCACGGCCGAGGACCCGGCCGCGGCGGCACACGCGGCGATCCAGGACGACCTGCGTGTCCCCCTGCCGCTGGCGGCCGAGCCTCATGTGCCGCTGTTCCGGATGAGTGTCTTCACCCTCGCTGAGGACCGCACCTTCTTCTGCCTTCTCAACCACCACCTCGTCTCCGACGGGTTCAGCTATGTCATCTACTGGCAGCGGCTCTCCGCGATCTACGAGGCGATGCTCGCCGGCACCTCGCTCGACGAGGGACGCTTCCCGCCGCTGCGCACGCTGATCGAGGCCGAGGCGGCCTACGCCGGCTCGCCGCGCAGCGAACGCGACCGTGACTACTGGGAGAAGACGCTCGCCGACCGCCCCGAGCCGATCAGCCTCGCCACCCGCGACGCGGAACCGGCGCAGACCTTCCTGCGCGAGGCGGCAGTACTGCCCGAACCGACGGCGGAGCGGCTGCGCGCCGTGGCCTGGGAGTCCCGGGTCACCTGGCAGACCGTTCTGGTCGCGGCCCTCGGCTCGTACACCGGGCGCCTGACCGGCACGCACGATGTGCTGCTCTCCCTGCCCGTCACGGGCCGGGTGGGCGGCACCATGCAGCAGATCCCCGGCATGGTGGTCAACTACCTGCCGCTGCGGCTCACCCTGGAGCCCGCGACGACCCGCGACGGCCTGCTCGCCACGACGTACCGGGCGTTCTCCCAGGGACTCAAGCACCAGCGGTACCGGGTGAGCCGGATCCGTCGCGCGATGGGACTGCCGAGCGACGACCGCAGGCCGTTCGGCCCCTTCATCAACATGATGCCGCAGGTCGAGGCGCTGAGCATCGGCCCCTGCGCGGCCACCATCCACAGCCCCTCCACCGGCCTCGTCGACGACCTCGAACTCACCGTCGCGGACAAGGGAGACGCCGGGATCGGCATCGACCTCAGCGGCAACGAAGCCCGCTACACCCCTGACGACGTACGCGGTCACCTGGCCCGGTTCATCGCCTTCCTCGACCGCTTCCTGACCGCCGACGCGGACGCTCCGCTGACCGCTCTCGACGTGCTGTCCCCCGGCGAGGCGGAGGAACTGGCCACCGCGCTGACCGGCCCGCGCGGCCAGGAGCCCTACCAGGGCGTCGTGGAGAGGGTGCGGGTGAACGCCGCCGAGCGGCCCGACGCGACGGCGGTCACCGACGACCGCGGAAGCCTGACCTACGCCGAGCTCGTCGGCCGGGCCAGCGCCGCCTCCCGGCAGCTGACGGCAGGCGGACCGGTGGCCGTACTGACGGACCCCGGACGGGACTTCGTCACCGCGGAGCTCGCCGTGCTCGGCGCCGGAGGAGCCTTCCTGCCACTGGACCCGCGCGCACCGCTGGCCCGGCTGACGGAGCTCCTGAAGGACAGCGGAGCAGTCCAGGTCGTCACCGACACCGCACACCGTGCCCTCGCCGAACAGGTGGCGGCCGGACGCGGGACCGAGGACGGGATCCCCGTCCTGGTGCTGGACGGATCGCAGGACGGGGCCGAGGCCCTGGCACCCGTCACCGGCGGTCCCCTCGACCTGGCGTACGTGATCTACACATCGGGCTCCACCGGCAGGCCCAAGGGCGCGATGGTGCAGCGCGGCGGACTCGTCAACCACCTGCTCGCCAAGGTGGAGGAACTCTCCCTGGACCGCTCCGACGCGCTCGTCCACAACGCGCCCGTCACCTTCGACGTGTCCGTCTGGCAGTCCCTCGCCACGCTCCTGGTCGGCGGCCGGGTCCGTGCCGTCTCCCGTGCGGACGCGGCGGACCCGCAGGCGCTGTTCGGCATCATCGCGACCGAGCGCCTCACCGTGCTCGAAGTGGTGCCCTCGCTGCTGCGGGCGACGCTGGACGTGTGGGACACCACGGGTGGCGCGCCCTCCCTCCCCGCGCTGCGCTGGCTGATCTCCAACGGTGAGGCGCTGCCGACGGAGTTGTGCGCTCGCTGGTTCGCGCGTCATCCCGCCGTTCCCCTGGCGAACGTGTACGGCCCCACGGAGTGCTCGGACGATGTCACGCACGGATACGCGCGTTCGGCGGCCGAGATGTCCGGCGCCTCCATGCCGATCGGCCGGCCGCTGCGCGACACCCGCCTCTACGTTCTCGGCGACGACCTGCGACCGGTCCCTCGCGGTGTGCCGGGTGAGCTGTACGTGGCCGGCGCCGGTGTCGGCCGCGGCTACCTGGGTGACCCGGCCCGCACCGCCGGCACCTTCGTGTCCGACCCGTTCGCGGACGACGGCACCCGGATGTACCGCACCGGAGACCAGGTGGTGCTGCTCGCCGACGGGCAACTCGTCTTCACCGGCCGCCGTGACCACCAGGTCAAGATCCGAGGCCAGCGCATCGAGCTGGGCGAGGTCGAGTCGGTCCTGCGGAACCTGCCCGGGGTCGCGGACGCGGCTGCCGCTGCCGTGGCGGACCCGACGGGCCATCAGCGCCTGATCGGCTATGTGGTGGCAGAGGCCGATGCCCGGGGCCTGGTCGACACCGAGGCACTGCGCGACCGGATCGCCGCGGTGCTGCCCGACCACATGGTCCCCGCGGTGCTGCTGCCCCTGGAGCGGATGCCGCTCACCGCGCACGGCAAGGTGGACCGCAAGGCCCTGCCCGCACCGCAGTTCGCCGTCACGACCACCGGCCGTACCGCGGCGAGGACCCCGCAGGAGGAGATCCTCTGCCAGGTGCTCGCCGAGGTCCTCGGTGTGCCCGGCATCGGCGTGGACGACAACTTCTTCGCCCTCGGCGGCGACAGCATCAGCTCCATACAGGTGGTCGGCAAGGCTCGCAGGGCCGGGCTCGTCATCACCTCCCGCGATGTCTTCCAGTACCGCACCCCGGCAGCCATCGCCGCGGTGGCGAAGCGCACGGACCGGGTCGAGGAAGCGGAGACGGACGGCATCGGCGAGCTCGAACTGACCCCGATCGTCGACCAGTTGCGTGCCGATCTGGCCGGACTGCCCACTGCCGTCCGGGAGTTCGCCCAGTACGTCACGATCACGCTGCCCGCGGGCGCAGGTGCCGACCCCGCCCGGCTCCAGCGCGCGCTGCAGGCGGTCCTCGACCGGCACGACGCGCTGCGCACGAAACTCACCGTCCCGGTGCCGGGTCTGTGGTCCCTGGAGACGCTGCCGCACGGCGCGGTGTCCGCCACCGAGGTGCTGAGCAGGATCGAGACCGAAGGAACAGGCGCCGACCAGGACGCGCTGCTCGACGAGCAGATCGCGGCGGCCCGGGCGCGGCTCCGCCCCGAGGACGGCCTGCTGGTCCAGGCGGTGCTGCTCGACGAGGGCGAGGAGCGCGCGGCCCGACTGCTCCTGGTGATCCACCACCTCGCCGTGGACGGAGTCTCCTGGCGGATCCTGCTGCCCGATCTGCGGGCTGCCTGGGACGGCACACCGCTGAGCCCGGTCGGCACCTCCTACCGGCGCTGGGCGAAGGTGCTGTCCGAACAGGCCCGGACCACCCGTCGTACGGCGGAACTCCCGCTGTGGGACGAGGTGCTGGGCGCGGCGACGACCGAACTCGCCGACCGCCCCCTCGACCCGGCCCGGGACGTGCACGGCAGCGCGGGCCGGTTCCGCCTCGAACTGTCCCCCGCACAGACGGCCGCGGTCCTGGGCCGGGTGCCGGCCGCCTTCCACGCCGAGGTCAACGAAGTACTGCTGACCGGCTTCGCGCTGGCTCTCGCCCACCGCGGCGCGGGATCACGCGCACTCGTGGAGCTGGAGGGGCACGGCCGCGAGCCGATCGCCGACGGTCTCGATCTGTCCCGTACCGTCGGCTGGTTCACCAGCGTCTACCCGGTCGGCCTCGACGTCGGCGAGCCGGACTGGGCCGAGGTGTGGAACGGCGGGGCCTCGTGCGGCGAAGCGCTCAAGCGCGTCAAGGAGAGCCTGCGGGCCCTGCCGGACCACGGCATCGGCCACGGCCTGCTGCGCCACCTCAACCCCCAGACCGCCGCGGTGCTCGCCCGTTGCGCCGCTCCCCGGATCGGCTTCAACTACCTGGGCCGGTTCGCCACGGACAGCGGCAGCGGCGACTGGTCCATGGTGGCCGGCGCCTCCGGCCTCACCGCCGCACCGGAGACCCCGCTGCGGCATGCGCTGGAACTGGTCGCGATGACCGAGGACCGCGCGGACGGCCCCGTGCTGGTCGCCGACTGGACCTGGGCGGGCGAACTGCTGGCCGAACAAGAGGTGCACCGGCTGGCCGAGGACTGGTTCCGTGCACTGGAGGCGCTGGCCGCGCATGCCGAGCGGCCCGGGACGGGCGGCCGGACTCCCTCCGACTTCCCGCTGGTGACGCTCACCCAGTCGGAGATCGAGGCGTACGAGCGCGACATCCCGCAGCTCGACGACATCCTGCCGCTCTCCCCGCTCCAGCGCGGTCTGCTTTTCCAGGCGGAGTTCGACCGCCAGGGCATGGACGCGTACACCCTTCAGGTGATCATGGACGTGGCCGGTCCCCTGGACCGCTCCGCGTTGCGCGCCGCCGCCGAGGCGCTGCTCGACCGCAACCCGAGTCTGCGGGCCTGCTTCCGTGAACGGGACGCGGGTGACCCGGTCCAGCTGGTCGCCGGTTCCGTGGAGCCGGCCTGGACCGAAGTGGACCTCACGGACTTCTCCGGGACGGATCCGGACGCCGAGGTCCAGCGGCTGACCGACGCGGAATGGCTGGACCGTTTCGACGTCACCCGGGCGCCGCTGACCCGTTTCACGGTCTACCGGCTCGACGAACACCGGCACCGTGTGGTGTGGACCGCGCACCACATGCTGGTGGACGGCTGGTCGCTGTCCGCGGTCCTCGCCGAGGAACTCGTCACCCTGTGGGCCAATGGCGCCGACACCTCGGCACTGCCGCCGGTGGTCCCCCTGAGCGGCTATCTGCAGTGGTCGGCCGCTCAGGACAAGGCGGCCGCGCGCGAGGCCTGGCAGAAGGAGCTGGCCGGCATCGACGAGCCGACCCGGCTCGGTCCGGTCGACCGGCCGCGGGCCTCGGTGCTGCCCGGGTCCGTGGACATGGAGCTGCCCGAGGAGCTGACCTCGGCGGTGACGGCCTGGGCGACCACGCGCGGCCTGACCATGAGCACGGTCATGCAGGGCTGCTGGTCGGTCATCCTCGGCCGGCTGACCGGCAGGCAGGACGTGACGTTCGGCACGGTGGTCTCCGGGCGGGCCGAAGAAGTGCCCGGCATCGAGCGGACGGTCGGCTCCTTCCTGAGCACCCTGCCGGTACGGGTCGGTCTCGACCCCTCCCTGCCCTTCGAGGAGATGCTGGCATCGCTCCAGCAGCGCCAGCTCGACCTGGAACCCCACCACCACCTGGGTCTCGCCGAGGTGCAGCAGGGCGCCGGGATCGGTGAACTCTTCGACACCGTGGTGTCCTTCCACAACTATCCGACCGGTGTCCTCGACCGCATCGGCGAGCACATCCCCGACCTCAGCATGCTCGCCTGGGAAGCCCGGGTCATCGCCGAATACCCCTTCGCGCTCAATGTGTTCCCGGGAAGCCGGATGCGCCTGGAAGCGCAGTACCGGCCCGACATCTTCACCCCGGACGAGGCCGACGAGATCCTGCACCGCTTCGTCCGCGTGCTGGAGCAACTCGCCGCGGCGCCGGACGTCCTGCTCGGCAGGCTGGACGCGCTCAGCGGAGACGAGCACAGCCGGCTGGTCGAGGACTGGTCGGGCACTGGCGACGTCAGGTCACCGTCCGGAGAGTCGGCCACCGGGGTCTTCGAGGCACGCGCGGACCGGGCGCCGGACAAGACGGCCGTCCTGTCCGGTGCCGAAGAGGTGACCTACGCCGAACTGAACGCGCGGGCCAACCGGTTGGCCCGGCTGCTCGTCGAGCACGGCATCGGCCCCGAGCGGACCGTCGCGCTGATGCTGCCGCGCTCGCCCGAGGTGGTCGTGGCGGTGCTCGCCGTGCTGAAGGCCGGCGCCGCGTACCTGCCGGTGGACCCCGCGTACCCCGTGGACCGCATCTCCTACATGCTCGCGGACGCCCGTCCGGCGCTGCTGCTCACCGATGAGGCCACCCGGGCACGACTGGAGGAGCTGCCCGAGCCGGCGACCGAGACACTGGTCCTGGACGCGCCCGCCCGTGCGGAGCGGCTGGCCGCACTGCCCGGTTCCGATCTCACCGACGCCGACCGGACCGCCCCGCTGCGGCCGGAGAACGCGGCGTACATGATCTACACCTCCGGTTCCACAGGCCGGCCCAAGGGCGTCGTCGTGGCCCACACCGGGCTGCTCTCGATGGTCGACAGCCTCGTCGAACGCTTCGGCCTCGACGAGGACACCCGGGTGCTGCAGTTCGCCTCCATCAGCTTCGACGCCTCGGTCTGGGAGATCACGCTCGCGCTGCTCAACGGCGGCACGCTGGTGATCGCGGACGAGGAGTGCCGGGCACCCGGACAACCGCTGGTCGACCTGATCAACAACGCCCGCGTCAACCTGGCCGGACTGCCGCCCGCCGTGGTGGGCGGCCTGCCGGAGGGCAGCACGCTCCCCGCCGGCCTGCGTCTCGCGGTGGCCGGTGAGGAGGTCCCCGCCCACGTCGTCCAGCGCTGGTCCTCGAAGGTCAGGCTCTACAACGGCTACGGTCCGACCGAGGCCGTGGTGAGCTCGACCGTCGGTGGTCCGCTGGAGGGCTCCGGCCGGCCGCCGATCGGCCGGCCGACCGCCGCGCACCGGGTGTACGTCCTCGACCACCAGCTGCGGCCGGCACCGCACGGGGTCGTCGGGGAGCTGTACGTCAGCGGCGGTCTGGCCCGCGGCTACCTGGGCCGCCCCGGGCTCACCGCCCAGCGCTTCGTGGCCGACCCGTTCGGCCCCGCGGGTGCCCGGATGTACCGCACCGGTGATCTGGTGCGGTGGCTGCCGGACGGCCAGCTCGACTACGTCGGCCGCGCCGACGACCAGGTTCAGCTGCGCGGGTTCCGCATCGAGCTCGGCGAGATCTCCTCCGCGCTGCTCGCCCAGCCCGGCGTCGAGCAGGCCGCGGTGATCGTGTCGGAGGACGAGGAGGGCGACCGCCGGCTGGTGGCGTATGTCGTGGCCGCCGAGCCCGCCGTCGCGGACGGCCTGCGTGCACAGCTCGCCCGGTCGCTGCCCGACTACATGGTGCCCTCCGCGGTCGTCCCCCTGGAGGCGCTGCCGCTGACCGCGCAGGGCAAGCTCGACCGCAAGGCGCTGCCCGCACCCGGGTTCGACGACCGTCCCCGCGGCCGGGCGCCGCGCACCCCGGTCGAGGAGATCCTCTGCGGTCTGTTCGCCGACATCCTCGGGGCGTCCCAGGTCTCCGTCGACGACGACTTCTTCGACATCGGCGGCCACTCGCTCCTCGCGACCAGGCTCGTCAGCCGCGTCCGCAGCGCACTCGGCGTCGAACTGCCGATCCGCGCGCTGTTCGAGGCGCGGACGGTGGCCGCCCTGGCCGGTCACGTGGAGGCGGCGGGCCGGGCCAGGCCCCCGCTGACCCCGGCACCGAAGGACGCGCCGCTGCCGCTGTCCTTCGCGCAGCAGCAGCAGTGGTTCATCAACAGGAGCCAGGGACACACCGACGGCACGTACAACACGCCGATGGCCTTCCGGCTCTCCGGCCGTCTGAACGAAGCCGCCCTGCAGGGGGCGCTGACGGATCTGGCCGAACGCCACGAGGTACTGCGGACGGTCATCCCGGAGACCGATGGTGTGCCGTCGCTGAAGGTGCTCGACCCGGTGACGGGCGGCCCCGTGCTGCGGACCCGGACCGTCTCGGAGGCGAAGCTGGAGGCCGCCCTGACCGCCGAGGCCGACCTGGGCTTCGATCTGACCACCGAACCACCGCTGAGGGCCCGGCTGTACGCGGTCGCCGTGGACGAGTGGGTGCTGATGCTGGTCTTCCACCACATCGCCTTCGACGGCTGGTCGATCGCACCGATGCTGGACGACCTGGCGGCCTTCTACCGGGCCCGTTGCGAGGGGCGGACGGCGCGTCGGGACCCGCTGCCGGTGCAGTACGCGGACTTCGCGGCCTGGCAGCGCGATCTGCTCGGTTCGCCGGACGAGCCGGACAGCGTGGCCGCCGAGCAGCTGGCCTTCTGGCAGGACGTGCTCGCGGGGTCTCCCGAGGAACTCCGCCTGCCGGCCGACTTCCCGCGCCCCGAGACGAGCTCGTCCTCCGGCGACATGGTGATGTTCGAGCTGGAGCCCGGGCTGCACGCGGCCTTGATCGAGCTGGCCCGGCAGACCGGAACCACCGAGTTCATCGTCTACCAGGCAGCGCTGTGCACCCTGCTGACGAAACTGGGGGCCGGCACCGACATCCCGCTGGGTTCCCCGATCGCCGGACGCACCGACGAGGCGCTCGACGATCTGGTCGGTATGTTCGTCAACTCCCTGGTGCTCCGCGCGGACACCAGCGGAGACCCGAGCTTCAGGGAACTGCTCGACCGGATCCGGGAGACCGACCTGGCAGCCTTCTCCCACCAGGACGTCCCGTTCGACCAGGTGGTGGACGCGGTCAAGGCGACCCGCTCGGCGAACAGGCACCCGCTGTTCCAGGTGATGCTGAGCGTCCAGAGCCACGAGAACGCGGAGCTGGACCTCCCCGGTCTCACCGTCGAGCCCGTGTACGCCGGGTCCGACCGGGCCAAGCTCGACCTGATGCTGGAGCTGCTGCCGTGGCCGGGCGGGGGCGGTATCCGGGGACTGCTGAGCTTCAGCACCGATCTGTTCACCCGGGCCACCGCGGAACGGCTCGCAGCGCATTTCACGCAGGTGCTGCGCTCGGTGGCGGACGACCCCGACATCCGCCCGAGCGGTCTTCAGCTGCTCACCGGCGATGAGCGCGAGCGGCTGCTGCACGCCTGGCACGACCATGCCCACGAGCTGCCGGCGACGACGCTGCCCGAGCTGTTCGCCGCACGGGTGGCGAGCACCCCGGACGCGGTGGCCGTCGGATCCGGGGCCAGGGCACTCACCTACGCGGAACTGGACGCGCGGGCCAACCAGCTGGCACGCCGGCTGCTGGCCGTCGGTGCCGGTCCCGACCGGATCGTGGCGCTGGCCGTGCCGCGTGCCGTGGAGCAGACCGTCGCGGTGCTCGCGGCCCTCAAGGCCGGTACGGCTTATGTGACGGTCGCCGCGGACGAGCCGATCGGACGGATCAAGACGCTCTTCGCCGACACCGCTCCGCTGTGCGTGGTGACGACTGCCGGGCTGGCGAGCAGGCTGCGGAGCACCGGCGTCACCGCGGTGGTGCTCGACGGCTCACCGGTGCGCGGCGAGCGGACCGAACCGATCACCGACGCGGACCGCGGCACCCCGCTCCGCCCCGGACACGCCGCCTATGTGATCCGGGAGGACGACGCGGCGGGACGCCCCCGCGGCACGGTCGTCGAGCACCGTGCGGTGGTCAACCGTCTCGCGTGGGCGCTGGAACGCGAGGAGACCTCCGGCACCGGCCTCTTCGGGCCGCTGCTGTCCGGCGCCGGAGTGAGCGCGGAGGAACCCCTGCCGCAGGACTGGGCGACACCGAGGACGTACACGCCGGGCAAGGGGGTGTGGAACACCGAGGCCTATGTCCTGGACGAGTGGCTGGCCCCCGTTCCGCCGGGGCTGGTGGGCGAGTTGTACATCGGCGGAGCCGGGACGGCGCGTGGCTACGCGGGCCTGCCCCGGCAGACGGCGGAGCGGTTCGTCGCCAACCCGTACGGGCCGGCCGGCTCCCGGCTCTACCGGACCGGAGAGCGGTCCAAATGGGATGAGTCGGGCAATCTGCTGGCCCTTGACGTGCGACCGGCACCGGACCCTTCCGACGCCGGGCAGGCGACGGCGCACGAAGGACCCGATGAGCTGAGCGCGGCCGAGGAGACACTGCGCGGGATCGTCGCCGGCATCCTGGGCCTGGACGAGATCGGTGTCGACGAGAACTTCTTCGAGACGTCCGGCATGAACAGTCTGAAGTCGCTCCGGCTCGTGGCGCTGGCCCGCAAGGCCGGCCTTGAGATCACCGGCGCGGATGTCTTTGCGCACCAGACGGTCCGTTCCCTGGCCGGCACCGTCAAGGCCACCTGGGCGAACCGGCCGGACCCGGCCGCGCGGCCGGAGCCCGCAGCCGCCACCCGCCGGCAGAGCACGCAGATCATGGCGGAGGCGATCGACGAGACGAGCGGCCTGGACTTCGCCGACCCGTTCGCCACGATGCTGTGCATGAAGCCCACGGGCAGCCGCCCCCCGGTCTTCTGTGTGCACAGCGGGGTCGGATTCGCCCTGTCGTACATGCCGCTCACCCGGTACCTCGGCGCCGAGTACCCCGTCTACGGCATTCAGGCGCCGTACGTGGTGGCGGCCGGGCCGTTGCCCACGAGCATCGAGGAGAGCGCGGCCGAGTACATCCGGCTGATCAAGAAGGTCCGGCCGGAAGGGCCCTACCACCTGCTCGGCTGGTCGCTCGGTGGCCTGCTGGCCTACGAGATGGCCGTCCAGCTGCGCGCGGCAGGGGACGAGGTCGGCCTCCTGGCCAACTTCGACTCCTACCCGCGCACCGGTGCGGCGGACGAACAGCAGGAGCCGGACGAACAGGCCATGCTCGCCTGGCTGCTGGAGGGCATCGGGCACGACCGTTCGGAATTCGGGGAGCGGCCGCTGGAGGCCGGGGACGTCATCGAGGCGCTGCGCAGCGACGGCAGCCCGCTGGCCCAGATGGGGGAGGAACGCATGGCGCGCATGGTGGACCTGATGGCCAACCACCAGGTCCTGCACGCCCGTTACACACCACAGGACTACGACGGGGTGATGCGGCTCTACGCCGCCGGGCGGTCGGACTCGGGCGAGGCCGCGCCGGACCTGGCGCCGCGGTGGCGGCCGTACTTCAGCGGCACGCTCGACGTCCGCAGGATCGACTGCAACCACGACGACCTCCTCAACCCCGGCCCGCTGGCCGAGATCGGCCCGGCAATCGCCGCCGAGCTGGACCGGCTCCACCAGGACCAGGACGGGCGTGACGGGCGATGACGACGGCTACGAATACCGCTGCCGCCGGCCTCGGCCAGGGCCCGCCGAGCGCTCCGGGCGGTCTGCGGTCGGCGTTCACCGAGATGTTCGCGGTCACCGGCCGGCGGCTGCTGCACCTGCGGCGGGCTCCGGGCCGAGTGCTCGGGGTCGCGATGAGCCCCCTGGTGTCGATGGTGATGGTCGGCTACCTCTTCCGGGACGCCATCACGTTGCCTGCGGGAGGCAGTTACAGCGAGTACGTCTTCGCCGGCGGCGCGGTCCAGGTGGCGCTCGCCTGCGTCGGGCCGACCGCCGTGTCGGTGGCGATGGACCTCCAGGGCGGGCTTGTCGACCGGTTCCGATCGCTGCCCATCAGCCGCTCCGCCGTGCTCTTCGCGCACACCCTCGCCGACCTGCTGGTGGGCATGCTCGGGCTGGCCGTCGTCACCGCGGCCGGGCTGGTGCTCGGCTGGCGGCCGCACACCGGAGTCCTGCCCGTGCTGGCCGGGTTCGCGCTGATCGTGCTCCTGACCTATGTGATGCTCTGGCTCGGTGTGGCGTTCGCGATGACGCTCGGCAACGTGGAGACCATCAGCGTGGTCACGCCCTTCATCGTCATCGTGCTGCCCTTCGTGTCCAGTGCCTTCCTCGCCCCGGACACCATGCCGGCTCTGGTCCGCCCCGTCGCGGAGTGGAATCCGATCAGTGCCGTCATCGCGTCCTGCCGTGATCTGTGGGGGAACCCGGCCACGACCAGCGGCAGCTTCCCTTCCGAGCACCCCGCAGTGGTGATCGCGGTGACGCTGGGCGTGCTGTTCACGCTCTGCTTCACCGTGAGTCTGCGCCGCTACCGCACCGCGGGCTCCTGACCCAACGCCTGGTGGAGACCACCCATGACAACGCACACGCACGACCGCACGCAGTCCTCCGGGCCGGATCCGGCCGGCCTGGATCTCACCGATCCGCAGACCTTCCTCGACCACGACCCGCATGACATGTGGCGCTGGTTCAGGGAGCAGAGCCCCGTCCACTGGCAGCGGGTCAGCGGCAGCCCCATGCCCGGATTCTGGGCCATTTCCAAGTACGCCGACGTGGTCGGCATCTACCGGGACAACAAGCAGTTCACCTCGGAACGCGGCAATGTGCTGACCACCCTGCTCCAGGGGGAGGACTCGGCCTCACGCAAGATGCTGGCCGTCACCGACGGACAGCGT
Source organism: Streptomyces sp. NPDC053069 (assembly GCF_044546895.1). NCBI lineage: Bacteria > Bacillati > Actinomycetota > Actinomycetes > Kitasatosporales > Streptomycetaceae > Streptomyces > Streptomyces sp. NPDC053069. The sequence goes on along the minus strand of NZ_JBITZN010000015.1, from coordinate 189,594 downwards.
CACCGAGAGATCCGCAATCTGATGCTGAAGTCCTTCTCGCCGCGGGTCCTGGAACCGGTGGTGGCAGGCGTGCACCGCCGCACCCGGGAACTCGTCGGGCAGGCCCTGGAACGCGGACGGCTCGACTTCGTCACCGACGTCGCCGACCACATTCCCATCAACACCATCGGTGATCTGATGGATGTGCCGGCCGCCGACCGTGAGCGCCTCGTCGAGTGGAACACCCAGACGCTGTCCCGGCACAGCTCGGAGGACAGCGCGCTCGACGAACTGATGGCCCGCAACGAGATCCTGCTCTATTTCTCCGAGCTCGCCGCCGAGCGGCGCAAGAACCCCGGTGAGGACGTCATCAGCGTCCTGGCCACGGCCACGGTGGGCGGCAAGCCGCTGTCCGAGGACGAGATCGTCTTCAACTGCTACTCCCTCATCCTCGGCGGTGACGAATCCAGCCGGATGTCGTCCATCGGCGGTCTCATCGCGTTCAGTGAACACCCCGAGGAATGGCGGAAGCTGAAGGACGGCTCGGTCGGAGCCGACAGCGCGACCGAGGAGGTGATGCGCTGGACCACCCCCGCCATGCACTTCGGGCGCCGGGCACTGGTGGACGTTCCGCTGCGCGACGAGGTGATCAAGGCGGGTGACGTGGTCACCCTGTGGAACAGCTCCGCCAACTTCGACGAGGACGTCTTTTCGGACCCGTACGTCTTCGACATCGCGCGCAACCCCAACAAGCACGTGGCCTTCGGGCACGGTCCGCACTTCTGCCTCGGTGCCTTCCTCGGCAGGGTTCATGTCAACGCCATGGTCGAAGCGCTCCGCACGATGGTGTCCGAGATCCGGCTCGACGGGCCGCCGCAGCGGCTCTACTCCAACTTCGTCCACGGGTACAGCGGCCTGCCCGTCACGCTCACGGCTGAAGGCGCCCCGGCACCGGGCGCCCGGGGCTGACCCACGGCGCCCGGCTCCTGATGACGCCCAGCGCCCCGTCAACCGAGGAGAGTGAAGCTGTGAACCGTACGACCTCGCAGCCTCGGGCTGCCACCGTCGTCGACGCGCTGCTGGCGCGCGCGGACGGACCGGACGCCGGCAGACCGGTCTTCACCGCGCTGGACGCCGACGGGGAGCCGGCCGAGCAGCTGACAGCAGGAGCTCTCCTGGACCGGGTCCGTGCCCTGGCCGCCGCGCTGCGCGCAGTGGGCCGGGCCGGCGACCGGGTGATCGTGCCCGCGCTGCCCGGGCTCGACTTCCACGTGGGTCTGCTCGGCTGCTTCTACGCGGGGATGATCGCCGTGCCGGTTCCTCAGCTGCGTACCGGCGCCCGGCAGCGCACGACCGTCCGTGCGGAACGGCTCACGGCGATCAGCCGGGACTGCGCGCCGGTCGCGGTACTGGTGTCCACCGCCGAGGAAGCCGACGAAGCGGAAGAAGCCGAGGACACCGAGGACGCGGTGACCTGGATACCCGTACGGCAGCCGGCACGCGACGCGGCCGCGCCGGCGGGGCCTGCGGCGCTCGCACCCGCGGACACGGCCCTGCTCCAGTACACCTCGGGGTCGACCGGATCCCCTCGGGGAGTGCTCGTCAGCCATGGCAACCTCGTCGCCAGCCAGGTGGCGCTGCGCGACCGTTGCGAGATCGACTCCGAGACCACCGTGGTCAACTGGCTCCCGCTCTTCCACGACATGGGCCTGTGCACCGGGGTGGTCCTGCCCCTGGTGTCCGGGGCGGCCGCCGTCACCATGGAACCCGCCACCTTCGTCCGGGATCCGCGGATCTGGCTGCGTGCCATCGAGGCGGAGGAGGATGTGTTCGCCGCCGCTCCGGACTTCGCGTACAACCTGTGCGTACGACGCATTCCGGAGGACGAGCGGGCCCGGATCGACCTGTCCACGTGGCGGGTGGCCGCCAACGGCTCGGAGCCCGTACGCGCCTCGACGCTGCGGCGTTTCGCGCGGGCGTTCCGCCGCAGCTTCTTCCGCGAGGAGGTGTTCACCCCCGGATACGGCCTCGCCGAGTGCACCCTCACCGTCACCATGGACCGGCCGCTGTATCCGACACCGGTCCGGCACTACGAGCGGGACGCCCTCGCGGCGGGCAGGGCGACGCCGGCGTCCCCCGGCGCGGACGCGGTCGAACTGGTCGGCTGCGGCACCGCCGTCTCCGGTGTCCACGTGCGTGTCGTCGACCCGGACACCCGTCGTCCGCTGGCCGAGCGCGTCGTGGGCGAGATCTGGGTGGACGCCCCCGGGAACTGCGCCGGGTACTGGGGCCGCGACGCCGAGTCGGCCGAGGTGTTCGCGGCACGTACCGAAGGCGACCCCGCGGACGCCGACACGAGGTACGTACGCACCGGCGACCTGGGATTCCTCGACGGTGACGAACTGTTCGTCACGGGACGGCTCAAGGACGTACTGATCATCGGCGGCGAGAACTACTTCCCCCAGGACGTCGAGGCGGTGGCCGGTGCCGCCCACGCCGCCTTCGAGCACCAGCGTGCCGCCGCATGGCCGCTGGACGAGGCGCACCCCGGTGTCGCGGTCGTCGTCGAGACGAGGGAACGGGATCCGCGGGAGCTGGCCGATGCCGTACGGGCGGCCGGTATCGCGGTCGCCCGGGTGCTGCCCGCTCCGGTGAGCGTCTACGCGGTGGCCCCGAACAAGGTGCCCCGCACCACCAGCGGCAAGATCCGCCGCCGGGCCTGCGCCCAGCAGATGGCAGCGGGGCGGCTGCCGCTGCTCGCCCACTGGTCCAGCCGCTGACGGAGTGGAGAGGACGGATGGAGACGAACGGCCGGCCGATGGCCCCGCACGAAGTGTCCGAGCACGAGGTGGCCGACCACCTGATCCGGATCCTGGCGAAGCTGCTGGACCTGGCGCCCGACACCATCGACCCCGATGTGCCGCTCAGCGGCTTCGGGATCGACTCGTTGACCAGCACCCGGCTCGCAGCGGAACTGGAACGCCGGTGCGGCTTCCCGGTGGAACGCGAACTGCTGCTCGGCCGGCCGAGTGTCGCCGAGGTGGCCGAGGACGTGGTGGCAGCGCTGCGCTCCCGGCCGGCGACGGGGCGGAGTTGAGCCGGCTGCCGGCCCACGTGGTGCGGTTCGGATGATCGAGCACGTCCTGCCCCGCTCCGTCGTCGCCGTGGAACGTCGGGAAGACGTCCCGGACACAGAGCTCCTCCCCGAGGAACGGGCCGTCGTGGCCGAGGTGGGCCGGGCGCGGCGCCGGGAGTTCAGCACCGTCCGGCACTGCGCCCGCGCCGCGCTGACCCATCTGGGCGCGTCCCCCGTACCCTTGGTGCCGGACGAGTGGGGTGCCCCGCGCTGGCCGGCCGGCATCGTCGGCAGCATGACCCACTGCCGCGGATACCGGGCCGCCGCCGTGGCCCGCAGCGGCGATGTGCGCGCCCTGGGCATCGACGCCGAGCCCAACCGCCCGCTGCGCGACGGAGTCCTCGCCGCCGTGGCGCGGCCCGAGGAACGCGAACAGCTGGCCGACCTGGTACGCGCCGATGCGACGGTCTGCTGGGACCGGCTCTTCTTCTGCACCAAGGAAGCCGTGTACAAGGCATGGTTTCCCGTCGCACGCACCCCGCTGGGCGGCTTCCATGACGTCGCTGTCACCCTTCACCCGTCGAGCGGTACCTTCCACGCCCGGACCTCGGCGGGCGGTATCTGGAACGCGGCGTCCTTCCGGGGCCGTTGGTGGGCCGGTGAGGACTTGCTGCTCACCGCCGTCGCGGTGGCCTGCGGGGGCGCGGTTTGACAGTCATTCCTGACATGGCAAAGTCTCGGGTTACACATTCCGGGACGTTAGAGGTGGGCCATGACCAGCGAGGAGCTTCTGGCTGTGCTGGCTGCGGTCGGCCATGCCCAGCGCCTCCGTGTGGTCGCCGAACTCGCCGAGGGGCGGATGTACGTCAGTGAGCTGGCCCGGCGGCTCGGCATGTCACGCCCCCTGCTCTACATGCACCTGGACCGCCTGGAGAAGGCCGGCATCGTCATCGGGAGCCTGGAGCTGTCCGACGACGGCAAGGCGCTGAAGTACTTCGAACTGGCGCCGTTCGAGCTGCGCTTGAACGTCGACACGATCCTGGCGGCGCTCCGGGAGGACGCGGCCCGGGAGCAGGGCGGGGCGGACCCCGAGGACTCCGCGGACTCCTAGCGGTCCGACGGCATCACCCGGGGAGCCTGTCACCGCTTTCCGGGGGTCAGCGCCGTGTCAGCGGGGGTTCCGATGATGGCCGGGCGCCAGCCGGTCGTAGGCCACTGGCCGGCCCGAGCTGATGGGAAGGGCCGGAAGGCGCTCCTTCACATGAGTAACGGGGGCCCGATGCAGAGAATCCACTTCACCGCTGCCGACTTCGCCCGCACACGGCTGAGGACGACGGCCGGTCCGCTGACCGAGACAGCCTTCGCCCACGGCATGCTGACCCGGGGAGTCGGCACACCCTTCGCCCGGTGGCGCAGACAGGTCGCGCCGCAGCTCTCCGGCCATCGTGATGGCATGCTCCTGCCACACGTGTGGCGTGCGGCCGTCGCCCCGTACTGGCCGCGCATCGTCACCTATCTGGAATCCGAGTGCGATGTGCGTGGCAGGGTCCTCGTCGCCGGGGGAGTGGACCTGCTCCTGGGCACCCTGCACCCCAGGATCAGGTGGTGCTCCCCGGTCCTTGAGATTCCTGGCGGGCCGGACGAGGACATCCACCTCGCCGGGCGCGGACTCGTGCTCACTCCCTCCGTCTTTCTGCATCACCGGCCGGCCCAGCTGACCGAGAACCGGCAGGGAGACGGTGAGGCGACGCTCGTGTTCGCCGCGCCGCCGGACGCTCAGCGGGCGGCGGAGCTGTGGGACGAGCCCGCCGACGGACCCCAGTCGCTGGAGGCCCTGGTCGGCCCGACCAGGGCGGCCGCACTGCGGGCATTACGGACCACCTGCACCACCAGCCAGCTCGCGGACCGGCTCGGCATCTCCGCGGCCGGCGCCAGCCAGCACACCGCCGTGCTCCGCAGGACCGGCCTGATCACCACCCGTCGTATCCGCAACACCGTTCTGCACACGTTGACCTCACTGGGCGTGGCCCTCCTGGAAGGCCTGGCCGTGAGCCCGCAGCGACGGCACTGCGAGGCCGTCCCGCAGCAGATCGCCCCGAGTCCCTTCTGAACTCCGGCAGTGCACAAGCCGCAGCCGTCACTTCTCCAGGCGCCTCGAACGGGAAAGGAACGAACGCAGCCATGAACGCACTCGACGAACTCATCGAGGGAGCCCGCGCCGATCTGTCCGTACGCCGACGGCGCGTCTCCCAGGCCGAACTCGCCGACCGGGCAGCGGACGCGGGCCCCGGTCCGGACTGTGTCGCGCTCCTGCGTGGTACCGACGGTGTGAAGGTGATCGCGGAGGTCAAGCGGGCCAGCCCGTCCAAGGGCGAGCTGGCCGAGATCGCCGACCCCGCGGCACTGGCCGCCGCATACCAGGCCGGCGGTGCCGACGCGATCAGCGTCCTCACCGAGGGACGGCGGTTCGGCGGCTCGCTCGGGGACCTGGACGCGGTACGGGCCGCCGTCGACGTCCCCGTGCTGCGCAAGGACTTCATCGTCGACCCCTACCAGCTCTGGGAGGCGCGGGCACACGGCGCGAGTCTGGCGCTGCTGATCGTCGCGGCACTGGAGCCGTCCCAGCTGGGCGAACTGCTGGCGCTGGCGGTCGGGATCGGGCTGACACCGCTGGTGGAGGTGCACGACGAGGAAGAGGCGGAGCGGGCGGTGCTGGCCGGCGCTCGTCTCGTCGGGGTCAACGCGCGGGATCTGCGGACCCTGGAGGTGGACCGCACGACGTTCGCCCGGGTCGCACCCGTGCTCCCGGATGGCGTGGTACGGGTCGCGGAGTCCGGCGTTCGAGGACCTGAGGACGTGAGGGAGTGTGCGACTCACGGGGCGGACGCCGTCCTGGTCGGAGAAGCGCTGGTCACGGGCGGCACTCCCCGGCGATCGGTTGCCGCGCTGGTGGCCGCCGGCCGGCTCAGCCGCCCTGCGCGTGCTTGACGCTGACCGCCGTCCAGTGTTCCAGCACGCCGGCCGCCGCACCCGAGTCCACGGCCTCGGCCGCCAGCTCGACGCCCGCCGAAAGCCGCTCGGCGACCGGGCGCCGACTGGGCCGGAGGGCCGCGAGGCCGGCCGCGGCCGACAGCAGTACGGCATCGCGCACCGGCCCCCGCGCCCCCGCGAACACCTCGCGTGCGACGCGGGCGTTGTGGGCCCGGTCCCCGCCGCGCAGCGCGGCTGCCGGCGCGTGGTCGATCCCGATGTCACGCGGGTCGAAGGTCTCGGCACGGACCTCGGCTCCGACGACCGACCAGACGGTGGAGGTGGTGGTGACGGTCAGCTCGTCCATTCCGTCATCGCCGCGGAAGACCAGCGCGGACACCCCGCGGCGGGCCAGTACTCCGGCCAGCAGTGGTGCCAGTCGCCGGTCCGCAACACCCACCGCCTGGGCCGTGGGCGCCGCCGGATTGGTCAGCGGGCCGAGGACGTTGAAGACGGTGCGGACACCGAGCTCGCGGCGCGGCCCGGCCGCATGCCGCATCGCCGGATGGAAGACCGGCGCGAAACAGAAGGTGATGCCGGTCTCCGTGGCGACCGACGCGACCTCCTGCGGCGTCAGCGTCAGCGCCACCCCCAGCTCCTCCAGCACATCGGCCGACCCGCAGGCCGAGGACGCCGAGCGGTTGCCGTGTTTGACCACCCGCGCACCCGCCGCGGCGGCGACGATCGCCGACATCGTTGACACATTGACGCTGTTCGATCCGTCACCACCGGTTCCGACGATGTCCAGCGTGGGGCCCGGCACATCGAGTGGCACGGCGTGCCGGTACATGGCGCGCACCATGCCCTCGATCTCGTCGACGGTCTCTCCCTTGGCACGCAGCGCCACCAGAAGACCGGCCAGCCTGGCCGCCCCGGCTTTCCCCGACATCACGTCGTCCAGGGCCCAGGCCATGTCGTGAACAGTCAGATTCCTGCGTTCCAGCAGTGCGTTGAGCAGTTCCGGCCAGGTTCGGCCCTGCGGTTCGGCAGTCACGGAAATTCTCCTTGAACGGCGCCAGCGGACGTTTCCTCGTCCAGTCTGCGAAGGGCGCCGAACTCGTTCCAGACCAATGTCCGGCGACCTGTACGGTCCATTCAGTAAGGGGTGGGGCTGGTGGCCCTGCACATGGCAGTAGAGGTGGTCAGGAATTCCAAGCATTCCCTGACCTCGCAGATCCAGGAATTCATCAAGAGAGAGATAGCCGCCGGAATTCTCCATCCGGGCACCCGGCTGCCGTCCAGCCGCCGGCTCGCCGACGACCTCGACGTCTCGCGCAGCGTGGTGGTGGAGGCGTACGGGCAACTCGTCGCCGAGGGCTACCTGGAGGCGACACAGGGCGCCGGCACCAAGGTCGTCGGACATCTCGCGGGGGAGCCTGTCGTCCCCGCCCTGCTGGACGAAGGGCAGGTGCCGCGGGTCGACTGGGACCTCCGCCCCGGCGGCCGCAACACTCCGGCCTTCCCGCGGGGCGAATGGCTGCGCTGCTACCAGCGGGCCGTGCAGGCCGCGGACCCGTCGCACCACGACTACCCGCCGCTGGCCGGCGAACCCTCGCTGCGTCGCGAACTCACCCACTACCTGGGGCGGACGAGGGGAGTGCGCACCTCGCCCGAGGAGCTCATGGTGGTGGCCGGGTTCGCCCAGACGCTCAGTCTGCTCTGTGCCGTGCTGCCGAGCCTGGGCATCGACACCCTCGCGATCGAGGACCCGGGCCATCCGGGCCAGCGCCAGTTCGTCCGCGAGAGCGGGCTGCGGGTGGCGCCGATTCCCGTCGACGGCGAGGGCATCGACGTCGAGGCGCTGGCCGCGTCCGGCGCGCGTGCCGTTCTGGTCACCCCCACCCACCAGTTCCCGACCGGTGTCACCCTGTCCGAGGAGCGCCGCGACGCCCTGGCCCGCTGGGCCCGGGACGTCGGCGGATGGGTGGTCGAGGACGACTACGACGGCGGCTTGTGGTACGAGCGAGGCGCCCGGCCCCTCGCGTTGCAGCGCACGATGCCCGACCGGGTCGTCTACGCCGGTACGGCCAGCAAGGCCCTCTCCCCGGGGCTTCGCCTGGGCTGGCTCGCGGCCCCCGGGAAGATGCTCGACCGGTTGCTCCGGGCACGGGCCCGGCAGGACCTGGGCACCGAGACCCTCACCCAGCTGGCCTTCGCCGAACTCCTGCGCACCGGTCTGTTCGACCGCCACCTGCGACGGTTGAACTCCCTGGCCCGCAACCGCCGTGACGCTCTGGACGAAGCGGTGCGCAGACACCTGGCCGGCGCGGCGGTGCTCGGTCAGAGCGCCGGGCTGCACGCCTACGTACGGCTGCCCCGGCACGTCGACGAGGCGGCACTGGTGGCCGGGGCGCTGCGGCGCTCCGTCCTGGTGCGCGGGGCCGCGGCGTTCCACGCCCGGCCGGGCAGGTCCGCGCCGGCCCTGGTGGTGGGCCACGCGCACCTGCCGCGTTCCGGGGTGGCCGAGGCCGTCCGCGCGATCGGGGAGGTCAGGCGTTGCTGAGTTCCTCCTGCGCGTCCGCCGCCATGGCAAGGAAGTTGCGCATCATGGCGACCCCTCCCGTGGTGGTGATGCTCTCGGGGTGGAACTGCACCGACTCGATGGGCAGCGTGCGGTGCCGCAGCCCCATGACATAGCCGTGATCGGTGGCGACGGCGGTCGTGACGAGCTCTTCGGGTAGCGGCTCGGCGACTATCAGCGAGTGGTAGCGCGTGACTTCGAGGGTGTTGCCGAGCCCTTGGAACAAGCCTTCCCCGTCGTGTCTCACCGTGCTCGTACGCCCGTGCATCACCTGGCCGGCCACCTCGATCCGGGCCCCGTGGGCCAGTGCGACCGCCTGGTGCCCGAGGCAGACGCCGAGCAGCGGTACCTCTCCGGCGAACCGGCGTACGAGTTCGACATGGCCGGACTCGGCGGGATGGCCGGGCCCGGGGCCGAGCACCACCGCGTCCGGACGCGAGGCGGCCAGTTCGTCGGGGGAGCGGGTCAGGGACCGCACGACCTCGGTACGCGCCCCCAGGGTGCGCAGGTACTGGTCGATGATGTGCACGAAGCTGTCGTACGCGTCGATCAGCAGGACCTTCATGCCCGGTACGCCCTTCGGCTCGGCAGTGTTCACGACAGCAACTCCTCGCCGGTCAGGGCCCAGTAGGCGGCCCCCATCTTGGCCAGTGTCTCCCGCCACTCCGCCTCGGGGTCCGACTGCGCGACCATCCCCGCCGAGGCCTGGGTGGAGTACCGGGTTCCGTCGAACTCGACGGTGCGGATGCACAGCGCCAGTTCGCTCCAGCCGCGTACGTCCACCAGGCCGACGGCACCGGCGTAACTGCCGCGCCGCTGCTCCTCCAGGCCGTCGATGATCTCCATGGCCCGGACCTTGGGCGCGCCGGTCATCGTGCCGGCGGGGAACGTCGCGCGTACGGCCTGCCAGGTGTCCACGCCGTCCTCCAGGCGGCCGGTGACGGTGGAGACGAGATGGAAGACGTGCGAGAAGCTCTCCACTGCCATCAGCCGCTCGACCGGCTGGGTGCTGGGGCGGGTCACCCGGCCGATGTCGTTGCGGCACAGGTCGACCAGCATGATGTGCTCGGCCTGCTCCTTGGAGCTCTCCCGCATGTCCTTGATGCGCCGCTGGTTCTCCTCCTCGTCGGGGCCGCGCCGCGCGGTGCCCGCGATGGGGCGCATCACGATCGTGTCGCCCTCGATACGGAAGAACAACTCGGGACTCGCGCCGATCAGCGTGCTGTCCGCGCGAGGCATCAGGTACATGTGCGGAGAGGGGTTGCGGCTGCGCAGCCGGCGGTAGACCTCAAGGGGTGTCAGGGCGGAGCGGACGTCGATGCGATGGCCGATCTGTATCTGGTAGATGTCGCCGACCCTGATGTGCTCCAGACACCGGCCGGCCCACTCCAGGAAGAGTTCCCGGGGCACGGTGTCGTGCACCGACAGGGGGCTGGGCGCCTCGGGGACAGCGGCGGCGGTTCCCGGAACCAGGGCGTCACAGGCCTGCCGGGCCAATGCGACGACATCCACCGGGGGCGGTGCGTCCGCGAAGGCGTCGCTCTCGGCACTCAGCAGGCGAACCCGTCCGGATGCCGGGTCGTACCAGACGGTGTCACGGAAGAGCGTGAGCGTGATGTCCGGTCCCCGAGGCTGCTCGGAGCGGTCCGGCAACTCCTCCATGTGCCAGGCGGACTCGTAGGCGAGGCTGGTCAGGAAGCCGAAGGAGTACGCGGTGGCCGGGACGCCGGTGTCCACGGTGAACAACTCCTGTGCGCGCGACAGCAGACCCCACATCTGGTGGGGGTCGGTGAAGCGCACCGTGTGCACACCGGAGACGGCCGGCAGGGCCGCGGTCATCCCGAGCGAGCCGGCCTCCCGCGCCAGGGCGAGCGCGATCGGCTCCACCCCGTCCAGCTCGACGTACCCGTCGAACACTCTGATCTCGGCCAGCCGGCCGAAGCCGACAACGGCCGAGCGGCGATCCTGGTCGGCGCCGTCCACGCTCTCGAACAGGAACACGTCACGGGCCGGGAGTACCTGCCGTATGAGCGCATACAGATCGAGCGGGTCGTGGCGCGGCAGCCCGGTATCGGCGACCCGGACACCGATCGTGCTGATTTCCGGCATGGTGAACTCCTCGTGAATTCGGTGCCGTTCGACTGGCGTCAGCAAATCAGCGGGCGCGCCGCCGGCACCAGACCAATTCGATTCCCCGGATGCGGGCCATTCCCGATTCGCTTGACCCGGGCAGTCCCGTTGGTTTGAGCTGTTCGACAACCAGCTCGGCCGGCATGCGAGCCATCTTCTGTTCGTCACTCGCACGGAAGGCAGCAATGAGAACTCCGATGGAACCCGAAACGAAGAATCACGGCAGCGAGTCCTGGCGCCGTTTCCCCGCGGCCCAGCAGCCGGAATGGCCCGACGAGGCCGCATTGCGTGCTGTGCTGAAACAGTTGACGCTGGCGCCGCCCCTGGTTTTCGCCGCCGAATGCGATCTGCTGCGTCGCAGGCTGGGCGCGGTCGCCCGGGGCGAGGCCGTTCTGCTCCAGGGGGGCGACTGCGCGGAGACCTTCGGGCGGACGACGTCCGAGGCGATTCACGGAAAGCTCAGGACTCTCCTGCAGATGGCCGTCGTGCTCACCCATGCCACGGCCCTGCCGGTCGTCAAGATCGGCCGGATGGCCGGCCAGTACGCCAAGCCGCGCTCCAGCGCGACGGAGTGCCGGGACGGGGTGGAACTGCCCTCCTACCGGGGCGACGCGGTGAACGGACTGGAGTTCACCGCCGAGGCCAGGCGGCCCGACCCCGCCCGCCTGCGGATGATGTACGAGTCGTCGGCCACCACGCTCAATCTCGTTCGTGCCCTGACCACCGGCGGATTCGCCGACCTGCGCCAGGTGCACGCCTGGAACCAGGGCTTCGTGGCGACCTCACAGGTCGGCGAGCGCTACGAACGGCTGGCCGACGAGATCGACCGCACCCTGGCCTTCATGCACGCCTGCGGGGTCGACACCCGGGAGCTCGGCACCGCCGAGTTCTTCGTCGGCCACGAGGGGCTGCTGCTCGACTACGAGTCCGCCCTGACCCGCGTCGACGCCGCCACCGGCCGCTCGTACGCCACCAGTGGTCACCTGCTCTGGATCGGGGAGCGAACCCGGGACCTGAACGGGGCGCACGTCGAGTACTTCTCCCGGGTGGCCAACCCCATCGCGGTGAAGCTGGGCCCCACGGCCGATGCCGACGCGGTCATGGGTCTGCTCGACCGGCTCGACCCGGACCGGGAGCCCGGCAGGCTGACGTTCGTGGTGCGGGCCGGCGCCGAACGGGTCCGCGACCTGCTGCCCACCTTGGTGGAGAAGGTCAAGGCGGAGGGCGCACAGGTCTGCTGGATCAGCGATCCGATGCACGGCAACACCATCACCGCGGCGAGCGGCCACAAGACCCGCAGGTTCGACGCGATCGTGGACGAGGTCCGTGGCTTCGTCGAGGTCCATCACGCACTGGGGACCCACCCCGGCGGCATCCACGTGGAACTCACCGGAGACGACGTCACCGAGTGCGTCGGGGGCGGCAACGCGATACTCCCCGAGCACCTGCACCACCGCTACGAAACCGCCTGCGACCCCCGCCTCAACCACACCCAGTCCCTGGACCTGGCCTTCCTGCTGTCCGAGATGTACCGCGAACGACCGGCCGGCTCAGGAGGAACCGCTCGCTGACGCCGTGAGCACGGCGAAGGGAGGGCGCTCGGCCAGATAGAAGTGGCCTCCGGGCAGTGTCCGCATCCGGAACGGCCCCCGGGTCGCGTCCCGCCAGGCGGCTGCCTGACGGGAGTCGACCCGGGGGTCCATGTCACCGACGATCGCTGTGACGGCGGTCGACAGCCGGGCTCGTTTCGGCGCCCGGTACGAAGCGAGCATCCGGAAGTCGGCCCTGATGTACGGCATCACCAGATCGACGAACGCCGGATTCGCCAGGAGCTCGGCGTCCGTGCCGCCCAGCTCGACCAGTGTCGCGGTGATCGAGGCGTCGTCCCAGGTGTCGGCGCGATCGGGGCGCATCAGGTGCGGCGCCCGGGCGCTGGAGGCGAACACATGACCGGGCGCACATCCCGCTTCCTCCAGAGCCGCGGCCACCTCGTACGCGACGATGGCACCCATACTGTGTCCGAAGAGAACGGTGGGCCGTCCGTCGCGCATCAATTCCCGCACGGCGCCGGCGATGTCGGCGGCCATGCCGAGAAGGTCGGTGGGGGGAGGTTCGGCCATCCGCTCGGCGCGCCCGGGGTAGCAGACCGTGTGCACCTCGAAATCCCGGAGCGCCTTGCCCCACCCCCGGAAGAAGTAGGGCGACCCTCCGGCGTGCGGGAAACAGATCAGCCGCCGCGCTGCAAACGGTTGCGGCTCGACCAACTGCGTCCACACCATCCTGCCCCCCAAGATCGGTTGCTCCGGCGTCCTGTGCGTGCGCACCGAGGATCCAGCCTATGGCTGACAGAGCCCTGACAGAGACGCGGCAGCTGCCGGCACCTCAGCCCGGTGTCAGCGCGCCCCGTGTGGCCGACGCGCCGTAGGCCGTGGTGAGCAGGGACTGCACGGTGGCCGGGTCGGCGTCGTAGGTCTGGGTGCCGACCGTCGCGAGGGCCAGGGAGGCCAGCACGGAGCCCGTCTGTGCGCAGCGCACCGGGTCCAGGCCCGCCGCCAGGGAGGACAGGTAGCCGGCGCGGTAGGCGTCGCCCACCCCGGTGGGGTCGGCGACCGCGGTCGCCGGGGCCGCCGCCACCTCCGCCGCGGGCTGCCCGGCCCGTTCGACCCGGCTGCCCCGGCCGCCCAGGGTGGTCACCCAGGTGCCCACCCGGCTGAGGACCTCGGCGTGCGACCAGCCGGTCTTGCGGAGCAGCAGCCCGTGCTCGTACTCATTGGTGAACAAGTGGTCGGCGCCGTCCACGAGTTCCCGCACGTCGGGGCCCTCCAGCCGGGCCAGCTGCTGGGAGGGGTCGGCCAGGAACGGGATCCCGAGGGTGCGGCAGGCGCGGGTGTGCCGGACCATCGCCGCCGGGTCGTCCGCGCCGATCAGGACGACGTCCACGCCGTCCCGGGACCGGACGGTCTCGGCGAGGTCGATCGCGGCGGCCTCGGTCATCGCACCCGGGTAGAAGGAGGCGAGCTGGTTGCCGTCCGGGTCCGTGGTGCACAGGAACCGGGCCGTGTGGCGGGTGGCGGACACCAGGACGGCACCGGTGTCCACGCCCAGGGCCGCCAGCCGGGCGCCGTAGCCCTCGAAGTCGGCGCCGACCGCCCCGACCAGCAGCGGACGGTGGCCCAGCCGGGCCAGCCCGTAGGCGATGTTGGCCGCCACACCGCCCTCCCGGATCTCCAGGGTGTCCACCAGGAACGACAGCGACACCCGGTCCAGGCGGTCGGCCAGCAACTGGTCGGTGATGCGGGCCGGGAACGTCATCAGATGGTCGGTGGCGACGGACCCGGTGACGGCGATCCTCATCTCACCCTCCCGCACCTCACCCGTCCGCATCTCACCCTCCCACCGCGGCCCGCAGTGCCTCCGCCCGGTCCGTGCGCTCCCAGGTGAAGTCGGGCAGCTCGCGGCCGAAGTGGCCGTAGGCCGCCGTCCGGGCGTAGATCGGGCGGAGCAGGTCCAGGTCGCGGATGATCGCGGCCGGACGGAGGTCGAACACCTCGGTGACGGCCGACTGGATCCGCTCCACGGGTACGGTCTCGGTGCCGAAGGTCTCGACGAAGAGGCCGACGGGCTCCGCCCTGCCGATCGCGTACGCCACCTGCACCTCGCAGCGGGAGGCGAGGCCGGCCGCCACCGCGTTCTTGGCGACCCAGCGCATCGCGTACGCGGCGGAGCGGTCCACCTTGGAGGGGTCCTTGCCGGAGAAGGCGCCGCCGCCGTGCCGGGCCATGCCGCCGTAGGTGTCGATGATGATCTTGCGGCCGGTCAGGCCCGCGTCGCCCATCGGGCCGCCGATCTCGAACCGGCCGGTCGGGTTGACCAGCAGCCGGTAGCCCTCGGTGTCCAGCTTGATGTCCCCCTCGCCGAGCGCCCTCAGCTCCGGCTCCACGACGAACTCGCGGATGTCGGGGGCGAGCAGCGACTCCAGGTCGATGTCGGAGGCGTGCTGCGAGGAGACGACGACCGTGTCGAGGCGTACGGCCTTGTCGCCGTCGTACTCGATGGTGACCTGCGTCTTGCCGTCCGGACGCAGGTAGGGGATCGTGCCGTTCTTGCGGACCCGGGTCAGACGCTCCGCCAGGCGGTGGGCGAGCCGGATCGGCAACGGCATCAGCTCCGGCGTCTCGTCGGTCGCGTAGCCGAACATCAGGCCCTGGTCCCCGGCGCCGCCGGTGTCGACACCCTGCGCGATGTCCGGGGACTGCGCCCCGATCGACACCGACACTCCGCAGGAGGCACCGTCGAAGCCCTTCTTGGAGGAGTCGTAGCCGATCTCCAGGATCTTGTCGCGGACCAGGGTCGCGATGTCCGCGTAGGCCGTGGTCGTCACCTCGCCGGCCATGTGCACCAGGCCGGTGGTGATGAGCGTCTCCACGGCGACCCGGGAGGCCGGGTCCTCGCGCAGCAGCGCGTCGAGAACGGTGTCGCTGATCTGGTCGGCGATCTTGTCGGGATGACCCTCGGTCACGGACTCCGAGGTGAACAGACGACGGGTCATGGTGCGGGCGTCTCCTTACCCGGGCGAGTGGGGGGCGGTGCGGGGGCACCGCGCCGCCCCGGCGGACGGGGAGGCGCGGTGCCGGACTGGGGAAGCGGCCGTCAGCTCTCCGGGTGGTGCACGGCGAACACCGTGTACGCGTGCGGGTCGGGCTTGCCCAGCGCGGCGGCCCGGTCCCGGTACACCTGGACGTCCGGGTCGGCCATGGTGGCCTTGATGTCGCCCTTGCTGCGCCACTGCGCGTAGTAGACCAGGCGCTTGCCGTCCAGGCTGGTCATGATGTTGACGGAGATGCAGCCGGGCCGGTGCCGGATGAACTTCTCGGCGCCCTCGCTGAGCACCTCGGCCAGCTCCTGCTGCTTCTCCGGCTCCACCTCGAAGACGTTGATCATGGCGAAGGTGCCGTCGTCGGTGCGGATGATCGTTTCTGACATGGGTCGTATTCCTTTCGTGAACAGGTGGTTGAACGGTCGACCGCCCGGCGGGCGCCGGTCGGCGACGGCTCGGGGGACGGGAAGCGGCCGGCGGCCGTCAGGGGGCAGGTGCGGCCCATGCGCGGGCCACCTCGACCGCCTGCGCCGGATTGAGCCGCGGGTCGCACAGGGACGCGGGGACGGCCCGGCACGCGGTCCGCGCGGCCTCGGTGTCGAGTTCCGCCGGATCCGCCCAGACGCACTCGGCGACCTCGTGCGGCGTGGTCTCCAGGTGCAGCCCGGCGGGCGTGCCGCCGGACTTGGCGACGACCTCCAGAAACGCCCGGACCTCCGCCACCACCGTCCGCACCGAACGGACCTTGACGCCCGACGGCGACTTGACGGTGTTGCCGTGCAGCGGGTCGCACAGCCACGCCACCCGGTGTCCCGCCTCGCGTACGGCGGTGACCAGCGGCGGCAGCGCGTCGCGGACCGCCGCCGCGCCCATCCGGGAGATCAGCGTCAGCCGGCCCGGCTCGCGGCCCGGGTCCAGCCGGGCGCACAGCGCGAGCAGATCCTCCGGCCGGGTCGCCAGCCCGACCTTGCACGCCACCGGGTTGGTCACATGCGCCAGCATCCGGGCGTGCGGGCCGTCCGGGTGGCGGGTGCGCTCGCCGATCCACGGCAGGTGTGTGGAGGCCAGCAGGATGTGGCCCGCGGTGGTACGCCGCAGCAGCGGCAGCTCGTAGTCCAGCACCAGCGCCTCGTGGCTCGTCCACACCGGCGCCCCGGTCGGCAGCGCCCAGTCGCTGGTGCGCTGCCGCAGATACGTCACCGCACGGTGGGCGGCGTAGTAGCACTCCAGCATGCGCCGGGGGTCCGGGCGGCGGGCCGCGGCGGTGGGCTCGGGGCCGTTGACCAGATGGCCGCGGTAGACCGGCAGTTCCACACCGCCGACCTGCTCCGTGCCGGCGCTGCGCGGCTTGGCGAACTGACCGGCGATCCGGCCGATGCGGACCACCGGCTGCCCGGTGCCCGCCACCATCACCCCGGCCAGGGCGTCCAGCAGGCCCGCCTTGCGCATCACCGTCGCCGGTGCGCACTCGGCGGGGTCCTCGGCACAGTCGCCTGCCTGGATCACCAGATAGTGGCCGGTGGCGGCCTCGGCGAGCAGGGTCCGCAGCAGACGGACCTCCTCCCAGGTCACCAGGCCGGGCAGCCGGGCCAGTTCGGCGCGGGCCGCCGCGACCTGGACGGGGTCGGCCCAGTCCGGCTGCTGTTCGGCGGCGCCCAGGTCGCGTGGGAAGTCCTCGTCCAGGTCGTCGAGGGGCACCTCGACGCCGAGCGAGTGCAGTGGATATCCGGGGCGGGAGAGCCCGATCACGCTCGTCCTCCTGCGGTTCGGGGCGGGGGCGGACGGTGGCCCCCGGCGGTACGCCCGCGTCGGGGCGCGTACGGCGATCCGGTGGGCGTCATCGGAGCGTCGACTCCTCGGTGGGCAGCCGCCGTGCCAGCGTCAGGCCGTCGGCGACCGCGAGTATGACCAGCTCCACGCGTTCGTCCTTGCGGGCGTGCTCGTTGAACGCGTGCACGGCGGCCGGCTTCTCGCCGGGGAAGGGGTCGACCACCTGACCGCTGAAGAGCGTGTTGTCGACGAGGATCAGCCCGCCCGGCCGTATGCGCGGGACCAGCTGCTCCCAGTAGTCGATGTAGCCCGGCTTGTCGGCGTCGATGAAGGCGAGGTCGAGGTGCGGTTCGGCGGGCAGGGCGCGCAGGGTGTCCGAGGCCGGGCCGAGGCGCAGCTCGATACGGTCGGCGACACCGGCCCGGTCCCAGAACTCCTCGGCCAGCGCGGTCCATTCGGCGGAGACGTCGCAGGTGATCAGGGAACCGCCCGGGGGCAGGCCGCGGGCCAGGCAGAGCGAGGAGGATCCGGTGAAGGTGCCCACCTCGACGATGGTCCGGGCGTCCAGCAGCCGCACCAGGAAGGTCAGCAGCGCGGCCTCCTCCGGGGCGACCACCATGTGCGCCTGGTCGGGTATCGCCGCCCGGGTCCGCTCCTCCAGTTCCACCAGGAGCGGGTCGGGACTCATCCTGCCCTGGGTGAGCAGGTAGTCGTGCAGCTCGGGTGTGAGCGGGATGTTCCTGAGCGTGTCGTTCCGCAGCACGAGTACTCCCGGTGGTTGTAGGGGGTTGGGTGCGTGGGCGAAGAAGGCGGGGCAGAAGAGGGGACACGCGGGTCGGAGCAGGTCGAAGCGGGCGGAGCGGGCCGGGCGGCTCCGCGGGGTCGCCGGGTCCGGCGGTCGGGGCCGGTGGTGGAGGCTGTGGGGTCCGGCGGGTGGTGCGGTCGGGTGTGGCGGTCGGGCCGTGGAGCCCGGTGGCCGGGGTGGTCCGGTCCGGCACTTCGGACCGTGGGTCCGGCGGTGGAGGCTGCCGGCCCGGCCGTTCGGGCTGTGCGCGCCTGCCGGTCGGTGGCGCCCGGTCCGGCGGTTGACGCTGCCGGGCCCGCCGGTTCCGGCCACCGGCCGCTGGTCGGGCTTCCCGGGCTCGCCGGGTCCGGCTGCGGCTTCGGCGGTCGGGCCTGCCGGGGTGAGTCGTTTCGGCTGTGACCCCGCCGGGTTGGGGCTGCCCGTGGTTCAGGTGGGTGTGCCGGTCGTGGTCGGCCAGGTGGCGTAGGCGTGGCGGACCGCCTCCGTCGGTCGGGGGAGGTCGGCGATGGCGCCGCGCAGGTCGCCGGCGCAGTGCAGTTCGAAGCGGCGGCGGCCGGGCCGCCGGGGCTCGCGGACGAAGTACGTGACGGTGGAGCCGTCCCGGCCGCCCTCGTGCGGATTGTGTCCGCCGCCCTCCCACAGCAGCCCGGCCTCGGTGTGCCAGGCGGTGACGAGCCGGCGCAGCAGCGGACCGGAGGGCCGGGGCATGACGAATGCGGTGTGGTTCTCGAAGCCGTACGCGGCCTCGTGCACCGCGATCCGGTCCTCGAACGCGGCGCTGTCGCGCGGGAAGAGGAAGACCTCCACCGCGGGGTGCCGCCGCCCGTCCGGTAAGTCCAGCCGCAGCCGGGTGATGTGCACCTCGCATGCCGCGGGGTCCAGCCCGTGACGCTCCGCCAGGCGGGCGCGCACCACGGTGCTGGGCACGGTCGGCAGGGGATCCAGCCCCCGCGCCCGCAGGTCACGCAGGCCCGCCGCGAGGGTGGTGGGGAACAGCAGGACGGCGCAGTGGTCGAAGACGCACTCCCGCTCGGTCAGCGCCGCCCCGGTGCCGTGCGGCGCCGGCGCGACGAGTTCGGACGCCGACGCCGTGGCGGCGAACCGGGCGTCACGGATCACAGCGTCCAGGCGGCGCAGGTCTGCCGCCCGGAAAGCCTCTTCCACGGCCGGTCCGTCGGTCGGACGGGATTGCCGGTCGGTGGTGCCAGAGGAATGTACGAAGGCCATCGATACCTCCTGCCTCAGGGCCGTGGGAATTCTGTGTCGCCGCGTGCTTTCCGGACAAGGGCGATTTGGTGCTGCCGGGCTCCAGCGGCCCGAAAAAGGACGGCCGCGCCGCCTTACGGCCGCCCTCATCAGGGAAAATGCGGCGCATCGGCTTTCCCGATGGCGCGAATCGGTGCCGGCGATCGGTTTCGGTGGGGCTGTTTCGGCGCTTTCCAGAAGCGGAATTTCCCGTTTCCCTATTGATTGTTTCCCACCCCCTCGCACGTGCGGAGATCAAGGGTTTCCATGCCCAGGGGGTGTGCCGCCGACCTCCCGGTTTCCCTTCCGTTGATCGTTTTCCGGCGGCGGGCCGGGCGGCCGGGAGCGCGTGACACGGGGAGAATCCTTCGTGGGCCACCGGGAAATCCCTTCCATTGAGGTTTTTTATTGCGCGCAGGCGGCCCTTGCTCCATCGGGATTTCTTATCGGGTGGTGCTGGACGAGTGAATCCGGCGCCGCACACAATCCGTGTCGCAAGGCAGCGTCTGCATCGTTCTGCCGCCCTCGGAGGTTGCTTCGTGAACGCCCCCGTTTCCCGCACGGAACCCGTGACCGCGACCCGTACGTTCACCGACGCCCTGCAGCACGCCGCCGCCCGCCGTACGGAGCCCGCCGTGTGGGACGCGGGCCGGTGGCGGACCTGGCGGGACTGCCTGGAACAGGCGGAGCGGGCCGCTGCCGCGCTGCACCGGCGCGGGCTCGCGGCCGGCGACGTACTGGCGGCCCGACTGCCCGACTCCTGGGAGCTGGTGGTGCTGCACGCCGCCACCGCCCGGCTCGGCGTGCTGCTGCTGCCGCTGCACGGCGCGCACGGTACCCGTGAGACGCAGCGGCTGATCGAGCAGTCGGGCGCGGTCGCGCTGGCCGCCGCGGCGTTCCAGCGGGGGCACGACCGAACCGGTGAGATCCTCACCCTGCGGGAACGGTGCCCCGGACTACGGCACGTGTGGGTGTCGACCGCGGGCGCCGCCCGCCCGGACACCGGCGGCCTGCCGGACCTGGCCGAGCTGTTCGACGCGGACCCGGACGCGGTCCCGGGCGCATACCCGGACGCCGACCCGGCGCTGCGGCTGCCGCCCGCGCCGGCCGATCCGCGGACCCCGCTGATGCTGCTGGCCTCCTCCGGAACGACCTCCCAGCGGCCCAAACTGTGCGTCCACAGCCATGGCGGGCTCCTCGGCAACGCGGCGGCCGTCGCGGCCGACGGCGGCCTCGGCGCCGCCGACACGATCGTCTCGGCGAGCCCGCTCAGCCACGCCTTCGGACTGCTGTCCGTGCACCTCGCACTGGTCACCGGCGGCGCCGTCGGGCTCGTCGACGGCTGGGATCCGAGCCGGTTCGCCGCCGCACTGGAGGCGGCCGGCGCCACCGCCGCGTTCGCCGTACCGGCTCAACTGCGCGATCTGATCGCCCTTGTGGAGGACGGTACGGAGGCCTCCTGGCCGCCCGTCCGGACGCTGCGCGAGGTACGCACCGGAGGTGCGCCGGTGCCCCGGGAGCTGGCCGACGGGGTCCGCCGGACGCTGGGGGCGCGCCTCGTCGTGCAGTGGGGGATGACGGAGGTCGGCGCCGGCACCTACACCCGTCCCGGTGACCGGCCCGAGGCGGTCGGGACCGTCGGGCGGCCGGTCTCCGGTGCGGCGGTGCGGATACTCGGCCGGGACGGGAGGCCCGCGGCGCCCGGCGAGACCGGTGAGCTGCAGTACCGCAGCCCGTACATGTTCTCCGGCTACCACCTCGACCCGGAGCTGACCCGGGCCGCGTTCACCGCGGACGGCTGGCTGCGCACCGGTGACCGGGCCGCGCTGGAGCCGGACGGCTCGGTCGTCCATCGCGGGCGTGCCGACGAGCTGATCAACCGGGGCGGGCTGAAGTTCAGCGCGCTGGAGGTGGAGGAACTCCTCGACGACCTGCCCCAGTTGGCCCAGCATGCGATCGTCCCACGCCCCGACCCGCGACTGGGTCAGCGCTCGTGCCTGATCGTGGCGCTGCGCGAGGGTACGCACATGACGTTGGACGACATCACCGCCCACCTCCTCACGAAGGGGCTGGCGACCTACAAGCTCCCCGAACAACTGGTGGTGTTGGATCAATTGCCGACCACGGTCACCGGAAAGATCGCCCGAGCCCGCCTCCGCGCGATCCCCCTGCCCCCGCTACCCGCCCACCCGTCCCGCCGCGCCCCGGAACGGACACCGGACGAGCGGGAGGCCCAGCGATGACGCCCCACCGCCGGGTCACCTCGCCGGCCGGGCCGCCGCGGCCCGCGCTCACCGCCCGGCAGCCTGCCTCAGCCCCCCAGTTGCTTACGAAGCACCGTCTGCAGGGTGATCAGGTTCGGGTTGGTCGAGTTGCGTGCGAGCCAGGTCATGGTGATGTGCGTGCGCAGGGACACGTCGTCGACCTCGACGAGTGCGACCTCGCCGCGGTCGGCCTGGGCCCGTACCGCGAGGGACGGCAGCAGGGCGCAGCCCATGCCCGCCGCCACGCACGCGCCGAGGGTGCCGATGCTCGACACCTCCGCGACCGGTTCCTTGGCGGCCGGCCCGGAGAAGGTGTTGTCGAACATCTCCCGGAACCCGCAGCCCCGTTCGGTGGCGAGAAAGGGTTCCGCGGCCAGCTCCCCGAGGTGTGCCCGGCCGCGCGCCGCCAGCGGATGGTCCGGCGGGGTGATGACCACCAGCGGTTCCTCGGCCAGTGTCTCGGCGTGCAGGCCCGCGTCCGGCGGCGGGTCTCCGAAGGTCAGGCAGACGTCGAGGTCACCGCGGCGTACCGCCTTGTACAGCTCGCCCCGGTTGTCCTGGGCGATGCGCACCCGCGTCTCCGGGTACAGCGCGCGGTAACGCGTGAGCACCCCGGGCAGGACGTGCAGGCACACCGTTTCCAGCGCGCCCACCGAGACCTCCGCGCCGGGCCTGCTCACCGCCCAGCGCGCCTCCTCCAGCAGCTTCAGCAGCCGCTCGGCGTACTCCGACAGCGTCACGCCCTGCGGCGTCAGCCGCACCCGCCGCTGCGAGCGGTCGAGCAGCTCGACCCCCAGCTCACGCTCCAGCGCCTGGATCTGGTCGCTGACGCTGGACTGGGCGTAGTGCAGCTCCCTGGCCGCCTGGGTGACACTCAGCGTCCTGGCGACCGTCTCGAATGTTCGAAGATGCCGTAACTCCACGTCCGTGCTCCCCCCGATGACCGATCGGCTGAGCCGATGTTACCCATAGGGCATTCCCGTCGTCACCAGCGACAATTCGCCTTTCCGGTCCGCTTGAATGGTTTGTGCCGCCGCCCGACTCCCCGCGTGGCGCGGCAATTTGACTCCAGCGAAACAAAGGAGAAAAACATGTCGACGCAGGCGGAACCGCAACGGGCTTCCGTCGCACCGGCACGAACCGACAAGCCCTCGCGGACCCTGCTGGTCGGGCTCTCGCTCGGCTACTTCATGGTCCTGCTGGACATGACGATCGTCTCGGTGGCGCTGCCCGCCATCTCCAAGGCACTCCACGTCGGGCTCAGCGGTCTGCAGTGGGTCACCAACGGCTACACCATCACCTTCGCCGCTCTGCTGCTCACCGCCGGCTGGCTGTCCGACCGCTTCGGCGGACGCCGCATCTTCCTCTGGGGCCTGGTGGCCTTCGGTGTCCTCTCCGGCGTCTCGGCCGCCGCGAACTCTCTGGGCGCACTGGTCGCGCTGCGCCTCGCCCTCGGTGTCGCCGGCGCGCTGCTGCTGCCCGCGTCCCTCGCCGTGATCACCAACGCCTACAGCAACCCGGCCGACCGCGCCCGCGCCGTCGGCAACTGGGCCGCCATCACCGGACTGGCCCTCGCCGCCGGCCCGTTGGTCGGCGGTGCGCTCACCGACACCGTCGGCTGGCGCGCGATCTTCCTCATCAACGTGCCGCTGGCACTGATCAGTTTCGTCATCACCCTGCGCCTCGCCCCGGAGACCGCCCGCAAGCAGCGCAGCGGCCTCGACGGGGTCGGCCAGATCAGCGCCGTCGTCGCCCTCGGTGCCCTGTCGTACGCGCTGATCGAGGGCCCGGACCGGGGCTGGGGCACCGGCCTGGTGGTCGGCTCCTTCGTCCTGGCGGCGGTCGCGGCGGCGGTGTTCGTCACCGCGGAGGCGCGCGCCGGGGACGCGGCGATGCTGCCGCTGCGCATGTTCCGCAGCCGTGGCTTCTCCGCCGCGCTCGGCGCCGGGCTGCTCGCCAACTTCGGTCTGTCCGGGCTGCTGTTCGTCCTGTCGCTGTACTTCCAGGAGAGCCGCGGCTACTCCTCGTTCAGCGCCGGCCTGGCCTTCCTGCCGCTGACCCTGCCCACCGCCTTCAACCCCATCTACACCGGGCGCCTCGTCGGCCGTATCGGCCCGCGCCGCCCCGCCACCATCGGGTTCGTCCTGATGGGCGTCGGCGCGCTGCTGCAGGCGCCGTTCACCGGCGACTCCCGTCTCGCGCTGGCCGCCACCGTCGTCGGCCTGCTCGCCTTCGGTTTCGGTGTCTCCTTCGCCCTGCCCGCGCTCGTCGCCGGCATGGCCAGCTCCGTACCGCCCGAGCTGGCCGGCATCGGCGCCGGCGCGCTCAACTCGGCCCGCCAGGTCGGCGCCTCCCTCGGCGTCGCCGTCCTCGGCGTGGTCCTCAACCTGTCCTCGACGAACGCGGGCGGCACCAAGTGGGCCCTCGTCGTCGGGGGTCTGACCCTGCTGCTCGGGGCGATCATCGCCGTGACGGGGCTCAGGGGGCGTTCCGCGAGCTGAACCGACCCCGCCCCGGCGTGCAGCGCCTGTTCCCACCACAGGAGGAGCATTGGCAACCGCATCACCGTCCGCCCGTCCCGGGCCGGGCCTGCCGGCCCTGCACGTCGACGGGGTCGACCATCTCGCCTTCGTCACCTGGAAACCCCGGGCCACCGTCGAGTTCTACACCCAGGCCCTGGGCATGCCACTCGTGCACGCCATCACCGCCACCGGCTGGGTCACCGAGGACTACCCGGACTTCGTGCACTTCTTCTTCGACATGGGCGCGGGCAACCGCCTCGCGTTCTTCTACTACTTCGGACTGCCGGAAGAGGACGCCCCGAGCGACCTCATGCACCGCTCCCGGCATCTCGCCTTCCACGTCGACACCGAGGAGCAGCTCCTCGCCTGGCGCGAGCGGTTGAAGGCACACGGGATACGGGTCACCCGGCCCCTCGCCCACGAACTCATCGAGTCCGTCTACTTCGACGACCCCAACGGCATCCAGCTGGAGATCACCCGCCCGCTGCGGGTGATGTCCGCGATCGACGCCCGGGACGCCGAACTGACCGTCCGCGCACTCGCCGACGTCGCGGAGTCCCCGCGGCCGTCGGTGGAGGCGCTGTGGCAGCGCAAGGCGGAGCTGGTCCGCAAGGGCACGGAAGGAGCGGGACTGTGAGCCTCACCCTGTACGTGCTCGACGTACCGGAGTTCGCGCCGGTGGTGGGCGCGGCCGAGGCGGCCGGCCTGACCGCACGCCGGGCCGGCGACTACCTCGAACTGAGCACCGACGCGGCCGAGGCCGTACTGCGCCGCGACGGGACGGAGATCCGCACCGCCGTGTGGCACGCGGCCCTCACCGGCGGTCTCGACGGCCGCATCGTCAGCTTCACCTCCGACACCCTCCACCTCGCCGAGGAGACGGCATGAACGCGGACACCGGCACCTCCACGCGTCACCCGGTCCTCGTCGTGGGCGCAGGTCCCGCGGGCCTCAGCGCCGCCCTGGCGCTGAGCGCCGCCGGCCTGCCCGCGGTGGTGCTGGAACGCCGTACGGAGGACACCGTACGGCCCGGCAGCCGTGCCGCTTACCTGCATGGCGCCTCGTTGCGCGAACTGGAGCGGCTCAGCCCCGGGCTCGGCCACGAGACGGCCGGCCGGGGCCTGATGTGGGCGACGAAGCGCTCGTACTGGGCCGGCCGGGAGATCTACGTCCGCACCTACCCGCCGACGACCCGCGAGGGGCTGCCGCACTTCACGAGCCTGCCACAGGTGATCACCGAGGACCTGATGGCGACGGCGTGCCGCAAGCAGGGGGTGGAGTTCCACTGGGGCGTGGAGGTGACCTCGGCGCTGAGCACGCCCGAGGGCGTTCTGCTCACGGACTCCGCGGGACGTGAGTGGCAGGCCGACTACGTGGTGGCCGCCGACGGCTCGCGCTCCGTGCTGCGGTCGGCGATCGGCAGCCCGCTGGAGGGTCCGCGGTCCCGCAACACCTTCGTGGTGGTCGACCTCGACGACGACCCGGAGCACCATCCCATGCCGATCGAACGGGTCTTCCACTACCGCCACCCGAACGTCGGCGGCCGCAACGTCCTGACCGTTCCCTTCGCCGGGGGCTGGCGGGTCGACCTGAACCTGAAGGCGGACGACGACCCGGAGCGGTTCGTCTCCCCGGAGGGCCTGCGCCGCTGGATCCCGCGGATCCTCCCGGAGGCCTACGGCGAACGGGTGCGCTGGGTCTCGACCTACCGGTTCGCCCAGCAGGTCGCGGCCCGGTTCACGGACACCCACCGGCGGATCCTGCTGACCGGCGAGGCCTCGCACCTGTTCGCGCCGTTCGGCGCCCGCGGCATGAACTCCAGCATCCCGGACGCGGTCCGGGCGGTGGAGGCGATCGTCCGGGCCCTGGAGGCCGGCCCCGACCGGGCCGCCGCCGGGGCGGCGATCGGCCGCTTCGCCGAGGAACGCAAGGACGCGGCCACCTACAACCGTGCCTGCGCCACCACCGCACTGGACCACATGCTGGCCCGGCGTCCCTCGCTGTGGCTGCGCGAGCGTGCCGCCGCGGCGGTGGCCTCGGCGGGCCGCAGGGCGGGCGAGTGGCTGGATTCGGCGCCGTACGGCCCGAAGCTGACGGCGCGGGGGGCGGCCCGCGGCTCGTACTGAGCCGTCACCGATCCACCTCCGGCGACGGGCCGCCACGGCCGGCCAATCCCCCGGGCCGGCCACCCGAGCACGGGCCGTCGCCGGAGGTCTCCAGGGCACGGGCCACGCGAAGGCCGGCTCAGGGCGGGGAGACGGGTGAGTCCGCCAGGATGGTGCGGGCAGCGGCCCGCACCGCGTCCACGACGGACTCGCGGACGGTCGGGGAGAAGGCCAGGTACACCGGCAGCGGCGCGGGAGCGGGGCCCAGCATGCCCGGTGCCGCCGGGCGCAGTTCCGAGTGCTTTTCGTGGGCGTTCTCGCACAGGGCCGTGTAGGCCAGGCCGGCTTGGACGGAGGCCCGTACGGCCAGCGGGTCGGAGCACCAGGGGATCGAGTACCAGGGGACACCGTTGCGGTCGAGGGTCTCGGCGATGTGCAGGCTGAGCGCCGAACGGCCGCCTATGAGGGCGATGGGCACCCGGCTCCCGGCGGTGAGCGGCACCCGGCCGAACCAGTCGAGGCGCAGCCGCCCCAGCAGTTCGCAGCGCGGGGTGTTCGTGCCGAGCAGCAGGGCCGCTTCGAGTTCGCCCTCGGCGACCCGGTCGGCGAGGGCGGAACTCTGGCCGGTGATCATGGCGCACCGCACATGGGGCCGCTCCACGGCCATGCGGGTGAGCATCCTGCCGAGGCCGTCGGTGAAATGGATGGAACAGCCCATGCTGAATGTTTCCTGGCTGGAAATCGCCGACACGCGATCCAGCACTTCGTTGTTCAGCATGATGACCCGGCGGGCGTGCGCCACCAGTTCCCGCCCGGCCGGAGTGAGGCGCATCGGCCGCTTCTCGCGGTGGAACAGCGGGGCCTGGACGATCGATTCCAGCCGCTGGATCTGCTGACTGACCGTCGGCTGGGTGACGTGGAGCGACTGTGCGGCACGGGAGAATCCGTCTTCGGTGACGACGGCCAGCAACGTACGCAGGAGCTTCACTTCTATGTCGCGCTGCACACGGAATCCCCCCGAACCGTCTGCGTTCCCGCACGATTATGTGGCTATATTGATACCTCATCGGTCAGATATTTCCAATAATTGAATAGGAAAGAATACTTGACGCCCGGGTGGCCGGGGTGACCCGGAGCGGCGCCTCCTGCTCGTCCCCCCGCTACTCCTCGAACAGCACCTCCTGCTCGCCCTCCCGCTTCGCCCGCACCCGCCGCGCGCGCACGCCCACGACCAGCGCCGTCGCCGCGGCCGTGGCGCCGAGGGCCGCCGGCACCATCCAGCCGCGGTCGAAGACATGGCCGAGGGCGTGGTCGAGGGAGAGCCGGCCGGGACCCGCGATGCCGAGGCCGGCTGCCGCGAGGCCCAGGCTCGCCGCGTATTCGTAGCCGCCCTCCTGGGCGAAGAAGCCGTTGGGCAGGTGGACCGCCGCCGCCCCCGCCATCGCGCCGGCCGCCGCCGCGCCCGCCGCCGGGGTCGCCAGACCCAGGGCGAGCAGAGTGCCGCCGCCGGCCTCCGCGAGCCCGGCCGCCGTCGCGCTCGCCCTGCCGGGTGCGTAACCGACGGACTCCATGAACTGGCCGGTGCCCTCCAGGCCGTGCCCGCCGAACCAGCCGAACAGCTTCTGCGCGCCGTGTGCGGCCAGCACCCCGCCGGTCCCCAGCCTGAGGAGCAGCAGCCCCAGATCGCGTCGGTCGTAACAGCTCACGGTGACTCCCATGCAGACAGGCGGACGGAGGCTGGTTCCTCCCGCGTTTCCACCGTCGCAGCTCTCGCACCGGCGGGCCCGCCGTGGCGGGCGTTCGGGTGGCGGGGCCGGGAGAGCGGTGTGAACCTGGCGCCATGACGATTCAGCCGGCCAAGCTCAGCGACCCTGCCGTCCGGGCCTTCGTGAACGCTGTCAACTCCCGTGATCTGGAAGGCTTCATGGCACTGCTCGCCCCCGGCGCGACCATGTCCGACGACGGCTCCGACCGTGACCTCGCCGACTGGATCGACCGGGAGATCTTCTCCTCCCACGGCCACATGGAGGTCGACAAGGAGTCCGCCGGCGGCCGCGCCCTGCTCGCCCGCTACCGCAACGACACCTGGGGCGAGATGCGCACCAGGTGGACCTTCACGGTGGAGGACGACGGCCGGATCTCCCGCTTCGAGACCGGCCAGGCATAGACGGGCAGGCATGGACGGGCGGGCACGGACGGGCAGGTAAAAGGCAGTTGTGAAACCGAGGCGACTCATCGGATTTACATAACGCGGCAAATTCCACGCCGTACCGGCCCGCCCTGAGGGAATGCCCTGCTGGGCGCGGTGTACGGTCCCCGGGTGCGTGAATGTTCCCGGCTCAGCCGACGTGCCGTCCTCGGGTTGACGGCCGCCGCCCTTCCCGTGTCCACAGCCACCGCGGCCGCCGCCGATTCCACCGTCGTCGGGGGCGAGCGGCTGGCCCGCTCCGGCGTCCAGGTGCGCGGGGCCTCGGGGTTGCCCAAGAAGATCACCGCCCAGTCCTGGCTGATCGCCGACTACGACAGCGGAGACGTGCTCGCCTCGTTCAACGCGCACCGGCGGCTCCCGCCCGCGTCCACGCTGAAGATGCTGTTCGCGGACACCGTGCTGAAGAAGTTCGACCGCACCGAGCGGTACACGGTCAAGGACGCCGATGTCGCCGATGTCCCGGCCGGCTCCAGCCTCGTCGGTATCAAGCCCGGCATCACCTACACCGTCGAGCAGCTGTGGCAGGGCGTGTTCCTGCGCTCCGGCAACGACGCCGTGCACGTGCTCTCCCACATGAACGGCGGCATCGCCAGGACCGTCGCCGAGATGCAGGCCAAGGCCGTGGACCTGCAGGCCCTGGACACCCATGTGGTCAGCCCCGACGGCTTCGACCACCCCGGCCAGATCTCCTCGGCCTACGACCTCACGCTGTTCGCCCG
Organism: Streptomyces sp. NPDC053069; assembly: GCF_044546895.1. Classification (NCBI taxonomy): domain Bacteria; kingdom Bacillati; phylum Actinomycetota; class Actinomycetes; order Kitasatosporales; family Streptomycetaceae; genus Streptomyces; species Streptomyces sp. NPDC053069. The sequence continues at coordinate 160,622 of NZ_JBITZN010000015.1, read as the reverse complement.
GCACGGCCTGAAGGACGCCGACTTCCGCGGCTACTGCGGCACGCGGACCGCCGACTTCCCGGCGGGCGGCAAGAAGACCTTCCAGATCCAGAACACCGACCGCCTGCTGACCGGGGCGTGGGGGCTGAAGACGTACGACGGCCTGATCGGCGTCAAGAACGGTTACACCAGCCATGCCGGCAACACCTTCACCGGTGCGGCCACCCGGTACGGGCGCACCCTGCTGGTGACGGTCATGCACCCCGCCGAGGGCAGCAACGCCGTCTACGAGCAGACCGCCGCGCTGCTCGACTGGGGCTTCGGACTAGGGCGTTCGGCACAGGCCGTGGGCACGTTGGTCGATCCGCTCAGCGAGGGCGGGGCGAGCGCGGGTCCGGCGCCGGCGCGGAAGGCGGTACGGGCGGCGGCCGGCGCGCCCGGCTCGGGCTCCGGCGGCCCGTCCACCGGGCGGCTGGTGGAGGGCGCGGGAGGCACGGCGCTGCTGCTGGCGGCGGCGGGGGTGCTGGTGATGAAACGGCGCCGCAGGGCGGTGGCGGCGGTCGCGGGGGCGGAGGCGTCCCAGGAGGCCGAGGAGCCTGCGGCGCCGGGCGGCCGGCACCGGCGCTGAAACGAGCGGCGGCCGTTCCACCGGCCGGTGCGCACCCCGCGTCCCGCGCGGGGGCCGCCCCCAACTCCGGCCCGGTGGAACGGCCGCCGCCTCCCCCCTCGGTGTGGCTGCGGTGTGGCTGCGGAATCCACATGCTCCAAGTGTGAAGCTCTTGTGGAGGAAAGTTGAGCACATGTGCTCGACCGGCCGCAATACCGCGGATGTTCGAAGTCCGCTTGCGCACGCAGGGTCAGCCGCGCCCGATGTACGGCATCGCCGTCGCCAGTACCGTCGCGAACTGCACGTTCGCCTCCAGCGGCAGCTCGGCCATGTGCCGTACGGTGCGTGCCACGTCGGACACGTCCATCACCGGCTCCGGGACCACCTCGCCGTTGGCCTGGAGCACACCGGCCTGCATCCGGGCCGTCATGTCGGTCGCCGCGTTGCCGATGTCGATCTGCCCGACCGCGATGCGGTACGGCCGCCCGTCCAGCGACAGCGACTTGGTCAGCCCGGTCAGCGCGTGCTTGGTCGTGGTGTAGGCGACCGAGAGCGGGCGGGGGGTGTGGGCCGAGATCGAGCCGTTGTTGATGATCCGGCCGCCCTGCGGCTCCTGCTCCTTCATCCGCCGGTACGCCGCCTGCGCGCACAGGAACGCCCCGTTGAGGTTGGTGTCCACCACGTGCCGCCAGGCGTCGTAGGACAGCTCCTCGACGGGGACTCCGCCGGGGCCGAAGGTGCCCGCGTTGTTGAACAGCAGGTCCACCCGGCCGAACCGCTCCACCGTCGCCGTGAACAGCCCCTCCACGTCCTCGGGCCGGGACACGTCGGTGCGCACGGCGAGCGCGGCGGCCCCCGGGACCAGCGCCGCCGTCGCCTCCAGCGGCTCGGTGCGCCGGCCGGCCAGCGCCACCGACCAGCCGGCCCCGAGCAGCTCCACGGCGACGGCCCGCCCGATGCCGGAACCGGCGCCGGTCACCACCGCGATCTTCGATTGCCTGTCAGTCATGGCTCCGCAGCGTAGGCGGAGCATCCGCCATACGGAATCCACTGTCCGCCATACGGTTGCACGGTCACGGCGGCCGTCTCGTCGCCCCGCCCTCGCTCATGCGTACCCCGGCACTCTGTGCGAGCTGAGAGCATGGGTGCCGGTCACACCCAGGGAGGAACACATGCCCGAGCACGCGGCGGCACCGCCACCGGAGACGGAACAGGGCTCCACCGCCCCTGCCACGCCACCGACCGCCGGCACCCGCCGCACCGGCCTGCTCGTCACCCTCGTCCTCGGCGGCCTCACCGCGACACCCCCGCTCGCGATGGACATGTACCTCCCGTCCCTGCCGGAGGTCACCGAGTCCCTGCACGCGCCCGCCGCCACCGTCCAGCTCACCCTCACCGCCTGCCTGCTGGGCATGGCGCTCGGGCAGCTGGTCGTCGGCCCGATGAGCGACCGCTGGGGCCGCCGCAGGCCCCTGCTCACCGGCCTCGCCGTCTACCTCCTCGCGACCGCCCTGTGCGCCTTCGCGCCGAACGTCGGGACCCTCGTCGCCTTCCGTCTGGCCCAGGGACTCGCGGGCGCGGCCGGCATCGTCATCGCGCGGGCCGTCGTACGCGACCTGTACGACGGAGTCGCCATGGCCCGCTTCTTCTCCACCCTGATGCTGATCTCCGGGACCGCGCCGATCGTCGCCCCGCTGATCGGCGGGCAGATCCTGCGAGTGACGGACTGGCGGGGGGTGTTCGTGGTCCTCACGGCGGTCGGAGCCCTGCTCACCGCGCTGGTCTGGCTGCGGCTGCCCGAGACCCTGGCGCCGGGCGACCGGCACGAGGGGGGAGTCGGCGCGGCCCTGCGTTCCATGCGGGCGCTCCTCGCGGACCTGCCCTTCACCGGCTACATGCTGGCCGGCGGCTTCGCCTTCGCCGCGCTGTTCGCGTACATATCCGCGTCCCCCTTCGTCGTCCAGGAGATCTACGGCGCCTCCCCGCAGACCTTCAGCCTGCTGTTCGGCCTGAACTCGGTCGGCCTGGTGATCGCCGGACAGGTCAACGGCAAGCTGCTGGTCGGCCGGGTCGCCCTGGACAAGGTCCTCGCCACCGGCCTGACGGTGATCGTGCTCGCCGCGACCGCGCTGCTGCTGATGTCCACCGGCGCCCTCGGTGACGTGGGTCTCGCCCCCGTCGCGGCAGCGCTGTTCGTCCTCATGTCCGCCATGGGCATCACCCTGCCCAACGCCCAGTCCCTCGCCCTGCTGCGCACCCGGCACACCGCCGGCTCCGCCTCCGCGCTGCTCGGCACCTCCTCCTTCCTCGTCGGAGCGGTCGCCTCCCCGCTCGTCGGCGTCGCCGGAGAGCACACCGCCGTCCCCATGGCGGTGGTCCAGCTGGCGGGAGCACTGGTCGCGGCGGCCTGCTTCGTGGGAATGTGCCGTCCCTGGAGCGCACGTGGGAACACTCGTGCGCAGGTGGAGGGAGACGGGAACTGAGCGCACCCAGACTGCGCGCCGACACGCCGGAACGGGCCGGACTCGACCCCGTGGAGCTCGGGCACCTGGTCGGCGAGGTGCACGCCCTCACCGCCGGCGACCGCCCCTGGGCGGCCGGCGCCGTCGTGCTGGCCGGCCGCGGCCCCGTGATCGCCGTGGCCGAGGCGGCGGGCTGGGCGGTCCGCTACGCCTCCTGCGACCCCGAGACCGGCACCGGCGTCGAACTGCCGCCCGCCGCCCGGGTCCCGGCCACCGTCGACACACCCTTCGACCTCGCCTCCCTCACCAAGCTGTTCACCGCCGTCGCCGCGGTGCAGCAGATCGAGCGCGGCACCCTCGGCATGGACGCCCGGGTGGGCGACTACCTGCCCGACTTCCACGCCGCAGCCGCCCATGGCATCACGGTGCGGCAGCTGCTCACCCACACCTCGGGGCTGCGCCCGGAGCTGCCCCTGTACGACTGCCCGGACGACGCCGCCCGGCTGGCCCTGCTGCGCGCCGAGGCCCCGACGGCCGAGCCGGGCCGGTACCGCTACTCCGACCTCAACATGCTCCTGCTCCAGTCCGTCCTGGAACGCATCACCGGCCGCACCCTCGACGTCCTCGTCCAGGACGGCATCACCCGCCCGCTCGGCATGACGGCCACCGGTTTCGGACCCTGCCCCGGCGCCGCCGCCACCGAGGACCAGCGGCGGCCGTGGGCCAAGGCGGACCGGGGGATGCTGCGGGGCGTGGTCCACGACGAGAACGCCTGGGCGCTCGGCGGCGTCGCCGGCCACGCGGGCCTCTTCTCCACCGCCCGCGACCTCGCGGTCTTCTGCCGCACCCTGCTCGCCGGCGGCTCCTACGGTCCCGCCCGCATCCTCGGCCCCGACTTCGTCGAGCTGCTGCTGACCCCGCCGGGGCTGGGCTTCGTCGTCGACCAGCCGTGGTTCATGGGCGAACTGGCGGGCAGCGGCGCGGCGGGCCACACCGGCTTCACCGGCACGTCGCTCGTCCTCGACCCGAGGACGGACACGTTCCTGGTGCTGCTGGCCAACACCGTGCATCCCCGGCGCAAGGCACCGGACAGCGGGCCCAGGGCGGCCCTGGCCACCCTTCTGGCACGGGCGGTGATCTGAGTCCGCCGTAGAATCACCGGGTGAACGACCCCGTGACCCCGGCCCAGACCCTGCGCGCCGCCCTGGACGACGTCCTCGCCGGGCTCCCGCCCACCCAGGCCGCCGGAGCCGTGGAACGGCTGATCGCCAACTACCGCGGGGAGACCCCCACCCACGCCCCGATCCTCCGCGACCGCGCCGACGTGGCCGCCTACGCCGCCTATCGCATGCCCGCCACCTTCGAAGCGGTCCGCTCGGCACTGGAGGCGTTCGCCCAGGCCGTGCCCGACTGGACGCCCGGCAGTCATGTCGACGTCGGCGGCGGCACCGGCGCCGCCACCTGGGCCGTCACCGCGACCTGGCCCGGCGAGCGCAGCGTCACCGTGCTGGACTGGGCCGAGCCCGCGCTCGCCCTCGGCCGGGAGATCGCCGCCGCCCACCCGGCCCTGCGCGGCGCCCGCTGGCAGCGCGCCCGGATCGGCGCCGACCTCACCCTTGCGGACACCGACCTCGTCACGGTGTCGTACGTCCTCAACGAGCTGGCCGGGCCCGACCGCGCCGCCCTCGTCGACGCCGCCGCGGCCGCCGCGCAGACCGTGGTGATCGTGGAGGCCGGCACCCCGGCCGGCTACGCCCGCGTCCTGGAAGCCCGCGACCGCCTGATCCGCGCCGGACTCCACGTCGTCGCCCCCTGCCCGCACAGCGCCGCCTGCCCCATCGAGCCCGGCAGGGACTGGTGCCACTTCTCCGCCCGGGTGAGCCGCTCCTCCCTGCACCGGCAGGTCAAGGGCGGCACCCTGCCGTACGAGGACGAGAAGTTCTCGTACGTCGTCGCCACCCGCCTGCCCGCCGAACCGGCCCCCGCCCGCGTGGTCCGGCGCCCGCAGATCCGCAAGGGCCAGGTGCTGCTGGATCTGTGCGAGGCGGAGGAGCAACTGCGCCGCACGACGGTCACCAAACGACACGGCCACCTGTACAAGGCGGCACGGGACGCCGAGTGGGGAGACCCGTGGCCGCCGGAGGACGCCCCGGAGCCGTCCGCGTAGCCGCCGTGGCTTGTTAACGTCGCCCCATGGTCGACAAGCCCGCCCCCGACGCCACCCGCCGCAGCGAGAAGTCCCGCAGGGCGATCCACGCCGCCGCCCTCGCCCTGGTCGGCGAGGTCGGGTACCAGAAGACCACCGTCGAGGGGATCGCCGCCCGGGCCGGCGTCGGCAAGCAGACGATCTACCGCTGGTGGCCCTCCAAGGCGGCCGTCCTGCTGGAGGCGTTCCTCGACCTGTCCCGGCAGGCGGCCCAGGAAGCGGGCCAGGAGCCGTACGCCGTCCCGGACACCGGGGACCTCGCCGCCGACCTCAAGGCGGTGCTGCGGATCACGGTGGACCAGCTGCTCGACCCGCGCTTCGAGGTGCCCTCCCGGGCGCTGGCCGCCGAGGGCGTGGTCAACGAGGAGCTCGGCCGCGAGCTCGTCACCACACTCCTCGAACCCCAGCTCCAGCTGTACGTCGACCGGCTGCGCGCCGCCCAGGACGCCGGGGACGTACGGGCCGGCGTCGACCCCCGTATCGCCCTGGAGCTGTTCGTCTCCCCGCTCGCGCAGCGCTGGCTGCAGCACACGGGACCGATCTCCTACGACTACACGGACACCCTGGTCGAGTACGCACTGCACGGAATCGCATCCCAGCCACCCCGAAGCAGATGAAGATGGGACGATGGGGCACACTGTCCGCACACCAGCGAGGCGACCACCAGACTGAGGGGATAGATGAGCGCGACGTTCGGCGGCCGGTCGGGCCGGCAGGGCAAACTCTCCCAGTGGCTGCTCGGACGCCGCCCGAAGGAAGCCGCCGACGACGGCGGCCGTGAGGCCCTGCTGCTCGCCGCCGCCGCGGCGGGCCTGCCGCTCGCCCCGGCCGCGTACCCCGCCCCCGGCTACCGCTGCTCCTGCGACCGCGTCGGCTGTCCCACCCCGGCCCGGCACCCGGTGTCGTTCGCCTGGCAGACCCAGTCCACCACCGACCGCGCCCAGCTCGAGCGCTGGGCCCGGCACCAGCCGCAGGCCAACTTCATCACCGCGACCGGCATGGTCCACGACGTCCTCGACGTCCCCCTGGAAGCCGGGCGGGAGGCCCTTGAGCGGCTGCTCTCCTCCGGTGTCGAGGTCGGTCCCGTCGCCGAGAGCGACGACGGCCGCATGCTGTTCTTCACGCTCACCCGCGGCACCCCCGAGGACGAGGACGAGTGGTGGCCGTGCGAGCTGGACTGCCACCCCGAGACCATGGACGAGCACCCGGGGCTGCGCTGGCACTGCCGGGGTTCGTATGTGCTGGTGCCGCCGGCGCGGCTGCCCGGTGACGATCAGCAGGTGCGGTGGGTGCGGGGGCCCGAGCATGCGTTGCCGGATCCCCTGAGTCTGCTGGAGGCGCTGACCGACGCGTGTGCGCGGTACACGGGCACGGAGAGTGTGGCCTGGCCGTTGCGCGGCGCCTAGGAGCGCTACTCGCCCTGCGCTGACACCAGACCCGGCACCCGCCCCAGCACCGACACCTTGCCGCTTCCCGGCGGGTCCAGGGCGGCCTCCGCCGACATGAGCTCCAGGGTCAGGGACTGCTTCACCTCACCCTTGGTCAGGGCCTGGACGTCCTTGGGCTGGGCCGGGACCGTGGTGCCGGTGAAGGCGGTCTGTTTCTCGTAGTGGTGCGTGGTGAAGAACACCAGCGCGCCGCCGTCCGCCGTGCGCAGCGCCAGCGGGGCGTAGTCGCCGCTCGTCAGCGGCCGGTCGATGAACTGCGTGACCAGCCCCGGCTTGCGGTCCCGCTTGGCGCGGTTGGCGCGTTCGACACTGGTGTACGTGCCGTCGGCGAAGGTCCGGCCGCCCTTCTTCAGATAGGTCGCGTAGTCCGCGCTCAGCTTCCCCGGCTCGACGGCGAACCGTGCGGAGTCGGCCGGTACCGCTTCGGCCCAGCCGTCCTTGTCCGTCTTGAACTCCGGCACGGTGCCGGGCGCCAGGAGGGTCACATACGCCACCCGCCAGCGCTGACCGAGGTCTTGCCGGGTGAAGACCATCAGCCAGCGGGCCCTGCCGGTCTTGTTGCCCTGGGCGTCGGCGACGAACCAGCGCGGCCAGCCGGCCTTCTCGGGGATCGTGATCTTCACGTCCGACAGCGTCAGCGGCACGTGGTTCGGGTTGCCGGACGGGCTGTTGGCGTGCAGGGCCTTCAGCCGCGCGGCGGTGATGTCGCCGAACGGGCCGGTGAGAAAGGGCGCGTCCAGGGAGTTGTCGTAGGCCTTGTCGGCCTTGTTGTACGCGGTCGTGAACGCGGTGAGCGCCTTGGCGGCCTCGGCGCGGGTGGCGGCGGGGAGCACCTCGCGCTCCCCGTGCACCACCACGCATCCGCTCGCCGTGAGCGACAAAGCGGTCAGCGTGGCCGCTATGAGTGCGTTCCTCTCACGCCTGCGGAGCCTGCGCGGGCTGCGATCCCTGCTCATCGGATCCCTTCACCTTCCCCTTTCCGGAGGCGAACCCTACCGGGGCGAGGAAGATCGCGAGCGTCGGGATCAGGTACAGCAGCCACACCGTGACCTGGAGGACCGTCGGGTCGGGCTGGAAGTTGAGGACGCCCTTGAGCAGGGTGCCGTACCAGCTGTCCGGCGGGATGGTGTCGCTGATGTCGAAGGCCAGGTTCGTCAGGCCGGGGAGCCAGCTCGCCTCCTGCAGATCGTGGAAGCCGTAGGCGAGGACTCCCGCCGCGACCACGACCAGCATGCCGCCGGTCCAGGTGAAGAACTTCGCGAGGTTGATCTTCAGGGCGCCCCGGTAGAACAGCCAGCCGAGCAGGACCGCGGTGGCCAGGCCGAGGGCCACGCCGATCAGCGGGCGCGGGGTGCCGTCGCTCGCCGCGTGCACCGACGCCCACACGAACAGCGCGGTCTCCAGGCCCTCCCGGCCGACGGCCAGGAACGCGGTGGCGACCAGCGCGCCCGTGCCCATGGCGAGGGCCGCGTCCAGCTTGCCGTGCAGCTCCGACCTCAGGTGCCGGGCGGTGCGCCGCATCCAGAACACCATCCAGGTCACCAGGCCCACGGCGACGACCGACAGCGAGCCGCCGAGCGCCTCCTGCGCCTGGAACGTCAGTTCCTGGGAGCCGTACTGCAGGACACAGCCGAAGCCCATCGCGATGGCGACCGCGATGCCGATGCCGATCCAGACCGGCTTCAGCGCGTCCCGGCGGCCGGTCTTGACCAGGTACGCGATGAGGATGCAGACGACGAGCGACGCCTCCAGGCCCTCGCGCAGACCGATCAGGTAGTTGGAGAACACGGGCTACGCCTCCTTGGAGAACAGCGTGCGGCCCCACCAGTCGCCGGAGTCCCGGACACCGGGCGGCACGGCGAACACCGCCGAACCCACGTGCTGGATGTACTCGTTGAGCGCGTCGTGCGCGGACAGCTTGCGCTGCAGCGGGATGAACCCCTTGCGCACGTCCCGCTGGTAGGCCAGGAAGAACAGGCCGGCGTCCAGGCGGCCGAGGCCGTCGGTGCCGTCGGTGAAGGAATAGCCACGGCGCAGGATCGTGATCCCGTTGTTCGAGTCCGGGTGCGCGAGACGCACATGCGCGTCGGGCTTCATCGCCTTCAGGAACGGCTCGTCGTGCTCCTTGGCCTTGCCGACCGGCGCGCCCTCGCGCTTGTCCCGCCCGAACACGTCCTCCTGCTCCTGCAGGGAGGTGCGGTCCCAGGTCTCGATGTTCATCCGGATGCGCCGGGCGACCAGGTACGACCCGCCCGTCATCCAGCCGGGACCGTCGCCGTCGCCGACCCACACGAACTTCTTCAGCCGGTCCGTCTCGGTGCCCGCGATGTTGCGGGTGCCGTCCTTGAAGCCCATCAGGTTGCGGGGCGTCTGTGCGTCCGGGGTCGTGGACGAGGTCTTGCCGAAACCGAGCTGCGACCAGCGGATGGCGACCTTGCCGAAGCCGATGCGGGCGAGGTTGCGGATCGCGTGCACGGCCACCTGCGGATCGTCCGCGCAGGCCTGGACGCACAGGTCGCCGCCGGTGCGGGACTTGTCCAGGTTGTCGCCGGGGAACTGCGGCAGGTCGGCCAGGGCCTCCGGCCGCCGGTCCCGCAGCCCGAAGTGCTCGAAGAACGAGGGCCCGAAGCCGATGGTGAGCGTCAGCCGCGAGGGCTTGAGCCCCAGCGCCTCGCCGGTGTCGTCCGGCGGTGCCTCGGCGAGTCCGCCGTAGGCGCCCTCACCGACGGGCTCGCCCGCGGTCATCCGCCGGGCCGCCGCCGTCCAGTCCTTGAGCATCTGGACGAACTCGTCGCGGTCCTCGGTCTTCACGTCGAACGCGGCGAAGTGCAGCCGGTCCTGGACGGGCGTGGCGATGCCCGCCTGGTGGGCGCCGTGGAACTCCACCGCGCCGCCCGTCTCGGCGGCCACCGGGTCCACGTCGTCGCCGGCCTTGGCCATCGCCACCGCGCCTCCGGCCGCCGCGGCACCGAGCGCGAGCCCGGCGCCGCCCCAGCCGATCAGCGCCCGGCGCGACGGATTGCTCCCCTGGTTCTCGGTCATCGCTCTGCCCCCTGCTTACTTCGCGACCGCGGCGGCGAGCTTGGACAGCGGCTCGGCGAGCGCGTTCACCGCGTCCGACAGCTCCTTGCGCTGCTCCTTGGTGACCTTGTCGTAGGAGACGAAGTCGTAGGAGTTCTTGTCCGTGCGGTACTTGTCGAGCACGCCGTTCAGCGCGGTGAACTGCTTGTCCAGCTCCTTGGCCAGCGCCGGGTCGTTCTTCGCGGCGACCGGCTTGAGCAGCTCGTACGCCTTCTGCGCGCCCTCGACGTTGCCCTTGAAGTCGGCCAGGTCGGTGTGCGAGTAACGGTCCTCCTCACCGGTGACCTTGCCGGTGGCGACCTCGTCGAGCAGTTCCTTGGCGCCGTTGGCCATGGAGGTCGGGGTGATCTCGGCCGTGCCGACCCGCTTCTGCCAGTCCTTCAGGTCGCTCACCAGCTGGTCGGCGAGGGTCTTCTCGTCGGCGCCGATCTTCTTGTCCGCCCAGAGGGCCTTCTCCAGCCGGTGCCAGCCCGTCCACTTCTGGCCCTTCTCCAGGCCGTCGGCGCGGGTGTCGGTCTTCGGGTCGATGTCACCGAAGGACTCGGCGACCGGCTCGGTGCGCTCCCAGCCCAGGCGCGAGGGGGCGTAGGCCTTCTTGGCGGCGTCGAGGTCGCCGGACTTGACCGCCTTGGCGAAGGCCTCGGCGAGCGGCACGGTGGCGTCGGCCTGGTCCTGCGCGTACTGGCGGTAGTCGGCGACCGCCTTGTCCAGCTGCGGGTTCCGCTTGGCGTTCGTACCACCGCCGGTCACGTCGAGCTTCTGCCGGATGCCGCGGCCCTTCATGCCTGGGCGGCAGGCGATCTCGTACGAGCCCGCCTTGATCTCGGCGGTCAGCGTGTACTCGGTGCCCGGCCCGATGTTCTCCTTCTCGGAGACGATCCGGTCGTCCGGGAAGAGGATCTCGACCTCGGTGGCCTTGGTGCCCTTGTTCTCGATCTTCAGCGTGACGTGGCCGGCGGGGACCGACGTGGCGGAGGTGTCGCACTTCGAGTTGGCGGCGGTGACCTGGATGGCGTCGCCGTCCTTGGCTTCGCTCTTCGCGGTGCAGGCCGAGAGGGCGGTCAGAGCGGCCACGGTCGTGGCGGCGGTGACGGTCAGTCGGACGGCTCGCATGCAGGCTCCCAGCGGATCTGGTGTGGTGAGGCTGGCCTAACTTACCTGAGGCTTACCTCACCACTACCCCCCGGGGCCGTGATTCACGTCTCAGAATGGCCCGTGGGCAGACCGTCGCCTTACTGCCGGGCTGCCGTACGAACCGTCCGGCATCCGCGCCCGGCCGCTCCCCGGCGGCGCCCCCGCCTGGGACGCGCTCGCCGCCGCCGCGATGTTTCAATTCCCCCGTGACTGACTACGACGTACTCCGTGTCTTCTGCGGACCGCACGGCGGCTACGGCAACGAACTCGGTGTCGTCCGCGACGGCTCGGTGCTGCCCGAGCGAACCGACCGGCAGGCGCTGGCGGGCAAACTCGGCTTCAGCGAGACCGTGTTCGTGGACGACCCCGAGCGTGGTGTGATCGACATCTACACGCCCACCCTGCGGCTGCCCTTCGCCGGTCACCCCTGCGTCGGCACGGCCTGGCTGCTCGACGTGCCCGAACTGGTCACCCCGGCCGGAGTGGTCGGCGCCCGCCTGGACGGCGAGTTCAGCTGGATCGAGGCACGGGCGGAGTGGGCCCCACCGCGCACCCTGCGCCAGTACGCCACCGCCGCCGAGGTCGACGCCCTGGAGGTGCCCCCGCCCGGGGAGTGGATCTACGCCTGGGCCTGGGAGGACGAGGCGGCCGGCCGGATCCGGGCCCGCGCCTTCCCCGGCCGGGGCGACGGCATCGACGAGGACGAGGCCACCGGCGCCGCCGCACTGCTCCTCACCGACCGGCTGGGCCGCGCCCTGAACATCACCCAGGGCAGGGGCTCCCAGATCCTGACCGCGCCTCAGCCGCACGGCTGGGTGGAGATCGGCGGCCGGGTGTTCCTGGAGCGTTAGGCGCTCAGCGGGAACTCGTCCCCGAGCGCCCGGAACACCGCGGTGTTGAGGGCGAAAGCCCGCTTGCACTCTCCGACGATCCGCTGCTTCTCCAGGTCGTCCACCCCTATTCCGTCGAGCAGTTGCCGGTAACTGCGCTTGAAGGCCGCCGGGTTGGGGACGCCGTCGAAGACGTAGAAGCGGACGCCGTCGCCCTTCCTGGTGAAGCCCCAGGTCTTCTCGGCCCGGTCGCGGATGATCTGGCCGCCGGACAGGTCGCCCAGGTAGCGGGTGTAGTGGTGGGCGACATAACCGCCCGGCCAGCGCTCGGCGCACTCGCGGACCCGAGCCGCGTACGCGTGCGTGGCGGGCAGGGCGCTCAGGCCCGCCCGCCACTCCGGCCCCCGCAGATGCGCCAGGTCCCGCTCCAGCGCGGCCAGCCGGAACAGTTCGGGCCGGATGAACGGCCCCGCCACCGGATCCGCCGCCAGCCGCCCGATGCCGCTCTCCAGCGCCTCGTACACGAACCACAGCTGCTCGGTGTAGCGCGCATAGGCGTCCACGCCGAGCCTGCCGCCGAGCAGGTCGCCCATGAACGTCGAGGTCTCCGCCTCCATGTGCTGCTCGTGGGAGGCGATGCGGATGAGGGACGAGAACGACTCCATGGACACTCCTCGGTTTGCCGACGGCCTGTCGGCAAGTTTACCGACAGTGTGTCGGAAAAACATCAGGACCGCCCCCGGCACGGATCCGGGCATGAGAAAGGCCCGCCCCCCGAAGGGAGCGGGCCGAGCGAAGAGCGGCGGCTACGGCAGGGTCAGGATCTCCGCACCCGTCTCCGTCACCACCAGCGTGTGCTCGAACTGGGCCGTCCGCCTGCGGTCCTTCGTCACGACCGTCCAGCCGTCGTCCCACATGTCGTACTCATGGGTGCCCAGCGTCAGCATCGGCTCGATCGTGAAGGTCATGCCGGGCTGCATGACCGTCGTCGCGTGCGGGCTGTCGTAGTGCGGGATGATCAGCCCGGAGTGGAACGACGAGTTGATCCCGTGGCCGGTGAAGTCCCGCACCACGCCGTACCCGAACCGCTTGGCGTACGACTCGATGACCCGGCCGATGACATTGATCTGCCGGCCCGGCCGGACCGCCTTGATCGCGCGGTTCAGCGCCTCGCGGGTCCGCTCCACCAGCAGCCGGGACTCCTCGTCCACGTCCCCGACCAGGTAGGTGGCGTTGTTGTCGCCGTGCACCCCGCCGATGTACGCCGTCACGTCCAGGTTGACGATGTCGCCGTCCCTGAGGACCGTCGAGTCCGGGATGCCGTGGCAGATGACCTCGTTGACCGATGTGCACAGCGACTTCGGGAAGCCGCGGTAGCCGAGCGTGGACGGGTAGGCGCCGTGGTCGCACATGTAGTCGTGGGCCACCTTGTCGAGCTGGTCGGTGGTGACCCCGGGCGCGATGATCTTCGCGGCCTCCTCCATCGCCTGCGCGGCGATACGGCCGGCGATCCGCATCGCCTCGATGGTCTCCGCGGTCTGCACCTCCGGCCCGGTGTACGGCGCCGGCGCGGGCTTGCCGACGTACTCGGGGCGGCGGATGTTTCCGGGAACCGAACGGGTGGGAGACAGCTCCCCTGGTACGAGCAGCGACTGGCCAGACATGCCAGCGAGTCTATCGAGCGCACATGGGGGAACATGTCGGTGGCGAGAGGAGCTGTTCATGGCCCTGTTCAAGAAGCGCACCGTCGGCAAGCCGGGCGAGTGGTACTACTGCCTGGAACACAAGAAGGTCGAGGAGGGCCCGGACTGCCCGGGCAAGGACCGCTTCGGGCCGTACGCCTCTCCGCAGGAGGCCCAGCGCGCGATGGAGACCGCCGCCGAGCGCAACCTCCAGTGGGAGAACGACCCGCGCTGGCACGACGCGTCCGCGAAGAGCGACACCGACGACGCGTGAGGGCGAGGGGTCACGTCGGTACGGCGGCGCGGCGCTCGCGCATCCGCACCGCGTGCTCGTCGGTCCGGGCGTCGTACGTCATGAGACCCGGCAGGCACAGCGCCAGCAGCCCCATCGCACCCGCGCACGCCAGCCCGCCGGAGACGACGGAGGTCCGTACGCCCGCCCAGGCGGCCAGGCCACCCGCCCGGACCTGGCCCAGCTGCGGGCCGACCGAGTAGGACAGCAGCTCGATCCCGGCGAGCCGGCCGCGCAGCTCGTCCGGGATCGTCTGGTTCCACATCGCGGCCCGGAAGATCCCGCTGACCATGTCGAACCCACCGCCGACGGTGAGGAACAGCAGGACCAGCCACACGTTCCCGCAGGCACCGGCCGCCGCGACCGCGAGGCCCCAGCCGGCCGCCGACAGCACCACCATCAGCCCATGCCGGTGGATCCTCGACGCCCAGCCGCCGGTCAGGCTCACCAGCATCGCCCCGGCGGGCACGGTGGCGTACATCAGGCCGAGGGCCCAGTCGGCGTGCAGCTCGTCGGCGAGGAACGGCAGCACCGCGAGCGGCATGGCCAGAAACATCGCGGCGAGGTCGACGACGTAGGTGCCGAGGAGGTCCTTGCGGCTCCAGGCGTACCGGGCGCCTTCGAGGACGGCGCCCAGCGAGGGTCTCGACGCCTCGTGGGAGGCGGGGGAGGGGGCGATGGGCACGATGAACGCCAGCGAGACGGCGAAGGTCAGCAGGTCGGCGGCGTACGCCCAGCCCAGGCCCGCGTAGGCGACGACCACGCCCGCGAGGGCCGGTCCCGCGACTCCGCCGACGGTCCAGCGCAGCGAGTTCAGCGAGGCCGCCGCCGGCATGTCGTCGTGGGCGACGATCCGTGGCCACAGGGAGTCCAGGGCGGGACGCTGCACGGAGACCAGCGCGGAGGAGAGGGCGGCGACGGCGTACAGCGGCCACACCGCCGGGTGCGGGAGCAGGGCGTCGACCAGCAGGGCGGCGCTGAGCAGCCCCTGGCCGGCCTCCGTCCACACGATGAGCTTCCGCTTGTCGAGCGCGTCGGCGAGGGCGCCGCCGTACAGGCCGCAGACGATGAGCGGCAGCAGTTCCACGGCGCCGATCGCACCCACCGCTGCCGCGGAGCCGGTCAGGTCCTTCAGCTGGACCGGGAGCGCGACGAAGGTGAGGAAGCTGCCGAAGTTGCTGATCAGGCCGGACTTCCACAGACGCCGGAAATCCGCGGATGCCTTCCAGGGGGACAGGTCGGGGAGAAGGGCGCGGGTCACCGGGGCATGTTCGGCCGGGCCGGGTGCAGGGGCAACCGTATTTCCGTGCCGAGCCGCTTGTGTCACCAAGGAGCGGGCGGCGGTGCCGTCAGGATCTCCGTCAGCCGGGCCAGCCTGTCCCGGAACCCCCGCCGAACCCTCGGAGAGCCGCCGTTCTCGCCCGCCGCCGCGCTGAGCAGGTGCTGCACCGTGTCCAGGTCCAGCTCCGCCCCCTCCGGCACGGCCAGCGTGTCATGCGCCATCGCGGCGAGTTCACCCCCGCCCGCACCGAGAGCCAGCACGGTCACCCCGGCCCGGCGGGCGTCGTGGACACGTTCCAGCAGCGGCGCGGGCTCCTCGGGAGCCACCACCAGCAGGGTCTCGCCGCGCCGCGCCGCCTGGATCCGGCCCGGTCCGACGGCCAGGTGCGGCGGGTCGCAGGGGCGCGCGTGATGCCGTACCAGGGTCGGGGCCAGCTCGGGCGTCCCGGACCACGCGGCCTCGTCCACCAGGTGCGCGGCCAGATGCCACGGCTCGTACGCCGGCGTGCCCACCAGCAGTAACCCGCCCCCGTGCGCCACCACCGACCCGCGCAGCACCCCCGCGAATCGCCGGGTGGCCCCCAGCCACTCGGTCCCGGCGAGCACTTCCCGCAGCAACGCGACCCGTACGGCGTCCATGCGTCCGCATCCTGCCGCAACCGGCCATTCGTGACGTGGAGTTCACGCGGAATTCGCCCGCCTCGGGGACGTACCCCGCGCCGCCCCCTCCCCGTGCACCGGCTCACCTGAACCCGTGCCGCCCGCGCCACGGACGTAGGCTCGCCCCATGACCTCTACCGACAGCGCACAGACCCCTGCCAAGGCCCCCGCCAAGGACCCCTGGGACCTGCCCGACGTCTCCGGGTACGTCGTCGGCGTGCTCGGCGGCACCGGACCGCAGGGCAAGGGCCTCGCCTACCGGCTCGCCCGGGCCGGCCAGAAGGTGATCATCGGCTCCCGCGCCGCCGAGCGTGCCCGCGCCGCCGCCGAGGAACTCGGTCACGGCGTCGAGGGCGCCGACAACGCCGAGACCGCGCGCCGCAGCGACATCGTGATCGTCGCCGTACCGTGGGACGGCCACGGCGACACGCTGAAGTCCCTGCGCGAGGAGCTGGCCGGCAAGCTCGTCGTGGACTGTGTCAACCCGCTCGGCTTCGACAAGAAGGGCGCCTACGCCCTCAAGCCCGAGGAGGGCAGCGCGGCCGAGCAGGCCGCCGCCCTGCTGCCGGACTCCCGCGTCGCCGCCGCCTTCCACCACCTGTCGGCCGTCCTGCTCCAGGACCCCGGGATCGAGCAGATCGACACCGATGTCATGGTGCTGGGCGAGGAGCGGGCCGACGTCGAGATCGTGCAGGCCCTCGCCGGGCGCATCCCCGGGATGCGCGGCATCTTCGCCGGGCGGCTGCGCAACGCCCACCAGGTCGAGTCACTGGTCGCGAACCTGATCTCCGTCAACCGCCGCTACAAGGCACACGCCGGGCTCCGCCTCACCGACGTCTGAGCGGATGGGGGACACTGTTCGTCGCAGCAGTGTCCCCCCGCAAGGAGCCGACCCCATGCCCCTCCTGCCTCCGCCCGCCCGGACCCGGCGACTCGCCCTCTACACCCTCGTCGTCTGCGTCCTCGCCGTGGCCGCCGCCGTCGTCTCGTTCGCCCAGGGCAGCTGGCTGGGGATCGTCTGGGTGCTGCTGGCAGGCCTGACGTCCAACATGACCTGGTACTACGTCAAGCGCGACCGGACCACCACCGCGCAGGACACGTCCGTCACGGGGTGACCTGGCAGATCTCGGGGGTGCCCTGCCAGAAGCGGTACAGCTCCTGGCCGCAGTAGCGCGAGAAGCCGCCCACGCCCAGGTGCTGCAGAAGCGCGTCTATGACGTCGAAGAACGCGGTGTTGACCGACGGCACCCACAGCAGCGCGAACACGAACAGCAGACCGAACGGCGCGAACGGCTCCACCTGGCGCTTCACCTGGTAGGACAGCCAGGGCTCGATGACGCCGTAGCCGTCCAGGCCCGGCACCGGCAGGAAGTTCAGGATCGCCGCCGTCACCTGGAGCAGCGCCAGGAACGCCAGCGCGTACTGGAAGTCGGCGGGGACGCCGTCCAGCGCGTGCAGCCAGAACGGTGCGGTGCACACGGCCGCGAACAGCACGTTCGTCAGCGGGCCCGCCGCCGAGATCAGGCTGTGCCGCCAGCGGCCCCGGATCCGGCCGCGCTCGATGAACACCGCGCCGCCCGGCAGGCCGATCCCGCCCATGATCACGAAGAGCACCGGGAGCACGATGCTCAGCAGCGCGTGCGTGTACTTCAGCGGGTTCAGCGTGAGGTAGCCCTTGGCACCGACCGTGATGTCCCCGCTGTGCAGGGCCGTGCGCGCGTGCGCGTACTCGTGCAGGCACAGGGAGACGATCCAGGCCGCCGTCACGAACAGGAACACCGCGACGCCCGGCTGCGCCGCGTACCCGCTCCAGGTGGCCCAGCCCGTCACCGCCGTCACGGCCAGGATCCCGATGAACACCGGGCTGACTCGGCGCTCGCCGCGGCGGGTGGTGGCGGTGGTCATCGGCGGACTCCTGTGCGGACGGGGACGGTCGGGAATGCGACCGTACCGGCCGCGCACTCGTGGGGGAAACGTCTCGCGCTCGCCGTCCGGTTCCTGAAAGCGTGGGGCAATGCCACGGATGAGGGTGTTCTACGAGGACTGGCAGATGGAGTGCTGCGGCAGGCCGTTCGGCGTGGGCCAGGAGGTCGGCTGGCGGCTGGTCGCCGTCGACGGGTCACAGGCCAGGGACGACCGCTGGTACGGCGCCGACGCGTGGGTGGAGAACCACGGAGGCCCGAAGCACAGGACCGTCGGCCGGGTCTGTGCCATCGACCTGGTGCACCAGGAGTACACGGCCCGCCACGACCCGGGCGCCGCCGAACCCGCCGGCCCGGCGCCCGGCACGGTGGTCGTCCGGGCGGCCGGGCGCGCGCTGGAACCGGTGCCCGGCGCACGGACCCTGGAGCCCGTCGACAAGTGTCCCAAGTGGTTCCCGGGGTTCGAGGAGGACAAGCGGCCGGCGCGGCGGGTTCCGTACCGTGTCCGCCGCGCCGTCGGCGTCCTCGTCACCCTGGAGGTCCCGGACGGCACACCGCCGAAACCCGGTGACCGCCGCTGAGCGCTCGGAGACAATGGACCCCGTGCGCTATCGCCTGCTCGGCACCACCCAGGTACTCCGCCCCGACGGTACGGCCGTCCCGGTCGGCGGGGCGCGGCTGCGTGCCCTGCTGGGCGTGCTCGCGCTGCGGGCCGGGCGGACCGTGCCCGTGGGCATGCTCGTCGACGAGGTGTGGGGCGCCGAGCCGCCCGCCGACGCCGCCGGTGCGCTGCAGGCGCTCGTCGGCCGGCTGCGCCGCACCCTCGGCGCGGACGCCGTCGCCTCCGCCGAGGGCGGCTACCGGCTCACCGCCGCGCCCGACGACGTCGACCTCACCCGCTTCGAGCGGCTGACCGGCGACGGCCTCGCCGCACTCGCCGACGGCGACCCGGCCAAGGCCGCCGCCGTCCTCGACGACGCACTCGCCCTGTGGCGCGGCCCCGCCCTCGCCGACCTGCCCGACCACACCGCCGAGGCGGCCCGCTGGGAGACCCGCCGCCTCGACGCCCTGCGTGCCCGGCACACCGCCGCCCTCGCCCTCGGGCACGCCGAGCAGTCGCTGCCCGAACTGACCGCCCTGTGCGACGCCCACCCGCTGGACGAGCCGCTGCAGGCCCTGCGGCTGCGCGCCCTGCGCGACACCGGCCGCCCGGCCCGGGCACTGGCCGCCTACGAGGACGTACGACGGCTGCTCGCGGACCGGCTCGGCTCCGACCCCGGCCCCGAACTGCGGGCGCTGCACGCCGAGTTGCTGCTCACCCAGGCTCCGCCGGAGCCCGCGCGCCCGGTCCTCGGCAACCTCCCCGCCCGGCTCACCTCCTTCGTCGGCCGGGAAGCCGACATCGAGGCCATCGGCGCCGATCTCGCCG
Source organism: Streptomyces sp. NPDC053069 (assembly GCF_044546895.1). Taxonomy (NCBI): domain Bacteria; kingdom Bacillati; phylum Actinomycetota; class Actinomycetes; order Kitasatosporales; family Streptomycetaceae; genus Streptomyces; species Streptomyces sp. NPDC053069. The sequence goes on along the minus strand of NZ_JBITZN010000015.1, from coordinate 141,609 downwards.
CCGCCCGCCTGGTCACCCTGCTCGGGCCCGGCGGCGCCGGGAAGACCCGGCTGTCCCAGGAGGCCGCCGAAGCGGTACGGCACACCGTCCGCGACGGAGTGTGGCTGGCCGAGCTCGCACCCGTGGACGACCCCGACGCCGTACCGCAGGCCGTGCTCACCGCGATCGGCGCCCGCGAGACCGTGCTGCACGGCGCCGGCGCCGAGAGCATGCGCGCGGTCGCCGACCGGTACGACGACCCCCTCGAACGGCTCGTGGAGCACTGCGCGCGGCGCCGGATGCTGATCGTGCTCGACAACTGCGAGCACGTCGTCGAGGCCGCCGCCCACCTGACCGAGCGGCTGCTGGCCCGCTGCCCCGGGCTGACCGTCCTCGCCACCAGCCGGGAGCCCCTCGGTGTGCCGGGGGAGCTGGTGCGTCCGGTGGAGCCGCTGCCCGAGCCGGTCGCACTGCGGCTGCTCGCCGACCGGGGCGCGGCGGCCCGGCCCGGATTCCGTACCGAGGACGATCCCGAGGGCTGCGCCGAGATCTGCCGGCGGCTCGACGGACTGCCCCTCGCGATCGAACTGGCGGCGGCGCGGCTGCGTATGCTCACCCCCCGTCAGATAGCCGACCGGCTCGACGACCGGTTCCGGCTGCTCACCTCCGGCAGCCGCACCGTGCTGCCCCGCCAGCAGACCCTGCGGGCCGTCGTGGACTGGTCCTGGGAACTGCTCGACGAGGACGAACGGGACGTCCTCGCCCGGCTGTCCGTCTTCGCGGGCGGCTGCGACCTGGCCGCCGCCGAGGCCGTGTGCGGCCCCGTCGCCCTGGACGCGCTCGGCTCCCTGGTCGACAAGTCCCTGGTGGTGGCCGCGCCTGTGGCCGAGGGCGGGATGCGCTACCGGCTGCTGGAGACCGTCGCCGAGTACGCCGGCGAACGGCTCGACGAGAACGGCCGCCGCGCCGACGCCGAACGCGCCCACCTGACGTACTACCGCGAACTCGCCCGCACCACCGACCCGTTGCTGCGCGGCCCCGGACAGCGCACCGCCATCGACCGGTTCCAGCTGGAGTACGAGAACCTGCGCACCGCGCTGCGGCACGCTATCGCCGCGGGCGACGAGCAGGAGGCGCTGTGCCTGGTGCTGTCCCTGGTGGTCTTCTGGCAGATGCGGGACCAGCGCATCGAGACCCGCGCCTGGTGCGAGGAGGTCATGGCGCTCGGCCCCGACCCCTTCGCCGCACCCGTACGGCCCGCCGCACCGCTGTGGCAGCGCTGCACCGACGCCCCGCCCCCGTACACCGGCGAGATCCTCGCCGAGGCCCGGCGCGGCGTCCACCTCGCCCATCTCGCCTGCATGGACCACGATCTGGAGTCGTGGCAGACGCCCGAGGCGCAGGCCAAGCTGCACGCCGTCGTGGAGACCTACGAGCCCGGGCTGCCGCAGACCTGCCGGGTGCCCGGCCTGCTCTGGTTCTTCGCCGTCATGCTGACCGGCGGCGCCGAGCGGATGTGGGCGGTCATCGACGCGTGCGTACAGACCTGCCGCGACACCCCCGGTTTCGAGTGGGAACTGGCCACGACCCTGCAACTGCGCGCCAACCTCCTCGCCAACCGTGCCGCCTGGGCCGGCAACGCCACCCGTGACGCCGAGGAGTCGCTGGAGATCTTCCGCCGCTTCGGTGACGCCTGGGGCACCGCGGAGGCGCTGTCCGCCCGCGGCGAGGCCCATGAACGCCAGGGCGCCTACCGCGAGGCCGCCGCCGACTACCGGGCGGCCATCGAACACGCCGAACGCCTCGGCGCCCGCGGCCAGATGGCCGTCCTCCGCGCCCGCCTCGGCAGCGTGCTCATGGAGACGGGCGACCTCGAACGCGGCGAGCAGCTGCTCCGGGACGTCATCGCGAGCCAGGAGGGCTCCCTCAACGAGGCGATGCCGGCCGCCCGGCTCTTCCTCGGCTGCTGGCTGGGCCTGACCGGTCGCGTCGCCGAGGCCCGGGAGCAACTGCGCCTGCTGCGCGAGGAGTTCAAGATCGCGCACTTTGTCGTCTTCGACTCCATGATCCTCGCCCAGGAGGCCTGGCTGGACGCGCTGGACGGGCATGCCGAGGCGGCCCTGGACCGGTCCCGGCGGGCGATGCACCTCGCCCGCGACCCACTGGCCCAGACCATCGCCCCGCATCTGCACTCGGTGTGCCTCACCACCGCGGCGATGGCCCTGGCCGCCCTGGACGGCGGCAGCCGCGCCGCCGACGCCGCCCGCTGCCTGGGCGCCGCCGACGCCCTGCTGCCGGCCGGCCACATCCTCTCCGGCGTCGAGCTGCGCTGCCACGACCTGACCGAGGCCCGGATCCGCCGGGGCCTGGACGAACCGGCCTACCGGGCCGCGTACGCCGAGGGCGGTGGCCTCTCCCTCGCGGAGGCCACCGCCCTGGTCTGAGCCACGGCTCAGCTCTTGGTGCGGAACTTGTGGATGGCGACCGGTCCCATGACGGCCGTGATCCCCACCGACCAGGCCACGGTCACCCACAGGGGATGCGCGACCGGTCCGCCGTCCATCAGGCCGCGGGCCGCGTCCGCGAGTGTCGACAGCGGGTTGTAGTCGGTGAAGTGCTGCAGCCAGCCCGGCATCGACTTCGGCGGCGCGAAGATCGAGGACCCGAACTGCAGCGGGAAGAGCACCAGGAAGCCCATCGCCTGCACGGACTGCGCGTTCTTCAGGATCACGCCGAGGGTGAGGAACACCCACATGATCGAGGAGGCGAACAGCGCGGACAGACCCACGGCCGCGAACAGGCCGGCCCAGTGGTGGATGTGGAACCCGACCAGCACGGCGACGACCATCAGCACGGTCGTGGCGAACAGCATGCGGGCCAGCTCGACGGCGATCTTCGCGAACAGAACGGACCCGCGGCCGATCGGCAGCGACCGGAACCGGTCCATGACGCCACTGTTGAAGTCCTGGCTGAACCCGGTGCCGACCCCCTGCGACAGGGTCATGCTCATCATGGCGATCATGCCGGGGATGACGTACTGCACGTACCTGCCCTGGCCGCCGCCGAGCGCCTGCCCGATGGACCCGCCGAAGACGTAGACGAACAGCAGGGTGAAGACGACCGGCATCAGCAGCGCGTCGAACATCGACTCCGGGTCCTGGCGGATCCAGAGCAGATTGCGGCGGATGAGCGCGCCGGTGTGCCGCAGATGCCCGCGCAGCGGGATACGGACGTCGGAGTCGGTGACAGCGGTGGTGGCGGTGGTGGCGCTCATACGGCGACCTCCTGGCGGGCGTCGGCGGACGTCGTGTCCTGCGGGGCACTGGCGCGGTGGCCGGTGAGGGACAGGAACACCTCGTCCAGGCTGGGGAGTTCGGTGGTGATGGAGGAGATCGTGATGCCGCGCGCGGTGACCGCGCCGACCACTGCGGTCAGCTGCTCGTCGCTGAGGATCGGCACCAGCAGGGTGCCGGTCTCGGTGTCGACGGTGGTGGAGGCGAGCCCGGTGATGCCCAGCTCGTCCAGCATGGCGGCGAGCGGGCGCAGTTGCAGCGGGTCGACCGGCCGGACCCGCAGGGTGCGCCCGCCGACGCGGGCCTTCAGCTCCTCGATCCCTCCCGTGGCGATGACCTTCCCGCGGTCCACCACGGTCAGCTCGGAGGCGAGCTGTTCGGCCTCCTCCATGTACTGGGTGGTCAGCAGCACGGTGACACCGTCGCCGACCATCGCCTTCACCTCGTCCCACACCTCGTTGCGGGTACGGGGATCGAGCCCGGTGGTCGGCTCGTCCAGGTAGAGCACGGCCGGCCGCCCGATCATCGAGGCGGCGAGATCCAGCCGTCGCCGCATACCGCCGGAGTACGTGCTCGCCGGCCGCCGGGCCGCCTCGGTCAGGGAGAACCGCTCCAGCAGCTCGTCGGCGCGGGCGCGGGCGTCCTTGCGGGACAGGTCCAGCAGCCGGCCGATCATGTACAGGTTCTCCCAGCCGGGCAGCTTCTCGTCGACGGAGGCGTACTGCCCGGTGAGGCCTATCACCCGGCGCAACTGGCGGGGCTGCCGTACGACGTCGTACCCGGCCACGGTCGCCCGGCCGGCGTCCGGGGCGATCAGGGTGGACAGGATCCGTACGAGGGTGGTCTTGCCGGCGCCGTTCGGGCCGAGCACACCCATCACGGTGCCCTCGCGCACGTCCAGGTCCACACCGTCCAGTGCCTTGGTCTCGCCGTAGTGCTTGACCAGTCCCCGTACCGTCACGGCGTGGCTCGCGCCGACGGGGTTCTCGTGGATTCGCTTCATGGGGAAGACGGTGCCAGGGGCCACCGACAAACCACCGACAGGCCGCCTACAGCCACCGACAACTTCCCGACGACCACCGCAACCATCGGACGACCACCGCAACCATCAAGTGAGGAATCACGACGGCGAGCAATCACGTCCGCGAGAGCGGCGCCGGATCAGGCGCAAAAAAGGGCCAGCCCGCCGACGGGGGATGATCGGCGGGCTGCCCGGTGTTGCCGCAATGGCTCAGTGGACGGAGTGCTCCTCCAGCGGGAACGTTCCGCCGACGACGTCCTCCGCGAACGACTTCGCCGCGTCGCCCATCACTTCACGGAGGTTCGCGTACTTCTTGACGAACTTCGGCACCCGGCCGGAGGTCAGCCCGAGCATGTCCGTCCAGACCAGCACCTGCGCGTCCGTCTCCGGTCCGGCGCCGATACCCACCGTCGGAATGTGCAGCACCCGCGTCACCTCGGCCGCCAGCTCCGCCGGTACCAGCTCCAGGACGACCGCGAACGCACCCGCGTCCTGTACGGCCTTCGCGTCCCGCAGCAGCTGCTGCGCCGCCTCCTCGCCCCGCCCCTGCACGCGGTAGCCCATCGCGTTGACGGACTGCGGGGTCAGCCCGATGTGGGCCATGACCGGGATGCCGGACTCCACCAGCAGCCGGATCTGCTCGTGCGACCGCTCGCCGCCCTCCAGCTTGACCGCGCCGACGCCGGCCTCCTTCACCAGCCGGGTCGCCGAGCGCAGCGCCTGCACCGGGCCCTCCTGGTAGGAGCCGAAGGGGAGGTCGCCGACGATGAGGGCGCGCTGGGTGCCGCGGACCACGGCCGCCGACAGCATCGTCATCTCGTCGAGGGTGACGGGCACGGTCGTCTCGTACCCGAGGTGACAGTTGCCCGCCGAGTCACCGACCAGGATCACCGGGATCCCGGCCTCGTCGAAGACGGACGCGGTCATCGCGTCGTAGGCGGTGAGCATGGGCCACTTCTCGCCCCGCTCCTTGGCGAGCGTGATGTCGCGGACGGTGATGCGGCGGGTGCCCTTCCCCCCGTACAGCGCCTTGCTGCCGTCGGAAGGCTTGTTCTGGGCAGCCGAAAGCTGCGTCATGGCAACGGCTCCTTCAGTCATCTCGAGGCGCCCTGACGGCGTCCCCGGATCGCCTCCATGGTGGCACCTCGTGCCAGTCAGGACCAGAGGGGCCCCTTGTGATCCCCGCCCGGCGCCCGGGAAGGCCCCTGTGGGTAAGGCCTTGGTAAAGAATTAAGATACGAGACGGTTCCGTATCGAAATGGCCGTAGGGTCGAACACATGACAAGTCCCGTCCCTGCCTCCCGGATACCGGAAGCGGTGCACCGGCGCCGCTGGGCGATTCTCGGCGTGCTCATGCTGAGCCTGCTGATCGTGGTGCTCGACAACTCGATCCTGAACGTCGCCATCAAGACCATCTCCAGCCCCGCGCCGACCGGCCTCGGCGCCACCCAGGGCGAGATCGAGTGGGCGATCAACTCCTACACCCTCGTCTTCGCCGGCCTGCTGTTCACCGCCGGCCTCATCGGCGACCGCCTCGGCCGCAAGAAGGTGCTGCTCGGCGGCATCGCCGTGTTCGGCATCGGCTCCATGCTCGCCGCCGAGTCCGGCTCGCCGAACCAGCTGATCGCCTACCGCGCCCTGATGGCCGTCGGCGCCGCCTTCGTCATGCCCGCCACCCTCGCTGTCCTGATGAACGTCTTCGAGCGCGAGGAGCAGCCCAAGGCCATCGGCATCTGGGCCGGCGGCGTCGGCCTCGCCATCGCCATCGGGCCGATCACCGGCGGTGCGCTCCTCGACCACTTCTGGTGGGGCTCGGTCTTCTTCGTCAACGTGCCGATCGTGATCCTCGCGCTGGTCCTGATGGTCTGGCTGGTGCCCGACTCCCGCGACCCCAAGCCCGGCCGCCTCGACCCCGTCGGCGTCGTCCTGTCCGTCGTCGGCCTCGTCCTGCTGGTCTACGGCATCATCAAGGGCGGCGAGCTGGCCGACTTCACCGACACCAAGGTGCTGGCGACGATCATCGCCGGTCTCGTCGTGCTGGCCGCGTTCGTCGTCTTCGAGAAGCGCAGCGACCACCCGTCGCTCGACGTCACCTACTTCAAGAACAAGGTCTTCTCGGCCGCCATGAGCGCCATCGCGCTGGTCTTCTTCGCGCTGATGGGCGTCACGTTCTTCGGCGTCTTCTACACCCAGAGCGTGCGCGGCTACTCCCCGCTGGAGTCCGGTGTGCTGATGCTGCCGCTCGCCGTCGCCCAGCTGATCTTCGCGCCGCGGGCCCGGCTGCTGGTCGACCGGTTCGGCAACAAGGCCACCACCACCGCCGGTCTGGTGCTGATCGCGGCGACACTGGCCATGTTCGCCACCTTCGAGGCCGACACGCCGATCTGGATCCTCGAGGTCGTCTTCTTCCTCATGGGCACCGGCATGGCGCACATCATGACGCCGACCTCGGTCGTCATCATGCAGGCGCTGCCGCGCGAGAAGGCCGGCTCCGCCTCCGCGCTCAGCAACACCTTCCGCCAGGTCGGCGGCGCGCTCGGCATCGCCGTCCTCGGCTCGGTGCTCGCCACGTCGTACCGCAACGGCATCGAGGGCAAGCTCGGCATGCTGCCGCCCGCCCTGCGCGACAAGGCCGCCGAGTCCATCGAGGCCACGCTCGGCATCGCCGACAAGCTCGGCCCGCAGGGCAAGGCCCTGGTCACACCCGCCGACGACGCGTTCCTGCACGCCATGCACGTCACCGCGCTGTGCGGAGTGGGCGTCGCACTGATCGGCGCCGTCGTCACGGCCCTGTTCCTGCCGGGCAAGCCGCCCGCCACCGAGCAGGGCGAGAAGGAAGCAGAGCTGGTCGCGGCCGCCGACTGACGCGGACCGCGGTTCAACGGGGGAAGGAGGCGGCTGCGGGACAATTCCCGCAGCACAGTGAGAGGACGGATCGACGTGAGCCTTGCCGAAAGCCGGCCGCGACCGGGCTGCCCCGCACGGGGCAGGCCCCGCAGTGAGGCCGTGGAGCGCGCCATCATCGAGGGCGTGATGAAGCTCCTGGAGGAGGGCGTGCCCCTCGCCGAACTCTCCATCGAGCGCATCGCCCGCACCGCCGGGGTCGGCAAGGCCACCATCTACCGCCGCTGGAGCGGCAAGGAGGACCTGTTCATCGACGTCGTGCGCGCCGCTGAGCCCGCCGACCCCGAACTCCCCGGCGTCTCCATGCGCGACGACCTCGTCGTCCTGCTGGAGAACCTGCGCCAGCGCGGCCTCGCCAGCCGGACGTCGGCGCTCCTGCACAACGCCCACGCCCAGATCAAGAGCAGCCCCAGGATCTGGGCCGCGTACCACGCGAACGTCGTGGCGCCACGGCGCGACCTCGGGGTCGAAGTCCTGCGCCGCGGGCAGCGCAACGGCGAACTCCGCGCCGATGTGGACCTGGAACTGGCCAACGACATGCTCGTCGGCCCCATGCTCACCCGGGCCGTGCTGCGCCCGGACGCCGACCTGCCCGAGGGCCTGGCGGAGCAGATCGTCGACACGGTCCTGGCAGGCCTACGCCCCGTCAGCTCGACAGCCTCGTAGCACTCATGTGCGCGTTTCGTCACAGACCCCGGCCGTCCCGGGAAAAACGGAACTCCCCGCCCCGGCTCTTTCGTCCTCGTCTTCCGTACGGCCGTCATGGGACGGCGGGAACGGAGCCGATCATCCCCTAGGGTCGGAAGAACACGGGGGACGACGGTGTGCACGGCAGGCAGTGAGGCAGACGGTATGGCGCAGCAGGCGTACATGACGGAGACGGCGGACGGCGGCTCGGGGCCCGAGCGACCGGGATCCCGGCTTCGGCGCCTGACGCACCGTCTGCTCGCCGGGTGGCGCGGGGATCCACGGATCTGGCGCCGGGGCACCGTCCTTGCGGTGCTGGCGCTGCTCCTGGCCCTGGTGATGCTGCTGCACTCGCGCATCCCGAACCGGCTGGGCAACCTCGGCAGTCTGACCGAGACGTTTCTGCCCTGGCTGGGCCTCGCCATCCCGGTCCTGCTGCTGCTCGGCCTGATCCGGAAGTCGGCGACCGCGCTCATCGCCGTCGTCCTCCCGGCGATCGTATGGCTGAACCTCTTCGGCGGGCTGCTCACCGACAAGTCGGGCTCGGGCGGCGACCTGATGGTGGCGACCCACAACGTCAACGCCGACAACCCCGACCCCGCCGTGACCGCCCGTGACGTCGCCTCCTCCGGCGCCGACGTCCTGGCCCTGGAGGAGGTCCCCGGCACGGCGGTGGCCGTCTACGAGAAGGCGCTCGCACCGACGTACCGGTACCACGCGGTCGTCGGCACGGTCGGTCTGTGGAGCAAGTACCCGATGAGCGATGTGCAGGCGGTGGACATCAAGCTCGGCTGGAAGCGCGCGATGCGGGCCACCGTCACCACCCCGCACGGCCCCGTCGCGGTGTACGTCGCCCACATGCCCTCGGTCCGGGTGAAGGTGGAGGCCGGGTTCACCGCCCGCCAGCGCGACAAGAGCGCCGACGCGCTCGGCGAGGCCATCGCCGACGAGCCCCTGAAGCAGGTCGTCCTGCTCGGCGATCTGAACGGCACGATGAACGACCGCTCGCTCAACGCCGTCACCTCCCAGATGCGCTCCACCCAGGGCGCGGCCGGCAGTGGCTTCGGGTTCAGCTGGCCGGCGTCGTTCCCGATGGCGCGGATCGACCAGATCATGGTCAGGGGCATGGAGCCGGAGAGCTCCTGGACACTGCCGCGCACCGGCAGCGATCACCTCCCGGTGGCCGCCCGTGTGAAGCTGGACACGTCCTCGTAAGCCGGTGGAACAGGGCCCGGGGAGAGTTTGTTCTGTAGCTGAACATAAGCTGTACGGAACTCCCTCTCGTCGACTCCCACGTCGAGTCGACTCCTACGTGAAAGGCACAGGCCCTTCATGCCCCTGGCCCTGCTCGCCCTGGCCGTCGGCGCTTTCGGAATAGGCACCACCGAGTTCGTGATGATGGGCCTGCTGCCCGACGTCGCGGACGACCTGCACATCTCGATCCCCACCGCCGGACACCTGGTCTCGGCCTACGCGTTGGGCGTGGTGATCGGCGCCCCGCTGCTCGCCGCGCTCACGGCCCGCATGTCCCGCCGCACGGTCCTGATCGCCCTGATGGCCCTGTTCGTGGTCGGCAACGCCCTCTCCGCCCTCGCTCCCGGCGACGGCTCCCTCCTCGCCGCCCGCTTCCTCAGCGGCCTGCCGCACGGTGCCTTCTTCGGCGTCGGAGCGGTCGTCGCCACGGCGATGGTCCCGCCGGAGCGCAAGGCCCGCTCGGTGTCCCTGATGTTCCTCGGCCTGACCGTCGCCAACATCGCGGGCGTGCCGGTGGCGACGCTGGTCGGCCAGCACCTGGGCTGGCGCGCGGCGTTCCTGGGTGTGAGCGTGATCGGCCTGGCGGCGATCGCCTCGCTGGCCCTGCTCGTTCCGCGTGACGGGGGGCACGGGGCTTCGTCGGCGGGCCTGCGCGGCGAACTGGCGGCCCTGCGCTCCCTCCCGGTCTGGCTGGCCCTCGGTACGACGGTGGCGGGCTTCGGCGCGCTCTTCGCGGCCTACAGCTACGTCACCCCGATGCTGACCGGGTCGGCCGGGTTCGCGGAGGGCAACGTGACGCTGCTGCTGGCCCTGTTCGGCGTGGGCGCCACGGCGGGCAACCTGCTGGGCGGCCGCCTGGCGGACCACTCCCTGCGGGGCACGCTGTTCGGCGGGCTGGCTTCTCTGGGGCTCGTGCTCCTGCTGTTCCCCCTCCTCATGCGGGCGCCGTGGAGCGCGGCGCCGGCGGTGGCACTGCTGGGCATGGCGGCGTTCGTCACGGGTTCGCCCCTCCAGCTGATGGTGATGGAGAAGGCGGCCGCGGCACCGTCCCTGGCCTCCTCCGCCAACCAGGCGGCGTTCAATCTGGCCAACGCAGGCGGCGCGTGGATCGGCGGCCTCGCCCTCGCGGCGGGCTTGGGTACGACGTCCCCCGCGCTCGCCGGTGCGGCGCTGGCGGTGCTGGGGCTGGGCGTGGCGAGCGTGGCGTACGCGGTGGACCGACGCCGGGGGACTCCGTCGGCCGGCCGGGTCGTCACGTCCGGCGTTCCGCAGGAGTCGGGGGCACTGCACCACTGACCCGGCGCAAAGGGGCCCGGGGTCTTCATGACCCCGGGCCCCTTCCGCTCAGCGGAGCGTCAGTGGTTCTTCGCGGGCTTCGCGTACGACGCGACGTATCCGCCTGCCGGCGAGCCGACGCCCGTGACGTCGTCGTAGCCCTTCACCGCGGACAGCGAGCTGTCCTTGCCGAGGCTGCGGACCGAGGTCGCGAGGCCGCCGGAGGCGTCCAGGCCGTTCACGAAGTCGATGCGGGCGACCGCCAGGCCGGAGCCCGTCGGGTTGTCCGTGACGTCGTGGTAGACGCCCTTCTTGCCGTACTTGGCGTAGATGGTCGGGTTGGCGAAGCCGATCGCCTTGCCGCCGCGCGCCTCCTGGGCCAGGGCCTGGACCGCGGCGATCACCGGAGCGGCGAGCGAGGTGCCGCCGATGCGGTACTCGCTGTACTGCTGCGAGCCGTCCGGGAAGGTCTGGCTCTGGCCGACCAGGAAGCCGGTGTTCGGGTCGGCGATGGCCGCGATGTCCGGGACGACACGGTTGCCGTCGGCGCTGTTGGCCTTGGCGAGCGAGTCCGGGACGACGCCCTTCTGGTAGTACGGCTGGGCGACCGTCCTGCTGGTGCCGCCGCCCGCGCCCGAGGTGAAGGTGCCGGGGAAGTTGGTCCAGCTCTTGCCGTCGGCCGACAGGGTCGCCTTCTCGGTGCCCCAGCCGGTCTCCCACTGGTACGTGTCGCCCTTGCCGACGGCCAGGGACGTACCGCCGACCGCGGTCACCCAGGCCGAGTTGGCCGGGGTGTCGACCTGCTTCGTACCGGACTTGGCGACCTGGTCGCCGTCGTCACCGGAGGAGAAGTAGAAGCCGATGCCCTGCACCGCGCCCAGCTGGAAGACCTGGTCGTAGGCGGCGGCGAGGTCCGGCGTCTGATTGCCCTCGATGTCGCCCCAGGAGTTGGAGACGATGTCGGCCAGGTGGTTGTCGACGATCTTGCTGAGCGAGTCGAGCAGGTCGTCGTCGTAGCAGGAGGCCGCGCCGACGTAGGTGACGTCGGCGGCCGGGGCTACCGCGTGCACGGCCTCGACGTCGAGGGTCTCCTCGCCGTACCAGCCGCCGGCGCCGCACTCCTTGGTCTTGGTGTAGTTCTTCGGCAGCACCTGGTGCAGCTGGCCGGTCTTCCAGGCCGCGTCACCGTTCTTCAGCGCGTACTTGCCGGCGTCGTAGGCGATGGTCGGCGAGGCGTAGGCGTCCGTGATGGCGATGCGGACGTTCTTGCCGGTGTAGGAGCCGGCGCCGTAGGCGGCGCGCAGCTGCTTGCCGGTGTAGCCCTTGATCGCGTACGGGATCTTGCCGCCGTACGCGTCGGGCAGGGTCGTCGCGATGTTCGAGCCGAAGTACGAGGAGAACGGCCCGGAGTTCTTGAACACGGCGTCCGGCGGCGGGAGCTGGTCGTCGTGGTTCGCCTTGTGCGGGGCGTTGTCCAGGCCGGTGACGGTCAGGACGGCGTCCTTCAGGGCGGACGGCACGGAGGCCGTCTGCGCCGGGGCGCGGTAGGTCGCCGAGCCCTTGGCGAAGTTGTGCAGCTGGGTGCCGAACGCCTTCTCGGCGGCGGCGACGTCACCGGAGACGGCGACGTAGTGCGGGGTGACCTGGGTGACCTTCAGACCGGCCGAGGTCAGCCAGTTCTTGACGGCGGTCACCTGGGCCTTGGTGGCCCCGAAGCGGGCCTGCGCCTTCTTGGCGTTCAGGTACTTGCCGTACAGCGGCGAGCTGGGGTCGGACACGGCCTTGGCGTAGGCCGCGAGGCCCGCCGCGTCCTTGCCGGCCAGGTACACCCGGGCCTTCACCTGGGCGCTGTCCGGGGTCGCGCCCTTGTCCGCCTTGGCCGTGGCCCAGAGCGGCTTGGTGCCCTTCAGTGCGTCACGAGCGGGGCTGTCCGCGGCGTGCGCCGCGGGTATGCCCAGCGCCAGCGCGCCGGCGACCATGGGCAGTGTCGCTGCCATGCTCACAGCGCGCAGCTTGGCGCGGTTGGATCTCATAGAACCCCCTGCGATGCGGTTCGCATGCATGTAGTGGTCGGTACGTCATGCATCCGCGCGCCGGCCCGCGGCGGTTCGGCCGGTCGAATGGATCACATGATGGGGGTCACTCTGTCGATGAACCGTTCATGCCAGGGGAACGTAAAGGTCAAGAGAAGCTCAAGTGCCCGTCAGGTGGGGCGAATTGCGCGTTTCGTACCTCACGGTTGGGTAACGGAACGGCCCGGGGACTGTTCACGTACCGCTGTTCACGACCGCGGCGCCGCTCCCCGCTCCTTCAGCATCCCGGCCATCACCTCAAGCTCCGACTGCTGCGCGTCGACCATGCCCTGGGCGAGCCGCTTCTCCACGCCGACGGTGCACTTGGCCACACACCCCTCGGCCATGTGGATCCCGCCCTTGTGATGGTCCGTCATCAGCTGCAGATACAGGATCTCGGCCTGCTTGCCGCTCAGCGACTGGAGCTTCTTCAGCTCCGTGTTCGTCGCCATGCCCGGCATCAGCGCGCCGTCCTTGCCGGAGGCCATGCCGCCCATGCCCATCCAGGTCATCGGCGGCTTGGCCGACACCTTCGACAGCTCCCACAGGTCCAGCCAGCCGAGCAGCATGCCGCGCTGGTTGGCCTGCGTCTGCGCGATGTCGTAGGCGAGCCTGCGCACGTCCTCGTTCTTCGTGCGGTCCCGGACGATGTACGACATCTCGACGGCCTGCTGGTGGTGGATCGCCATGTCCCGCGCGAACCCGGCGTCCGCCGACTCGGGGCCCGGCGTCGTCGTCGCCGAGCCGCCGCTGGAGTCCTCGGCGACCGCGTACGTGATCGCGCCGGCCGCGACGAGCACCGCCGCCGCGGCGCCCGCGATCCATCCGACGTGCCGCCGCCTCACTTCATGACCCCGCCGGTGCAGGGGGCGCCCGGCTCGGGCGTCTGCTTGCCCTGGACATAGGTGGCGAAGAACTTGTCCACCTCGGGGTCGCTCGCGCTCTTGACGCTCACCTGGTGGCCCCACGCCGACAGGATCAGCGGGGCGGCCTGGTTCTCGTACGGGCTCATCAGCGAGAACGGCGTCTTCTTCACCTTGGCCGCGAGCGCGTCGATGTCGGCCTTGTTGGCCTTGCCGGTGTACGTCACCCAGACCGCGCCGTGCTCCAGCGCGTGCACGGCGTTCTCGTCCGGCACCGGCTCGGGATAGACGTCGCCGTTGCAGTTCGCCCAGACGGGGCTGTGGTTGCCGCCCACCGGCGGGTGCATCGGGTACGCCACCCCGGTCGCCACGTGTGTCCGGGACAGCTTGCCGGTCCAGCTCTTCACGCCGTCGTCACCGGTGACCCAGTGCCCGACGTCACCGGCGGAGCCCTTGGCGCCGCCCGAGGTGTCCTTCGCGCTGTTCGCCCTGCTGTTCGCCTTGTTGTCCGCCTGGCCCTCTGCCTTGCTGTCCGCCTTGCTGTCCGCCTTGCTGTCCGCTTTGCCGTCCGACCGGGAGTCCACGAGGACCACGCCGCCGACGACGAGACCGGCGACGACCACCACGCTCGCGGCGACGGCCAGCACACGGTTGCGGCGCTCGCGGGCGTGCTCGGCGCGGCGCATCTCCTCTATGCGCGCCTTGCGCGCCACGGTGCTGTTCTTGGCGGTACCCATGAGGTGTGTCCTTCTGGGAAAGGGGTGGCATCGGTAAGGGCGGGCTCGCCGATCGTAATCGGGACGGGCCGTCTTCCGTAGGGAGGCCGGGTCAAACTTCCGTAGGGTCGGCGCTGCGGAGGAGTGACGGCGGGATAATTTGAACCACCGGTGCGTATTACCTACGCTCGTGGTATGCGGCTCCTGCGCTCCACCGACCTGGCCCTGCGCGTCCTGATGCGACTGGCCGTCGCCGCCGACGCCATGCCCACCACCCGCCAGGTCGCGGCGGACATGGACGTGCCCTACACGCACGCCGCGAAGGTCGTCGCGGAACTCCAGCACCTGGGCCTCGTCGACGCCCGGCGTGGCCGGGGCGGCGGTCTCACGCTCACCGGAAAGGGCCGTACGGCCTCGGTCGGCGCGGTGGTGCGCACCTTCGAGGGCGACGGCGACGTGGTCGACTGCGAGGGTACGACGGGTACGGCCCCCTGCCCGCTGAACACCGGCTGCCGCCTGCGCGGCGCGCTGCGCCGGGCGCAGGAGGCCTTCTTCGCCGAGCTGGACTCCGTCACGGTGGCGGACATCGTCTCCGACCCCACCGGTCCCCTGCTGCTGGGCATCTCCCGGGGGCCGGACGGGGGCGCGTTTCCACTGGCCGGAAAACATCGTTGATCGCCCGGCGGACCTGGTGAAGGCTGACCCCGACTCAAGAACGACGACGGGGGTACGTCAATGAAGGTCCTCATCTCCGGCGCGAGCGTGGCCGGTCCCGCGCTCGCCCTCCTCCTGCACCGCGACGGCCACGAGGTGACCGTGGTCGAGCGCGCCCCGGCACTGCGGGACAGCGGCTACGCCGTCGACTTCCGCGGCGCGGCCTTCGAGGCGCTGGCGGACCTGGGGATCCTGGAGGAGGTGCGCGGGCACGCCACCGGGATGCGCGGCACCGATCTGCTGGACGCCGACGGCAACCGCACGGGCGAGCTGCCCGCCGAGCACTTCGCCGGTGAACTGGAGGTGCCCAAGCGGGACTTGACGCGCATCCTGCACGCGCACACGGCGGCGAAGGTGCGCTATGTCTTCGACGACTCGATCAACGCGATCGAGCAGGACGCCGACGGGGTCCGGGTCGGCTTCGAACGCGCCGCCCCGGACACCTACGACCTGGTCGTCGGCGCCGACGGCATCTACTCCGTGGTGCGCCGCCTGGTCTTCGGCCCGCACAGCGAGGCCATCCGGCACCTCGGCCTGTCGGGTGCGGGCTTCAGCGCCCCGAACCGGCTGGGCCTGGACCACCGGGGCGTGCTGTGGCAGACCCCCGGCCGGGCGGTCTACGCGTTCAGCGCGGCCGATCCCGAGCGGATGTCCGTCAGCCTCTCCTTCGCCAGCGACTCGCCGAAGCTGGACCTGCTGAGCCGCGCGGAGCAGGAGCGGACCACCCGGGAGCGGATGGCCGGCGCCGGCTGGATCGTGCCCCGCCTGCTGGACGACATGTCCGCCGCCACCGACCTCTACTTCTCCTCGGCCTGCCAAGTCCACCTCGACCGCTGGTCCGAGGGCCGGGTGGTGCTGCTGGGCGACGCCGGTTACTGCGCCGCCCCCACCTCGGGCATGGGCACCTCCCAGGCGCTGATCGGCGCCCGCACCCTGGCCCGGCACCTCGCCGAGTCCGGCGGCGACCACCTCAAGGCCTTCGCCGCCTATGAGCAGGAGCTGCGCCCGTACGTGGCGCAGAACCAGCAGACCGGCCGGGAGGGCGCCCGCAGCTTCGGCGCCCACTGACCGGAGGGGCTCAGCCCCGGGCCAGCCACAGGTCCGGGCCGAACACCTCGTAGTGGATGTCGGCCGGGGCCACGCCCCGCTCGATCAGCTGGGCGCGGACCGTGCGCATGAAGGGCAGCGGCCCGCACAGGTACGCGCGCGTGCTGGGCCGTACGGGGATGCCGGCCAGGTCGACCAGGCCGGTGCGGGTGCCGGGCTCCGCGTCGCGCTCGTAGAAGAAGTGCACGGACGCTTCGGGGAGCTTGCCGGCGTAGGTCTCGTGGTCGGCGCGCAGGGCGTGGTCGGCGGGGGAGCGGTCGCCGTGGACGACGGTGACCGGGCCCTGGTGGCCGGTGGCCGCGAGGTCGGCCAGCATGGCGACCATGGGGGTCACCCCGATGCCGGCGGAGGCGAGCAGCAGCGGGGTTGCGGCGTCGGTGTCCAGGACGAGGTCGCCGTACGGCTCGGACAGGTCCAGGACGTCGCCGGGCCGCACGCGTGCGTGGAGGTGGTTCGACACCTCGCCGGCGGGGGTGGCGTCGTCGCCGCTCACGCGCTTGACGCTGAACTGGCGCACGCTGTCGCCCGGCGCCCCGGACAGGCTGTACTGCCGTATCTGGCGGGCGCCGTCGGGCAGCTCGGCCTGGACGGAGACGTACTGACCGGCGCGGAAGGCGCGCACCGGGCCGCCGTCGGCCGGGCGCAGCCGGAAGGTGACGACGTCCGCCGTCTCCTCGATGCGCTCCACGACCTCCCACGGCCGCCGGACCCGGCCGCCGCTCTCCTCGTACAGCCGCTTCTCGATCGCCACGAGCGCGTTCGCCATCAGCCAGTAGACCTCGCCCCAGGCGGCGGCGACCTCGGGTGTCACGGCCTCGCCGAGGACTTCGGCGATGGCGGCGAAGAGGTGCTCGTGCACGACGTCGTACTGCTCGGGCGTGACGCCCAGCGAGGCGTGCTTGTGGGCGATGCGGCCGAGCATCGCGTCGGGCCGGGTGTCCGGGTGCTCCAGCAGGTGCGTGGCGAAGGCGGCGAAGGAGCCGGCGAGGGCCTGCTTCTGGGCGCCGGAGGCCTGGTTCCCGCGGTTGAACAGGTCTCGCAGCAGTTCGGGGTGGGCGGCGAAGAGGCGGGCGTAGAAGCGCTCGGTGATCTCACCGATGGCCGCGCCGACGGCGGGAAGGGTGGCGCGGACGGTGGCTGCGGACTGCTCGGACAGCATCGGGACTCCTCACGACTCGACTGATCGGAACGCTATGAAAACTTGCATTTGAGATGCAAATTAAATGGGCGTGGTGTCCCTCACGTCGCGAAACGGACCGGCCATTACGGATGTCGGTCCGAGCAGGCAAGATGGGCGGGAGAGCAGTACACCTGCCGTACGAGAGGCGTTCAGGCCGACGACGCCCGGGCGATCAAGGTCTGCAACGCGCATGAAATGGTGTTGTGGTGGGATGCTCAGGTGCCCGACCGCCTCCCGAGGGATGGGGGACAGGCGGCCTGACCAGCAAGGATGGGGTAGCGGAAGATGGACAAGCAGCAGGAGTTCGTGCTCCGGACACTGGAGGAGCGCGACATCCGGTTCGTACGCCTGTGGTTCACGGACGTGCTGGGCTTCCTCAAGTCCGTCGCCGTGGCCCCCGCCGAGCTGGAGCAGGCCTTCGACGAGGGCATCGGCTTCGACGGCTCCGCCATCGAGGGCTTCGCCCGGGTCTACGAGTCCGACATGATCGCCAAGCCGGACCCGTCCACCTTCCAGGTCCTGCCGTGGCGCGCGGAGACCCCCGGGACCGCCCGCATGTTCTGCGACATCCTCATGCCGGACGGCTCCCCGTCCTTCGCCGACCCGCGCTATGTCCTCAAGCGCGCCCTGGCCCGCACCTCCGACCTGGGCTTCACCTTCTACACCCACCCCGAGATCGAGTTCTTCCTGCTGAAGGACCGCCCACTCGACGGCTCCCGCCCCACGCCGGCCGACAACTCCGGCTATTTCGACCACACGCCGACCAACGTCGGCATGGACTTCCGCCGCCAGGCGATCACCATGCTGGAGTCCATGGGCATCTCGGTGGAGTTCTCGCACCACGAGGGCGCGCCCGGCCAGCAGGAGATCGACCTGCGCTACGCCGACGCGCTCTCCACGGCCGACAACATCATGACGTTCCGGCTGGTCATGAAGCAGGTGGCGCTGGAGCAGGGGGTGCAGGCGACCTTCATGCCGAAGCCTTTCTCCGAGCACCCGGGCAGCGGCATGCACACGCACCTGTCGTTGTTCGAGGGTGACCGGAACGCGTTCTACGAGTCCGGCGCCGAATACCAGCTCTCCAAGGTCGGCCGCTCCTTCATCGCCGGCCTGCTCCGGCACGCCGCGGAGATCTCAGCGGTCACCAACCAGTGGGTGAACTCCTACAAGCGCATCTGGGGCGGCTCCGAGCGCACGGCGGGCGCGGGCGGCGAGGCCCCGTCGTACATCTGCTGGGGCCACAACAACCGCAGCGCCCTGGTCCGTGTGCCGATGTACAAGCCGGGCAAGACCGGCTCCGCGCGCGTGGAGGTCCGCTCCCTGGACTCCGGCGCCAACCCCTACCTGGCCTACGCCCTCCTGCTGGCCGCCGGACTGAAGGGCATCGAGGAGGGCTACGAGCTGCCGCCGGGCGCCGAGGACGACGTCTGGGCCCTGTCCAACGCCGAGCGCCGCGCGATGGGCATCGAGCCCCTCCCGCAGAACCTCGGCGAGGCCCTGACCCTCATGGAGAGCAGCGACCTGGTCGCCGAGACCCTCGGCGAGCACGTCTTCGACTTCTTCCTGCGCAACAAGCGCCAGGAGTGGGAGGAGTACCGCAGCGAGGTCACGGCCTTCGAGCTGCGGAAGAACCTGCCGGTGCTGTAGTCGCGGGCCGGCGGTCGGTCCTCAACGGTTGCGGGCGGTGGTACCGGAGTGCGCCGACAGCGCTCTCGGTGCCACCGCCCAGCCACTTCCCACCGTTCAGGGGTGCTGAACCGGCCTCTTACCAGGCCTTGTTGTCGCAGCCCATGGTCGAACCGATGTGCGTCGCCTGTGCGCCCGGGTCGCCTTCGCCGTTGAGCGCGTTGCCCAGTACGCCGTTGAGGATGCCGACCTCGCCGAGGACGTCGACGTTCAGGTCGTGCGACCGGCAGTTCGAGCTCTGCATGACGCTGTTGCCGCCTTCGCCTCCGGCGTGGGCGGTGCCGGCGGTCAGGAATCCGACGCTCCCGAGAGCCGCGACCATGACGGCAGCCTTGTGAAGCTTGTTCATGTGATCTCCATAGAGTGAGTTGTGGATGCGATCTGTCACGGATCTTCCACCTACAGCAACGGAGATTAGGGTTAAAATCACCCAAGATGGACTTCGACACGCCGATTTCATGATCTCCCGAAGTGCGGACCGGTGTCCGTCGCGGCGGCCACCCGGCACGCAGGGAGCACCCTCTCAGGGCACATACGCCGGCGACACGGCGGCCGTACTGATCCGCCGCGCCCGCCCCGAACCATCCGCCGGCACCTGGTACAGATCGGCGCCGTAGTCACCCGGCAGGGCGTACACGAGCGTCCGGCCGTCCCGCCAGACCGCCTGGTCGTCCACGCTCCTCCGCTCGGCCGACGGAGTCTCGCGCATCGTCCGCAGGTCGAGCACGTACAGCTGCCAAGGGGCGTCCGCGGGCAGGCCCTTGACCCGCTTCTTGTAGGCGATCCGGGTGCCGTCGGGGGAAAGGGACGGACACTCGACGTTGCTGCGCAGGGCCGTGACCGTACGGTCCCGCAGATCTCCACGGACCAGATACGTGTGCCCCTTCGTCGCCAGCGTCGCGTAGAACGTGCGGTCGTCCGCCGCGAACGTCACCCCCCAGAAGTTGACGTCCGGTGCCCGGTATGGATGCCCGTCCTTGACGATCCGGAAGTCCTCCAGGGACGGGATCAGCTCCCCGCTCCTCGTGTCCACGATCGCCGCACGCGTGGAGAAGTCCGTTCCGGCGTACGAGTCACCGCCCACGAAAGCCGTCCAGGCCGCGAAGTGACCCGTGGGCGAGACCCGGGCCCGGGACGGAATGCCCGGGACGCCGTACCGGTGCACCGTCCGCAGCCGGGCGTCCAGGACGAGCGCGCGGTAGGTGTCCGAGACCGGCCCGTGCACCGCCTGCAGACACAGGCCTGTACGCGAAGCGGCGTGAAAACGCAGGCACTTGACCCCGGACGCGGTCCGTTCCCCCGACGGATCGCCGGCCGGAACGCTGACGACCTCGTCCCGGTGCGGGCCCCACGCCATGTTTCGGAACACCATCCGCCCGGCCCCGCTCAGCGTCACCGCCCCCGCGGTGACCCGCGGACCGCCCGCCTGTTCCCGGTCACGGCGGTCGGCGCGGGCCGAGGCGTGCAGCACGGACGCCAGCCCCACCGCCGCGAGCACGGCGACGGCGGCGACCAGGATCAGGATGCGGCTGGGTACGGTCATGCGGGCACCGTTCCCTTCGGGCGCAGGGCCACGGAGAACACGGCACACGCGGCCAGCGCCACGGCCGCGCCCGCCAGCGCCGCCCGGTCGCCCCACACCGTCCAGGCCTCACCGAACAACAGACTGCACGCGAACCGGGCCAGCGCCTGCCCGGTCTGTACGAGGGCCAGCCCGGACGAGCGCAGCGCCTGAGGCACCCCCTCCGAGGCCGCCGCCATCAGCACCCCGTCGGTGGCCGCGTAGAAGGCGCCGTGCAGGGCCAGGACGACGTACGGCAGGGCCGGGCCGTGCCACGCCGTGAGCAGCAACGCGTAGGCGACCAGCAGGGCACCGTGCCCGGCGACGAAGACCGCCCACCTGCCCACCCGGTCCGCGAGCCGCCCGAGCGGCACCGCCAGCAGCAGGAACGAGGCGGCCGTACCGAGCGGCAGCAGCGCGAACCACCGGTCCGCCACGCCCAGTCGCCGCTGGAGCAGCAGATACACGAACGAGTCGCTCACCGTGGCGAGCCCCAGCAGCAGCGCGCACACGGCGACCCGCCGCAGCCCCCGCCGCCGCAGCAGCCCCACCGCACCCCGCACAGTGGGCCGCTCGGCGGCCACCACGCCACCACGCCCGCCGGGCACGAAGAGCACCAGCACCAGAACGCCCAGTACGGCCACACAGGAACTCACCGTGAACACGGCGTCGTAGCCGTCCACCGTGGCCCGCAGGATCACGAACGCCACCAGCGGCCCGAGCAGTGCCCCGGCCGTGTCCATCGCCCGGTGCACCCCGAAGGCACGCCCCCGCGACCCGGCCGTACTGGACAGCGAGATCAGGGCGTCCCGAGGCGCGGTCCGCAGTCCCTTCCCGGTGCGGTCGGCGGCCAGCACGAGCCCGACCGGCGTGAGCGAGTGCACCACCAGCAGCAACGGCTTGCACACGGCGGAGAGGCCGTAGCCGAACCCGGCGACCCATTTGTGCCGCCCGCCGCCGCGGTCCGCGAGGTGGCCGCCCACGAGCCGTACGACCGCCGAGAACCCGTTGTACACACCGTCCAGCAGCCCGAAGCCCAGCGGGGACAGACCGAGCCCGGTGACCAGATACAACGGCAGGACGGCCGTGACCATCTCGGAGGACACATCGGTCACCAGACTGACCGTTCCGAGCGCGAGCACGGTCGGGGCGATCGCGGCACGGCGCCGCCCGGCCGGTGGCCGGACGGCACCGTCCGCGGACGCCGATGGGGGTCCCCCCGCGCGAGCGCCGTCGAGCGCGGGGGAACTTGCGCGGCTGTCCGCTACGTACACGTCAGGACGCCCAGATGCCGGTGATGTCCTGGGCGGCGGCGGCGTTGCCCGCGTGCGAGGTCAGCCCCTGGGTGTCCTCAAGGGTGCGCAGCAGGTCGTAGTGGTCGTACGTCGTGGAGCCGGACGACCCGGCCGTCACCGGCTGCCCGTACAGCACGGTCGGGATCCGGTTGCCGCTCAGCCGGTTGTCCTCGTCGAAGGTGACGACGAGCAGGCTGTTGTGGGTCTTCGCCCAGGTCGCATAGGCACCCAGGTTGTTCTTCAGCCAGGTGTCGCCGGTGGACACCGAGCAGTCGTGCATGTCGCTGCACAGGTCGGGGGTCACGAACGACAGCTGGGGCAGCGTCGAGTAGTCCGTCGGGAACTGGGCGAACGTCTTCGCGCTCGACGCCGGCACATTGCTGAAGCCGAACCACGGGTTGTGCTTGCGCGCGTAGTTCCCGCTGCTGCACGTGGTCGAGCCCGCGCTCGGCAGGCTCTCGTTGTAACTGGCCCAGCTGCGGCCGGCGGCGATCATCTCGGAGGCGAGATTGGGTGCCGACGAGAAGCCGGGCGTGTAGCAGCTGTCGTCCGTGATGCCCTGCGTCGAACCGGAGAACAGGGCGAAGTAGTTGGGCTGGCTCGGGTGGGTCTCGGCGTACGACTGCGTCAGGTTGGCGCCTTGCGACTTCAGCGAGTTGATGTACGGGGCTCTGGAGGAGCCGATGACCTGACTGTAGGCGTGGTTCTCGAAGACCACGACGACCACGTGGTCCGGACTCGGCACGGAGCCCGCGGCGTGCGCGGACTCTTCGCCGAACCCGGTCCACAGCCCGACCGCGGCCGCGGCGAACGCCGCCGCGGCCGCCACGACGGTACGGGCACGGCGGTACACGGAACTGCCGGACACATCAACCTCCGGGTTGGGGGACGGGGCTGGCGGTGCGGACAGAGCATGCACACGTCAATGTTCCCGTCGCCCACGTCGGCCAACCTCGCGGGTGAAGACCGGATGAACGACGGGTACTCCCGCCCCCATGGCGCGGATTCTCGTGGGCACATGCGGCTGGACGGACCGAGCACTGCTGGCGAGCGGCTGGTACCCATCCGGCCACCGGGACGCCGAAGGCCGCCTCCGGCACTACGCGACGCGCTTCCCCGTGGTGGAGGCCGACTCCCCCTACTACGCCCTCCCGGACGAACGGACCAGCTGCCAGTGGCGGGACCGCACCCCACCCGGCTTCCGGTTCGACGTCAAGGCCTTCTCCCTCCTCACCGGCCATCCGACCCGCCCCTCCGCCCTCCCGCCGGACCTGCGCGCGCACCCCCGCGACGCATCACTGCGCCAGGAGGTCTGGACCCGCTACGCCCGCGCGCTCACCCCCCTGCGCGCCTCCGGCCGCCTCGGCACCCTCGTCTTCCAGTACCCGCCCTCTCTGGGCCCCGGCCCCGCCGCCGAGGCCTTCATCCGCACCGCCCGGGACCGTGCCCGCGACTGGCCGTTCGCCGTGGAGTTCCGCGACCCCGCCTGGTGGCACCCCGACCGGGCCCGCCGCACCAGCGCCTTCCTCACCGACCTCGACGCCACCGCCGTAGCAGTCGACACCCCCCAGGGCTTACCGACCTCGCTGCCGCCCACCGCCCCCGTCACCACGGCCCGCCTCTCGGTGATCCGCTTCCACGGCCGCAGCCGCCACTGGGGCACGGGCACCAAGGAGGACCGCTTCCGCCACGCCTACACCCCCACGGAACTGAGCGAATGGCTCCCACGCATCCGCACCCTGGCGGCCGCCACGGAGGAGATCCACATCCTCTTCAACAACTGCTGCGGCGACGCGGCCGTGCGGGCTGCGGAAACCATGCGCGGCCTGCTGGCGGCCCAACTGCCCCACCAGCGGACCACTGGCCGGCACGTTCCGACATGAGGCATGGGCCCCCGGACCGGGGCACGCGTCCCAGCCGCCCACGGCGGGAAGGGGACGTGTCGGGTGGTGTCCGCCCGCAGTGGCCGGCGAAAACTCGTTGCACCTCTGAGGCAACAGCGCGCCGGACCGAGGACGGACACCGCCCGGCGCGGCACCGACCCACGACGCACCGCAGGCGGGACACCAGCCGCGACGACGCACCCCCGGCCGCCGCAGGAATGCGCCCCGCACCGGACGCGCCACCACCCAGCCCCGCCCCCGCCCCCTCACCGGCCCCGCGCCGTCACCCGCACCGACTCGACACGGACACCGCATTGGACCGGCGCCGTCACTCGTGCCCGACCTCTGACCGGCACCGCATTGGACCGGCGCCGTCACTCGTGCCCGACCTCTGACCGGCACCGCACCGGACCCGCGCCGTCACCTGCACCGACCCTTCACCGGCACCGGCACCGACCCTTCACCGGCACCGGCACCGGCCCCGCTCCCGACACCGCCCCGCCCCCAACACCCCCCTGCCACTCAAGCCACCCACCCCCGCCCCGCCCCGCCGGATAGGCTCTGGCCAGGACGACCGCATCGAGGGGAGGTCACGGAGATGACGCCGGGCCGCAGAAGCAGCACCTTCACCCGCCTGCTCCGACACGGCTTCACCGACCCCTCCGCCGCAGAGCGCCTCCTCGACGGACCGGAACTCGCCCCCGTCCGCAACGACCCCGTCCTCCTGGAAGCCCTCGGCGCCACCGCCGACCCCGACCTCGCCCTGCACGGCCTGGTCCGCCTCCTGGAGGCCCAGGACGGCCGAACGGCCCACCGGGAACTGCTGGACACCCTCATCGCGGCCAAGCCGCTGCGCGACCGCCTCCTCGGCGTCCTCGGCGCCTCCGCCGCCCTCGCCGACCACCTGGCCCGCCACCCGGGCGACTGGCGCGCCCTGGTCACCTACGAGCCCCGGGACCTGCACCCCGGCGTCGAGGAGTTCGAGCGCGGCCTGGCCGGGGCCACCGACCCCGTCTCCCTCCGCGTGGCCTACCGCCGCTGCCTGCTCTCCATCGCCGCCCGGGACGTCTGCGGCACCACCGACGTCGCCGAGACCGCCGCGGAACTCGCCGACCTGGCCACCGCCACCCTCCGCGCGGCCCTGGCCCTGGCGCAGGCGAACGCCCCCGAGGACGCCGCCGCCTGCCGCCTCGCGGTGATCGCGATGGGCAAGTGCGGCGGCCATGAACTGAACTACGTCTCGGACGTGGACGTGATCTTCGTGGCGGAGGCGGCCGAGGGTGCCACGGAGGCCCACGCACTGAAATCCGCCACCCGCCTCGCCTCGCACCTCATGCGGATCTGTTCCGAGACCACCGTCGAGGGCTCCATCTGGCCGGTGGACGCCAACCTCCGCCCCGAGGGCCGCAACGGCCCCCTCGTCCGCACCCTCTCCTCCCACCTCGCCTACTACCAACGCTGGGCCAAGACCTGGGAGTTCCAGGCCCTGCTCAAGGCCCGCCCGGTGGCGGGCGACGCGGAACTGGGCCGGGCGTACGTCGACGCACTCGAACCCATGGTCTGGAAGGCCGCCGAGCGCGAGAACTTCGTGGCGGACGTCCAGCAGATGCGCCGCCGCGTCATCGCGAACATCCCCGCGGCCGAGATCGAGAGGGAACTCAAACTCGGCCCCGGCGGCCTGCGTGACGTCGAATTCGCCGTGCAGCTCCTCCAGTTGGTCCACGGCCGCACCGACCAGGCCCTCCGCAGCGGCACCACCCTGGACGCCCTCCAGGCCCTGGCCGCCGGAGGCTATGTGGGCCGCGAGGACGCCGCCCGCCTGGACGAGGCGTACCGCTTCCTGCGCTCGATGGAGCACCGCATCCAGCTCTACCGCCTGCGCCGCACCCACCTCGTCCCCACCGCGGAACCGGACCTGCGCCGCCTCGGCCGCTCCCTCGGCCTGCGCACCGACCCGGTGGCCGACCTGAACCGCGAGTGGAAGCGGCACACCGGGGTCGTACGACGGCTGCACGAGAAGCTCTTCTACCGTCCGCTGCTCGACGCGGTCGCCCAACTCGCCCCCGGCGAGGCCCGGCTGAGCCCCGAGGCGGCCCGCGAGCGCCTGGTCGCCCTCGGCTACGCCGACCCCGCCGCGGCCCTGCGCCACCTGGAGGCCCTCGCCTCCGGCGTGACCCGCAAGGCCGCCATCCAGCGCACCCTGCTCCCCGTCCTCCTCGGCTGGTTCGCCGACTCCGCCGACCCGGACGCGGGCCTGCTGAACTTCCGCAAGGTCTCCGACGCGCTCGGCAAGACCCCCTGGTACCTGCGGCTGCTGCGCGACGAGGGCGCGGCGGCCGAGAACCTGGCCCGCGTGCTGTCGGCGGGCCGCCTCGCCCCCGACCTCCTGATGCGCGCCCCCGAGGCGGTGGCCCTGCTGGGCGACGGAGACGGCGGCGGCCTCGAACCCCGCGGGCGCGCCCACCTGGAGCAGGAGATCCTGGCCGCCGTGGGCCGCGCCGAGAACGCCGAGCAGGGCGTCACGGCGGCCCGCGGCGTCCGCCGCCGTGAGCTGTTCCGTACCGCCGCCGCAGACATCGTCGGCTCCTACGGCACCGAGACCAGCCCCGCCGAGGCCGACCAGGGCGCGCTGGTGGACCGGGTCGGCGCGGCGGTCTCCGACCTCACCGCGGCCACCCTCGCCGGCACCCTGCGCGCGGTGGTCCGCGACGGCTGGGGCGACACGCTCCCCACCCGGTTCGCGATCATAGGGATGGGCCGTTTCGGCGGTCACGAGCTGGGTTACGGCTCCGACGCGGACGTTATCTTCGTGCACGAGCCGCAGGACGGCGTCGACGAGCACGAGGCGGGCGCGGCGGCGAACAAGGTCGTCGCCGAGATGCGCCGCCTGCTCCAGCTGCCCAGCGCCGACCCGCCGCTGCTCATCGACGCCGACCTGCGCCCGGAGGGCAAGTCGGGCCCGCTGGTGCGCACCCTGAAGTCGTACGAGGCGTACTACCGCCGCTGGTCCCTGGTCTGGGAGTCCCAGGCGCTGCTGCGGGCGGAGCCGGTCGCCGGCGACGAGGAGCTGGGCCGGCGCTTCATGGAACTGATCGACCCCTTGCGCTACCCGCGGCAGGGACTCGGCGACGAGGCGGTCCGCGAGATCCGCCGGCTGAAGGCCCGTATGGAGTCCGAGCGGCTGCCGCGCGGCGCCGACCCGAGGCTGCACACCAAGCTCGGCCCCGGCGGCCTGTCCGACGTCGAGTGGACCGTCCAGCTGCTCCAGCTGCGCCACGGCTGGCACGAACCCGGCCTGCGCACCACCCGCACCCGCGAGGCCCTGGCCGCCGCCCGCGCGGCGGGGCTGCTGTCCGCCGAGGACGCGGAGACCCTGGACGAGGCCTGGGTGCTGGCCACCCGGGTGCGCAACGCGGTGATGCTGGTCCGCGGCCGGGCCGGCGACACCTTCCCCACCGCGCCCCGCGAACTGACGGCCGTGGGCCGGTACCTGGGCTACGGCGCCGGTCACGCCGGGGACATGCTGGACGCCTACCGCCGTACCACGCGCAGGGCGCGGACCGTGGTGGAGGCGCTCTTCTACGGTGACTAGCCGGGGCGGCCAACCCCCCGGTCGCATTGCCCGAGTAAAGGGCAATCAAAATAGACTGACTGTAGTTGCGATCTACACGCAACGTTTGATTGAGTGATCACCGACAGCAGGCCACACCCTGGCCGCGTCCGCGTCAGACAATGCACCTTCATCAGCCGTAACAAGCGGAGGAAGACTGCCGTGACCGCCGTCGGAGATTTAGCTTCCCCCCACCTCCAACGCCGCGTTCCCCCTTCCCGGTGCAGAGCACCTTTCTTGCAGGAGAGATAGCTCAGGCAGCTCTCCTTTCCTCATTGCGCCCCTCGGTCCGCTGACCGGGCGTATTTTTTCGGGCCGGTCCCCCCGTTTTCGCGTGCCGCCTGTTCCGGCACCCGTACACCCGCCGGCTTTCCCCTTTCCGCCGTTTCTCCGGTGCGCCCTGCCTTCCCGCACGCCCACCGGAGCACCGGCGCGCCACATGAAAGGAAGCATTTCCGTGAGCCAGAACACCGCGTCCCCCCTCCTGCAGCCCGGCCGGCACACGTTCATGGACTGCACCCTGCGCGACGGCTCCTACTCCGTGGACTTCCACTTCGACACCGAGACCGTCGAGACCGTACTGACCTGCGTAGCGGCGGCCGGACTCGAATGGGTCGAGGTCGGCCACGGCCTCGGGATCAACGGCGGCACCGTCGCCGGGACGAACCTCTCCGACGAGCAGTGGTGCGAACTGGCCACGCGTTTCCTGCCGGAGGGCTGCCGCTGGGGCATGTTCGTCCAGCCGGGCCTCGCCTCCGTCGCCGACCTGCGGCGGATGGCCGACGCCGGCATGTCGTTCGCCCGCATAGGCGTCGACATCATGGCCTACGACCAGGCCTACGAGCACGTCGAACGGGCCCGGGAACTGGGCCTCACCGTCTTCGTCAACCTCATGAAGTCCCACCTCGTCGACGCCGGCGAAGCGGTACGCATCGGCCTCGACATCGAGAGGGCGTGCGCCCCCGACGGCCTCTACTTCGTGGACTCCGTCGGCCAGTTCCTGCCCGAGCAGACCGCCCGTCTCTTCGCCGAGGCGTCCCGCCGGCTGCGCACCCCGCTCGGCTTCCACGGCCACAACAACCTCGGCCTCGCCAACGCCAACACCCTGGCCGCCACCAACAACGGAGCGGCGATCGTGGACTGCACCCTCGCGGGGCTCGGCCGCGACGCGGGCAACGCCGTCCTGGAGCAGCTCTCCGCCGTCCTGGAGCTGCAGGACGGCAAGCGCCTGTACCACACGGACGCCCTCGCCCACGCGAGCGAGCACTGCGTCTCCCGGCTGGAGACCGTCGCCACCGACCGGGAACTGCAGGTGCTCGGCGCGCTCTACGGCCTGCACTCCAAGTACTTCCCGGCCATCGACGGCGCGGCCGAGACCTACGCGGTCGGCCGCACCAGCCTGATGGAGGCGGTCAAGCCGCACGCCTACGAGCGCGACCTGACCCGCGCGGACATCGAGGCCATCGCCAAGTCGCTGCTGCAGACGGCCTGACGGACCACCCGCGCGTGCAGACCGAACAGAGCAGACCCAACAGCGGAAGGAACGGGACGTGCAGCTGAGAATCCACCCCTACGAGGTCGACGGCCGCCCGGACGTGGTCATCGAGGACCACGACGGCTACCAGGCGTCGGTCCGCAGGCTGGCGGAGGGCTCCGGGGAGCCGTTCCCGGCCGACGTCGCCGCACTGGCCGCGGGCGGGCACATGCCGGCCCTGATCGACCGGTTCCACGCGCACCGGGCCGCCGGCCGCCCGGGACTGGACCTCGGCGAGGTCTCCCTGGCCGACGCGCTGCTGCTGACCGACGTGCCGCAGATCTGGGGCGTGGGCCTGAACTTCGCCCGGCACGCCGACGACCTGGAGACCGAGCAGCCGGCGTTCGGACCGGGGTCGTACCTGCGGCCGTACAGCTGTGTGATCCCCAACGGCGCGCCGATCGTCATCCCCCGGCAGTCCTCGCGCGTCACCGCAGAGGGCGAACTGGGGATCGTGCTGGCCAAGGAGTCCAAGGACGTGCCGGCCGACAAGGCGTTCGAGCACATCCTCGGGTTCACCGTCGTCCTGGACATGACCGCCGAGGACGCCATCCGGCAGAACCCCCGGTACATCCCGTGGAGCAAGGGGTTCGACACGTTCTGCAGCATCGGCCCCTGCCTGGTGCTGCGGGACCAGGAGCGGTGCGAGGACATCGGCGGCCTGTCCGTCGCCACCTACCGCAACGGCTCCCTCGTCGCCCGCAACACCGTCAGCGCCATGAAGTACGACCCCGCACGGCTGGTCGAGTACTTCTCGGCGGGCCGCACGCTCCCGGCCGGAACCGTCATCTCCACCGGCACCCCCCGGGCCACGGTGATCGCCCCCGGCGACACCGTCCGCGCCGAGGTCTCGGGAGTGGGTGTTCTCGAACACCCCGTCGAAGCCGCGTAGTCACCGAGGACGAGAAGGAAGGGAAAAGACATGGTTTTCCAGTCCCAGCATTTCGACGACCTCGCCAAGAAGGGCTACTGCGTGATCGATGGATATCTCGATCCGGAAGCCGTCCGCAGTCTCCGCGAGGCGTCCGAGAACATACTGTCCGGAACGGTCGGCGACACGATGCCGCCGAGCCTCTTCCTGGAAAACCGGGAACTCAGAAACGCGTTCTTCTCGCCGAAACTGGAAGAACTGGTCACCGATCTGCACGCGAAAGTCGGACCCCTGCTGCTCTATCCGAACTTCACCGTGCGCAAGGGACTGGTCGTCGGCTGGCACATCGACGACCGCATGCTCTCCAAGCCCGTGGACGAGGCCGGTGATTTTCCGTCAATCCTGATGTTCAACGTATTCCTTCAGGACAACGATCCGGTCACGGGCGGCGGGGTGGACATCGTCTCGCTCAGTCATCTTTTCAGTCGCGAACAGCGCGAGGACCTCGTGAACCACCACGAGTACACGACGGAGGACACGGTCGCCGGCAAGGCCGGAGACCTCGTGGTCTTCGACTACCGCTGCGTCCACCGCGGCACCCACCCGCAGGTCCCCACCGACGTCCCGCGGCTCGCGCTGCAGTGGACCTTCTCCGTCGGTGACGCGGTCGAGCAGGACTACCTGAGGTACCTGCGCGCCCGGCTCACCCAGAAGCTGCACATCTCCGACTACACCAACCACCGGGCGAAGAACTTCTTCGCCGATCTGCCGCACATCACCCGGCAGCTGGTGGAGGAGTCCTGCGGCAGGCCGGTGTTCGACGACCGGCTCGGCTACCGGGGCCTCGCCGACCTCGCCGACCCCTCCGTGGAACGGGAAGCCGTCTGATGCCCGACGTCGCACGCGTGATCCTCGACTCCCTCGGGGACGAGGGCGTGTCGGTGTTCTTCATGGTCCCCGGCAAGATGATCAACGGGTTCATGTCGAACTACCGTGCCGCCGAACCGGAGAACCACCCGCGCGTCTCCCCGGTGATCGCCGCCGCCGAGGGCGGTGCCGCGATGATGGCCGACGGCTACGCCCGGGCCGCCGAGACGTTCGGCGTGGTGATCGCGCTGGACGGGCCGGGCGTGGCCAACACCGTGGGCGGGCTCGTCAACGCGGCCGCCGACCGGTCGGCCGTACTGCTCCTGTCGGGCCATGTACCGACCGGCTTCGACGCCCATGACGCGCTCCAGGACGTGACGCCGACGGGCCTCGACATCGCCGCCATGCTGACCCCGGTGACCAGCTCGGCACTCCAGGTGCGAGACCGCCGGCACCCCGTCCGGTACTGGAACCGCACGCTGCGCAAGCTCGTCGAGCAGCCGTCGCGGCCGGCGTACCTGTCGTACGCCGCGGACGTCCTCGCCGCCGAGACCACCGAGACCGCCGTCTCCACCGGCTCGCTGTCCAGGCCGCGGGTGGTCGGCGACCGCCGGGAGATCGACCGGGTGGTGTCCGCCCTCAACGGCTCCCGCAGCGTCGCCGTCCTGCTCGGCTCGCACGCGAACAAGAAGGCCGTACGCCGCCTGCTGACCGGGCTGTCCGACACCTACGGCATCCCCGTCGGCTGCACCGTGGACGCCAAGGGCGCGTTCACCGAGACCCACCCCAACAGCCTGGGTGTGTACGGCTATTCGGGCAACCCGCGGGCGATCGAGCTGTTCACCCGGCAGCCCCCCGAGACGGTGCTGCTGCTCGGCTGCCGGCCCTCGCAGTGGAACACCAACGGCTGGGACCCGGGCATCGGCGACGCACGGCACGTCGTCGAGGTGACCTCGGACCTGGAGGACATCGGCTGCTTCGCCCCCGGCTCCGACACCCTGGTCTGTGACGAGGAGACCTTTCTGCAGCACTGGGCCGAGTCGCTGCGCGAGGCCGCGGCGGCCGGCCCGGTGTTCCCGGACAACGCCGACCTGCGCGCCCGCGCCGCCCGCATCCCGCTGCACGACCCGGTGCCCGACGAGCCCACGGACGCCCCGCATCCGGCGCGCGCCGTGCGGATCCTCAACAGATGGCTGTCCGACCGGGTGTGCGTGGTCGACTCCGGCAACCACCGGTCCTTCGCCACGCACTACTGGACCACCGACATCGACGCCGGCTTCCACTCCAGCACCTCGATGGGGGTGATGGGCTGGGCGTTCGGCGCGGCGATCGGGGTCTCCTTCGCCCGCGAGGAACCCTGCCTGGTCATCACGGGCGACGGCTGCGCCCTGATGAACGGCATGGAGATCCAGACGGCCGTCCGCTACCGCCGGAACATCATCTACGCGGTCTTCGACAACTCCTCCTACGGCGCCACCTACATGAACAACAAGCAGAACCTGCCGGAGCTGAGCGTGCTCCCGGGACACGACTGGGCGAAGTTCGCCGAGTCCGTGGGCGCGAACGGCTACCGGGTGACCTCGCTCGACGAACTGGACACCGTGGTGCAGAAGGTCAAGGACGTCGACGGCGTCCATGTCCTGCACGTCCTCGTCGACCGTGACGCCGCCACCCCGGCCCGGACGTACCGGGCGAACCTGAAGGCGTTCGAGCGGGCCAAGAGCGGGAGCGAGGCGTAGTGCGATCCGACACCAAGGCGCAGCCGGGCGCTCAGGAGCGGCCGGCCGCCCGGTTCACGCCCGCCGAGGCCCGGGTCCTGTTCTTCGCCTTCTTCAGCGTGGTCATCGGACTGATGGCGGTGGACTTCTTCAACCCGTCCCTGCCGCTGATCCAGAAGGACCTGTCGGTCGGGCAGAGCGCGATGAAGAACCTGATCGTGTTCTACATGATCGTGCTCGGCCTGGCGCAGTTCTTCTACGGCAGCCTCTCCGACGCCCGGGGCCGCAGGATCGCGCTGACGAGCGGGCTGGGCGTCGCCGCGGTCGGGCTCTTCCTCGGGTATGCCGCCCACGACGTCGGTGTGCTGGTGGCCTCCCGGGTGCTGACCGCGCTGGGGACCGCCGCGTGCACGGTGATCTCCCGTGCGCTGATCGTGGACACCCTGCAGCAGGGGGACAAGCTGCGCAAGGCCTTCTCGTACTTCTCGATGGCCAGCCAGCTGTCCCCGTCGCTGGCCCCGCTGGTCGGCAGTTTCATCGGGGTCCACTTCGGCTGGCACGCGCAGTTCCTGCTGTTCGCGCTGGCCGTGGTGCTGGGGCTGGTGATGGTGGCGTTCCTGATGCCGGAGACCCATCCGGCCTCGGCCCGCGCCGCCGGGCAGCCGGGCCGGGTGGCGGCCTACCGGACCGTGCTCGCGAACGTCAACTTCACGTCGTACAGCGTGGCGTCCGCGCTGATCTTCTCCTTCACCATCGCCTACTACGCGACGGCCCCGTTCGCCTTCGACGCGCTCGGCGTCAGCCCGCTGGTCAACAGCCTCTTCTACATCCTGTACTCGGTGTCCATCGTCGCCGGGTCCTTCTTCAACAGCTGGGCGAGATGGCCGGCGAAGAAGACCTACGGTGCCGGCCTGATCGCCTATGTGTTGATCTTCGTCGCCGCGGTCTGCGCGGACCTCGACGGCAGCCTGGTACGGATCGGGGTGTTCTCGGTGGCGCTCGGCTTCACCTGCGGGGTGATGGCACCGCTGACCCTCACACTGAGCATGACCACGGTGGAGACCGCCCGCGGAGCCGCCAGCGCGCTCCAGGGCGCCATCAAGATGTTCTTCACCGGTGTCCTGCTGGTCGTGTTCGACAGCGTGTTCATCGCCGGGTTCCGGAACATCGTGCTGATCTTCCTGGGCTTCGCGGTCGCGCTGGTGCTGCTCTTCGCCGTCACGGGCGCCGCCGGCCGGAGGGAGAAGGCCCGTGCGTGAGCGTACGGCCCTGGTCCTGGGCGGCACCTCGGGCATCGGCCTCGGCATCGCCCGCCGCCTCGCCGCCGACGGGGCGCGGGTGACCGTGGCGAGCCGGGACCCGGACCGTGCCGCCCGGACCGCCCGGGACCTCAGGAGCGCCCTCCCCGACGCCGCGGTCTTCGGCATCGGCCTGGACCTCGGCCGCCCCGAGACGATCCGGGACGCCCTGCGGGCCCACGGCGACCGCGACGGGCCCGCCGGCGGCGGCGCCTTCGACGTGGTCGTGCTCAACGGCCCCGGACACCGGCCGGGGCCCGTCACCGAGGCGACGCCGGAGGACTTCGCCGACGCCTACCGCACGATGTTCCTGTCCCTGAAGCAGGTCGTCGACTCCGTCGTGGACGGCATGCGCGCCCGGCGGTGGGGCCGGCTGCTCTACGTCTCCTCCAGCTCCGTGGTCACCCCGCTCGACGAGCTGGCGGTGTCCTCGGTGGTGCGGGCGGCCGTGCAGACCTATCTGAAGCTGCTGGCGAACGCCCTCGCCGCCGACGGGATCACCGTGAACTCGGTCGTCCCCGGCCGCATCGACACCCCCCGGGTGCGGACGGTGGACGCGGCGCGCGCCACGGCCCGGGGCGTGGCCGCCGAGCAGGTCCGCGGGGAGGCGGAGCGCCGCATCCCCGCGGGCCGGTACGGGACACCGGAGGAGGTGGGAGAACTGGCGGCCTTCCTGTGCTCGGAACGGGCGGGCTATGTCACCGGCTCCGCGTTCCGGTGCGACGGCGGGATGATCGCCGCCGTGTGAGACGCGGGCCGGCCTTCCCTCACCGGCCCGTCGAGGTGCCGGGCACGCGGTCGTCCCGGACGAGGACCGGGGCCGCCGCGTGCCCGCCCTCAGCCCGAAACCGCCTCGGCAGCCGGTACGGCAGGGCGCCGTACCAGAGCCGGGCCACCGTGAAACCGAAGGTCAGACAGAGGACGCCACCGACCGCGTCCAGCCAGAAGTGATTGGCCGTGGCGACGATCACCAGCAGGGTCGTCGCCGGATACAGCACGCCCAGCACCCGCACCCACGGCACGGACGCCAGCGCGAAGATCGTCAGCCCGCACCACAGCGACCAGCCGATGTGCATCGACGGCATCGCCGCGTACTGGTTCGACATGTGCTTCAGATCGCCCGACGCCATCGAGCCCCAGGTGTGATGGACCATGACCGTGTCCACGAAGCGCCCGCCGCGCATCAACCGGGGCGGAGCCAGCGGAAACAGATAGTAACCGACGAGGGCCACACCGGTGGTCGCGAAGAGCGCCAGCCGCGCCGCCGCGTAACGCCCCGGATGCCACCGGTACAGCCACACCAGCACACCGATCGTGACGATGAAGTGCAGGGTGGCGTAGTAGTAGTTCATGCCGATGATCAGCCAAGTCGCCGAGTTCATGGCGTGGTTGACGGACTGCTCGACGGCGATGCCCAGATCGTGCTCCGCGCGCCAGATCCAGTCGGCGTTGCGCAGCGCCTTGCCCTTCTGTTCCGGGACGGCGTTGCGGATCAGTGAGTACGTCCAGTAACTCACCGCGATCAGAAGGATCTCGAACCAGAGCCGGGGCCGCCGCGGACGCCGCAGCCGGCCCGGGAAACCCCGTGCGCCCTGCCCGTCCTCGCCCGTGACGGCCTGCGGAACGGCCACCTCCTCGCGACCTTCCGGCTGCGTCACGGTCGAGTCACTCATAGCCATCAAGTCTGCCAGAAAAGGCTTCCTCGACCGATCATCCCAAGGTCGGGTCCGCGGCGCACCTTCTACGACGTACGGACGACATGCGGTGCCGATGCGGTGGAACCGCGCACCACCAACTCCGGCATGAAAACGAACTCGCTGTGCGGCGCGGGCGTCCCGCCGATCTCCTCCAGCAGCGTGCGCACCGCGGCCTGCCCCATCGCCGGAACCGGCTTGCGGACGGTGGTCAGCGGCGGATCGGTGAAGGCGATCAGCGGGGAGTCGTCGAAGCCCACCACCGACACGTCCCGGGGCACCTCCAGACCGCGCTGCCGGGCCGCCCGTATGGCACCGAGCGCCATCATGTCGCTGGCGCACACCACGGCCGTGCAGTCCCGCTCGATCAGCGCCGTGGCCGCCGCCTGACCACCCTCCAGGGTGTACAGCGAATGCTGGATCAGCTCGGTCTCGATCGTCTCGGCGGCGAGCCCCAACTGGTCCTGCACGGCCCGCACGAAGCCCTCGATCTTGCGCTGCACCGGCACGAACCGCTTCGGCCCGAGGGCGAGCCCGATCCGGGTGTGCCCGAGCGAGACCAGATGCGTCACCGCGAGCGTCATCGCGGCCCGGTCGTCGGGGGAGATGAACGGCGCCTGCACCTTCGGCGAGAAGCCGTCCACCAGCACGAACGGCACGCCCTGCGCCCGCAGCCGCTCATAGCGCTGCATATCGGCGGTGGTGTCCGCGTGCAGCCCGGAGACGTAGATGATCCCGGCGACCCCGCGGTCCACGAGCATCTCGGTCAGCTCGTCCTCGGTCGACCCGCCCGGGGTCTGGGTGGCGAGCACCGGGGTGTAGCCCTGGCGGGTCAGTGCCTGGCCGATGACCTGGGCCAGCGCCGGGAATATCGGGTTCTCCAGCTCCGGAGTGATCAGCCCGACCAGTCCCTCGCTGCGCTGCCGCAGCCGCACCGGGCGCTCGTAGCCCAGCACGTCCAGCGCGGCGAGCACGGACTGGCGGGTGGTGGCGGCGACGCCCGGTTTCCCGTTGAGGACCCGGCTGACGGTCGCTTCGCTCACCCCCGCCTGCGCAGCGATGTCGGCAAGCCGTGTGGTCACAGGATTGGACTGTACCGGTCGCATCTCAGACTGCCCACCAGACGGCGCAATCCGCGGGGATCTCGGTGCGCGCCGGACCGGGTTCGACATCGGCGCTGGCGAGCAACAGCGTGCCGGGAGTGGTCACGGAGACCGGGGCGGCGGTGAGGTTGACCATGCAGACGAACGAGCCGTCGGCGGTGTCGCGGCGGAAGGCCAGCACACCGTCCGGCGTGTCCAGCCAGGTCACCTGGCGGCCGGCGCCGAGCGCCGGGTGCTCGCGGCGCACGGCCAGCGCGCTGCGGTAGAACTCCAGGGTGGAGGTGGGGTCGCCGTCCTGCGCCGCGACCGTCAGGTCCTTCCACGCCTCGGGCTGCGGCAGCCAGCTCGGGCCGCCCTCGACGGGACCGAAGCCGAACGGCGGCGCCTCGCCCGACCACGGCAGCGGCACCCGGCAGCCGTCGCGTGTGCCGTCCTGGCCCGAGCTGCGGAAGAACGCGGGGTCCTGGCGCACCTCGTCGGGCAGGTCGACCACCTCGGGCAGGCCCAGTTCCTCGCCCTGGTAGAGGTACGCCGAGCCGGGCAGCGCCAGCATCAGCAGGGTCGCCGCCCGGGCCCGGCGCAGACCACGCGCCTCGTCCCCTTCCGCGAGGCGCGTGGAGTGCCGTACCACGTCGTGGTTGGACAGCACCCAGGTCGCGGGCGCGTGCACCGAGTTCATGGCGCTGAGCGAGCGGTCGATGACGTCGCGCAGATCCGCCGCGTTCCAGCCGGTGGTCAGGTAGGAGAAGTTGAAGGCCTGGTGGAGCTCGTCGGGCCGGATGTACAGCGCGCTGCGCTCGACCGTGGGCGTCCACGCCTCGGCGACGGCGATCCGCTCGTCGTCGTACTCGTCGAGGATCCGCCGCCAGCCCCGGTAGATCTCGTGCACGCCGTCCTGGTCGAAGTACGGCACGGCCTCGGTGCCGAGCAGCTTGACCTGCTCGTCCCGGCCGATGTCCGGCAGCCCGGCCGCCTTGACCAGGCCGTGTGCCACGTCGATGCGGAAGCCGTCGATGCCGAGGTCCAGCCAGAACCGCAGGATGGAGCGGAACTCGTCGTGCACGGCCGGGTGGTCCCAGTTGAAGTCGGGCTGCTGCGGGGCGAACAGGTGCAGGTACCACTCACCGGGGGCGCCGTCCGGCTCGGTGACCCGGGTCCAGGCCGGGCCGCCGAAGATCGACTCCCAGTCGTTCGGTGGCAGTTCGCCGTGCGCTCCCTTGCCCGGCCGGAAGTGGAACCGCTCCCTCAGCGGTGAACCGGGACCCTCGCGCAGCGCCTGCTTGAACCACTCGTGCTGGTCGGAGCAGTGGTTGGGCACCACGTCGACGATCACCTTCAGACCCAGCGCATGGGCGTCGCGCACCAGGTCGTCGGCGTCGGTCAGGGTGCCGAACATCGGGTCGACGGCCCGGTAGTCGGCGACGTCGTAACCCGCGTCGGCCTGCGGGGAGGCGTAGAACGGCGACAGCCACACGGCGTCCACACCCAGCCGCTTCAGGTACGGCAGCCGGGAGCGGATGCCGGGCAGGTCGCCCATGCCGTCGCCGTTGCCGTCGGCGAAGCTGCGCGGGTAGACCTGGTAGATGACCGCGTCGCGCCACCACTCCCGGCGCCCGGAGGCGGCGGAGGAGGCGTCGGTGGGGACTGCGTCGGTGACGTGCTGGGTCATGGATTCCCTTACGTGATGCGGGGGGAACGACGAAGAAGCGTGCGGGGTGCCGGGCCGGGCGGTCAGGACTTGGTGCCGCCGGCGGTCAGTCCGGAGACCAGGCTGCGCTGCACGAGCATGAACACGAGGGCCGCCGGGATGGTGATGATGATCGCGGTGGCCGAGGTCCACGCCCAGTCGGGCCGCTGGTCCTGTGCGAAGGTGCGGATGCCGACGGCGAGCGTGTAGTGGTCGGACTGCATGAACTGCGTGGCGTAGGCGACCTCGCCCCAGGCGGTGAGGAAGCTGTAGAACGCGGTCACCGCGAGGCCCGGCTTGGCCAGCGGCACGATCAGCCGCCAGAAGGTGCCGAACGGGGTGAGGCCGTCCACCCGGCCCGCCTCGTCGATCTCCTTGGGGATGGTGTCGAAGTAGCCCTTCATCATCCAGGCGCAGAAGGGCACCGCCGTGGTCGCGTACGCCAGGATCAGACCGAGGTAGTTGTCGAGCAGGTCCAACTCGGACAGAAGCAGATACAGCGGCACGATCAGCACGATACTGGGGAACATCTGGGTGACCAGGAAGGTCCACATCAGCTGTCGGCTGCCCGGGAACCTCATCCGGGACACCGCGTACCCGGCGGTCGCCGCCAGGAAGACACCGAGGGCGGTGGTGCCGCCGGCCACGACGACGGTGTTCAGGAACCACTTCGGCAGGTCCGAATGGGCCAGGACGTCACTGTAGTTGTGGAGGCTGAGGTCCTTGAGCACCTCGCTCGGCTGCTGCCAGGCGTTCTTGGGGCCGAGCGAGATGAACAGGATCCACACCACCGGGAAGGCCGCGATGACCGTGGCCAGGATGAGGGTGGCGTGCAGGGCGATCGACGCCGCCAGGCCGCGCTCCTCACGTCCGCGCACCTTGCGGGAGGGAGCGGCCGGGGAACGGGTGGCGGCGGGAGCGGTCGCGGGGGTCTCGTGGGTCGCTGCGGTCATGGCGGTTGCTCCTTACGCCTGCTCGGACTTCAGGGTGCTGCGGCGGTAGAAGGTCGAGAAGGCCAGCAGGAGGGCGAGGATGATGATCCCGTAGGTCGCCGCTCCCGAGTAGTCCGAGATGCCGGTGAAGGCCTTGCGGAAGGCGAAGGTGACGAGGATGTCAGTGTCGCCGGTGGTGTTGTTGCCCAGCAGCAGGTAGATGACGTTGAACATGTTGAACGTCCAGATGCAGCCCAGCAGGATCACGGTGTTGGACACCGGGCGCAGACCGGGCAGGGTGACGTTGACGAACCGCTGCCAGGGCGAGGCGCCGTCCATCTCGGCGGCCTCGTACAGCTCCTTGGGGATCGACTGCAGGCCGCCGAGCACGGCGACCATGTTGAAGGGAATGCCGATCC
Organism: Streptomyces sp. NPDC053069; assembly: GCF_044546895.1. Classification (NCBI taxonomy): domain Bacteria; kingdom Bacillati; phylum Actinomycetota; class Actinomycetes; order Kitasatosporales; family Streptomycetaceae; genus Streptomyces; species Streptomyces sp. NPDC053069. Next base: position 102,386 of record NZ_JBITZN010000015.1, on the reverse strand, counting down.
AGACGTTCACCATGATCACGGCGACCTTCTGGGCGAGCGGGGTGCCCAGCCAGTTCTGGGCGGGCAGGCCGACCGCGGTGATGATCTCGTTGAACACACCGAACTGGGCGTTCAGCATCAGCCGCCAGGCGAAGACGCCGATGAACGACGGGACCGCCCAGGGCAGGATCAGCATCGCCCGGTAGAGGCCGCGCAGCCGCATCTTGCGGTTGAGCAGCACGGCGAGGCCCATGCCGATGCCGACCTGCAGCGCGACACAGGAGACCGTCCACACGACCGTCCACACCAGGCGCGGGTAGAAGTCGCCGTCCGCGCCCGACAGGACGTGCCAGTAGTTGTCGAGGCCGACGAAGCCGTATGTCGCGGGCCGGTGGAAGGCGCCGATGGTGGTGGCGACGTTCGCCTCGTTGGCGTCCGTCAGCGACTGGTAGAAGCCGTACCCCAGCGGATACAGGACCAGCACGGCGATCACCACGGCGACCGGGGTCACCATCGCCCAGGCGTACCAGTACTTGTCCCAGGACCGCCTCAGGCGTGAAACGCGTGCGGGGCGCGTGGACCTGTCGTCCCGCGCTGTCTTGTCGGTCTGTGCCGTGCTCGCTGCGGTGCTCATCCTCATCGACTCTTTATCGGCTCGTTCGCGGCAAAGGTGGGGTGGTTCCGCAGCCCCGGGGAGCCCCGGTCGGGGCGGCAGCGGGGAAAGAACGTTCCCCGGGGCTGCGTGTCCTTCGGTTACGGTGCGGCTACCGACCGTTCAGGTCAGCCGATGGAGTAGCCGGGCAGGAGCGTCTGGAACTGCTTGGCGGTGGCGTCCAGACCGGACTTCACCGACGCGTCGCCCTGCAGGATCTTCACGTAGTTCTGCTGCAGCGGCGTGAACAGCGAACCGACCTGGGGGAGCGCGACGCGCGGACGGGCGGTCTGCTCCAGGATCGGCTTGAAGCCGGCGATCTTGGCGTCGGAGGTGACCGCGGAGGTGTAGGCCGACTTGCGGGTCGGCAGGGTGCCGGTCTTCTCCGCGATGGTGATCTGGCTCTGGGTGGACGTCATGAACTGCGTGAAGAGGTAGCTGGCGTCCAGGTTGCCGGAGCCCTGGTAGACGGCGAGGTTGTGACCGCCGGTGGGGGCCTGGGCCTTGCCGCCGGCGCCGGCCGGGACGGGCGCGTAGCCGAGGTTGGCCTCCTTGCCCTTGAACGCCGAGCCGGTCAGGTCGTCGCTGACGGACCACGGGCCCTGGATCAGCATGGCCACCTTGCCGTTCTTGAAGGCGGTCTGCATGTTCTGGTAGGCGTTCGCGAAGTCGACCTTCATCGACGCCTCGTCGTAGACCTTCTTCGCGGTGTTCAGCGCGGCGACGGCGTTGCTGTCGCTGATGGTGATCTTCTTCGCCGACGTGTCGGCCAGGTCGGCGCCGTTGCCGTACAGCAGCGGCAGCAGGAAGTACGAGTCCGGGTTGACGTAGGTGCCGTACGCGCCGGTCTTCTTCTTGATCGTCTTGGCGTCGGCGATGAACTCGTCCCAGGTGGCCGGCGGCTTGGCGATGCCGGCCTTCTTGAACAGGTCCTTGTTGTACAGCAGGGCGAGCGTGTCGGTGACCGACGGGACGCCGTAGGTCTTGCCGTTGATCTTGGCCGTGTTCATCGCGCCCGTGCTGAAGTCGGAGGTGTTCTGCAGCGCGGGGGTGCCGTCGAGCGGGGCGATGTAGCCCAGCGAGGCGTATTCGGCCATCAGGCCCACGTCGGTGCGCACCACGTCCGGGGCGCCCTTGCCGCTCTTGGCGGCCGACTTGAACTTCTGCTCGACGTCGGTGAACGGGACGCTCTGGTAGTTCACCTTGATCTTCGGGTACTTGGCCTCGAACTGCTTGATCAGGGCCTGGTACGTCGGGGCTTCGGTCGCCGCGTCGGAGGTGTCCCAGTAGGTGATCGTGCCCGAGACGTCCTTGGGGTCCTTCGGCTTGCCGTTGGCGTTGTCGTCCGAGCCGCCGCAGGCGGTGGCGGCCAGGGCGACCACGGTGACCGCGGCGGCGATCGATATGCCACGTCGCATATGAACTCCTAGAAGAGGGTTGCCCGGATCATCCCTTGGGAAGACCGCGGGTGCCGTCTGTCCCAATCGACGGCCGCCGGGCGCGGGAGGAACGTAGCAAGGCTGCAAGTCCTTGCGAAAGATGTTGCAAGGAAATTTCCGCAAGATCCTGCAAGCGTGACGTCCCCGTTACCCCCGCATGTCCTCCGGACTGCTGCGATACGTGCGCACCGCCACTCCGACCACCCGTTCCACCGGGAAGTAACCGATCTCCCGGGAGTCCACGCTCTCTTGCAGGTTGTCGCCCAGCACCACCACGGATCCGGCCGGTACGGTGCGCGCACCGAGCCGGTCCCGCGCGGCGGCCGGCACCGCCTCGCCGGGCACGGCGGCGAGCCGCTTGATCATGAAGTGGGAGGCCCGGTCCGGCCAGCTCCAGCTCTTCCAGTCGGCCCCGGGGTCGGGCATCTCGACCACCACGATCTGCCCCGACCGCAGCCGGCCCGCGCGCGTCCGGCGCCCGATCAGCACATCGCCGGCCCGCAGCGTCGGCCGCATGCTCACGCCCCTGACGGTGATCACCACCATCCGGCGCCGGATCCACAGCACGCCACCGGCCACTGCGGCGACGAGCAGCAGCGCGATCACCGCACATACCCCTCGGCCTGCCGGCGGAACAGCCCCGCGTACCGGCCGCCCGCCGCGACCAGCTCCGCGTGCCCGCCCGACTCCACGACCGTCCCGTCCCGCAGCACCACGATCAGGTCCGCATCCCGTGCCGTGCCCAGCCGGTGCGAGATCAGCAGGCTCGTCCGGCCCCGCCGGTGCAGCCGCAGAGCCTCCTGGATCTCGTACTCGGCCTGCGGATCCAGCCCCGAGGCCGGCTCGTCCAGGATCAGCAGATCGGGATCCTCCCGCAGCAGGGCCCGGGCCAGCGCCACCCGCTGCCACTGCCCGCCGGACAGCTCCACCCCGGCCTCCTCACCGTCGCCGTAGGACCGCGACAGCAGGGTGTCGTAGCCGTGGGGGAGCGCGGCGAGCGTGTCGTGGACACCGGCCGCCCGCGCCGCCCGGACCACCTCACCGGCCCGCTCGGGCGCGCCCAGCGCGATGTTCTCGGCGGCCGTCAGGTCGTACCGCACGAAGTCCTGGAACACCGCTCCGACACGGCGGCGCAGCTCACGCGGGTCCAGCTCGCGAAGGTCGGTACCGTCCCACAGGATGCTGCCCCGGGTCGGGTCGTAGAAGCGGCACAGCAGCTTGACCAGGGTGCTCTTGCCCGCGCCGTTGTCCCCGACGAGCGCCAGCGTGCGGCCGTACGGGATGGTCAGGCTCACTCCGCGCAGCACCCAGTCGTGCTGCTCCGAGTAGCGGAACCAGACGTCCCGCAGCTCGATGCCGCGGCTCAGCTCGCCCGCGGGGCGGGGCTGACGGGGTACGGGCAGGTCGGGCGGCGCCGTCGTCACGTCGAGGTAGTGCTCGAACAGCAGCAGATGCTGACGCGTCACGGCGGCGGAGGCGGCGATGCCGCTCAGCCCGCCCTGCACGGCGGCGATCGCCGAGGTGAGCACCGCCAGGTCGCCGACCGTCAGCTCGCCCCGTGCGGCCGCGCGCACCGCCCAGACCAGACCCGCCGCCGCGATCCCCGCCGACACGGCCGCCGGCCCGGCCTGCGCCGCCGCCGTGCGCAGTTCCATCCGGCGCCGGGTCGCGTTGATCGCCGTACGGTCCCGGCGCATCCGCTCCCGCAGCAGCCCGCCGATGCCGAACAGCCGGATCTCCTTCGCCGCCTCCACGCTGCCCAGCAGATGCGCGTAGAACGACTCCCGGCGCTCCAGAGGGGTCGTGTGCAGCATGACCTCGGACCAGGCACGCGCCAGCCGCAGCTCGGCCGCGAGGGCGGGCAGCGCGCCGAGCAGGACGAGCACCGCCAGCCACGGGCTCATCAGCCACAGCGACACCAGGAAACCCGCGACGCTCGTCCCGGCCTGCCCCAGCGACACCGCCGCCGAGACGATCTGCACCGGAGTGTCCTGACCGCACTGCTCGGCCAGCCGCAGCCGGTCCAGCCGCCCCGGATCCTCGAACGGGGCGAGCCCGGTGAAGCCGTTCACCCGGGCATACAGCCGGTCCTGGGCCGCGAGCCCCACCCGGCGGCCCAGCTCCCCGCAGAGAAACCGCTCGGCGTGCGGCAGCACCGCGACGGCCACGGCCACGGCGGCCAGCCCGGCGGCGGGGCCCATGACGTCCGCGGCAGCTCCGTGCCGGGCGACGGCCACCAGGTCCAGCACCTGCCGGGTCAGCCATGCCGCGGCCACCGGAAGTCCGGCAGCCGGCAGCGCGGCCAGCACGATGCCGGCCAGCGGGACGGGGGCGGCGCGCACGGCGAGACCGGCGACGGCGCGCAGGCCGACGGCGCGGCCCCGGTCCTTGCCCCGGGTGCTCATACGCCCACCGGCGCCTTCAGTTCACGCAGGTCGCGGGCGAGGGCCGTGAGCCGGCCGCCGGCCTCCACCCGGCACACCACCGGGTACGCACTCACTCCGAACGCGGCTTCCACCGTGCGCGCGTCGTCCCCCGTCAGCACCGTCGCCACCTCTCCCAGCGCCGAGGTGTACGGCGCGGAGTCCTCCTTGCCCGGTACGACCACGGCCAGGACCTCCTCCGCAGGGCGGCCGGAGTGCGCCACGGTCTCCACGAAGTGCGGCAGCAACTCCGTGCAGGGGCCGCAGCCCGGCGCGAAGAAGGCCACGAGGGTGTCGTCCGCCACCGTGTCCCGGGATATCTCCCGGCCGTCCTCCAGGCGCACGCTGAACTCCTCGGCTGTCGCGCCCAGGCTGTCGGCATCGGTCACCGGAAATGCGGCCGGGGGTGAATTCCGTGCGTCGGACCGGAGTCTGCGGATGATGCCGTAGGCGAGCACCAGATTCAGCAGGCCCAAACCGATCGCGAACGTCACGGCGGCGGCGAGAATCGACACGGAAAAATCTCCTGAATGACGGAATCAATGCGGCAGGAATCAATGCGGCAGGAATCAACTCGGCAGGAATCAGCCAGACAGGCGGAAAAGGGCTACGAGGTCGTCGAGGCGAATGACCAGGGTCGCCAGAACCGCCCCGGCGAGCACCGCGAGCAGCACCCCGGAACCCTGCCCGGACGCCCCGCCGCCGACCGTCGCCAGCCCCGCCGCCGCGACGCCCGTCAACACGGTGTTGCGGACGACGTGACGCACCCCGAACGGCGCCTGCGCAGCCCCGAAGCAGGGGCAGGACGCCACCGTCCCGCGGCGCAGCACCACCCCCACGGCCAGCGTGAACGCACTCAGCAGCAGCACCGCGAGCCCGAGGCCGAGCCGTGCCGTGCCCGGCGCGAGCAGCAGCACCGGCACCACCGCCTCGGTCACGGCCACGACGCCGGCGAGTTCCCGCAGGCCCCGCTCCGGAACCACCCGCATGGCCGCCAGCCCCTTTGTGAACCCGGCGAACGCGGCTCGACGGCGCAGTTTCGCGAACGCCGACGCGGCAAAGACAAAACCGAGCAGGACCCGGCACAGTACCGCCGTGTACCACACGCTCATTCCCCCTTCCGTGAAGACGACGGCCCAGCGTAGGAGCCGGATGTACAGGGGGCATACACGCGGACCTACATCGGCGGTGGAAGGCGACCTGTATCCGGCCCTCGTAATGTGCCGGTGGAATCGGTCGCGACGGGCGGCCGGCAGTGAAAGGAAAAGGGGTATCCGTTGTTTCAGCGAATCGCGGACGCGCTCGTGAACAAGCTCGCGCCGAAGGTCACGGCCGACGCCACCTGGTGGACCGACACCAAGTGCGCGGGCGGCTGTTCGTCGTACCCGGCCTACCAGGCGAAGTACACCCGCCAGTGCTGGGACAGCACCGGCAGCTGCACCAGCTGGACCAACACCGGCAAGTGCTGCAGCTCCTGACCCGACGGCGCCCGCGCTGAGTCCGCGCCCCGCTCCCGCCCCGGGGAGCGGGGCGTCACGCGCTCCTCGGCAGCCGCCCGCCCATCAACTCGGCATACACGTCCGCCAGTTCACGACCGGGCGCGATGCCCAGCTCCGCCCGGTAGACCGCGCACGCGCTGCGGTACGCCTCCAGGACACCGCCCACCTCGCCCAGCCGGTGATGGGCCCGCATCCGCAGCGCCCAGCCCCGGCCGCGCAGGGGCGCCGAGGACAGCAGACCGGTCAGATCACGCAGTGCCGCGCGCGGCTCGCCGACCCGCAGATGGGCCTCGGCCAGGTCCTCCACCGCCCGCATCCGCTCCTCGTCCAGATGCCCGAGCGCACCGAGAAGCGGACCGACGCGTGGCACCCCGACGGCCGCGCGGTCGCCGTCCCACAGCAGGAGCGCCGCCGCGAGCAGCCGCGTCGCCCGGTCGGCGTCCCCCGCGAGCAGCGCGGCCCGCCCCGCACCCGCCAGGTCCAGGAAGCGCAGGTGGTCGCAGGCCTCGGCGGGCGCCTCCAGCGCGTAGCCGCCGTCGCCCGCGGCCAGCCTCGCGGTGCCGCCCAGCGCCGAGCGCAGGGCGCTGGCGTGCGTACGGATGTTGGCCACGGCGGAACGCGGCGGCTCCCCGTCCCACAGGGCCTCCTGGAGCACATCGAGCGAGACGCGGCGCCCGGCGTGCAGCAGCAGGGTCACCAGCAGGGCACGCGGTTTGACGCCCCGCACCCCGGCCGGATCCCCGCCCAGCCGCACACGGCCCAGTATGCGAAACCCTTCGGCCATGGAAGTCCCCCTCTCCCCGCCCGCCCGCACGCGCGAGCGTTGATCCTGTGGAGCCTGTGACGGGCGAACTGCCCTCGTCAAGACGCTTGTTGGAATTTCTTTCTGCATCTTGCTGAAACGTTGGTGCAACAGTTAGGTTCACGCCACCCGTTGGTCGTTGATCAGTCAAACTCCCCCCACCCGCACAACGAAGTGCAGGAGCACACATGGCCAGAAAGACCCTGGCCGCCACGCTCGCCCTCGTGGCCGGCCTGGCGGTCCCCCTCACCGTCCCCACCGGTGCCGCCGAGGCCTCTCCGCCCGGCACGAAGGACGTCACCGCCGTCCTCTTCGAATGGAACTACGCCTCGGTGGCCCGCGAGTGCACCCGCACCCTCGGCCCCGCCGGCTACGGCTATGTCCAGGTCTCGCCGCCCGCCGAGCACATACAGGGCTCGCAGTGGTGGACCTCGTACCAGCCGGTGTCGTACCGGATCGCCGGCCGCCTCGGCGACCGCACCGCGTTCAAGAACATGATCGACACCTGTCACGCGGCCGGCCTGAAGGTCGTCGTCGACACCGTCGTCAACCACATGTCGGCGGGCAGCGGCACCGGCACCGGCGGCTCGACGTACACGAAGTACGACTATCCGGGCCTGTACTCGTTCCCGGACTTCGACGACTGCACCTCCCAGGTCAGCAACTACCAGGACCGCTGGAACGTCCAGCACTGCGAACTCGTCGGCCTGGCCGACCTGGACACCGGCGAGGAGTACGTCCGCAAGACCATCGCCGGCTACATGAACGACCTGCTCTCCCTGGGTGCCGACGGCTTCCGCATCGACGCGGCCAAACACATCCCCGCCGAGGACCTGGCGAACATCAAGTCCCGTCTGGCCAACCCCTCCGTCTACTGGAAGCAGGAGGTCATCTACGGCGCGAACGAGGCGGTCCAGCCCTCCGAGTACACCGGCAACGGGGACGTCCAGGAGTTCCGCTACGCCTACGACCTCAAGCGCGTCCTCACCAACGAGAAGCTGGCCTATCTGAACAACTTCGGCGAGGGCTGGGGCTACCTGAACAGCTCGGTCGCCGGCGTCTTCGTGGACAACCACGACACGGAGCGCAACGGCAGCACGTTGAACTACAAGGACGGCGCCGACTACACCCTGGCGAACGTCTTCATGCTCGCGTGGCCCTACGGCGCCCCGGACATCAACTCCGGCTACGAGTGGTCCGACGCGGACGCCGGCCCGCCCAACGGCGGCACGGTCAACGCCTGCTGGCAGGACGGCTGGAAGTGCCAGCACGCGTGGCCGGAGATCAAGTCGATGGTCGCCTTCCGCAATGCGACCCGCGGCCAGTCGGTCACCAACTGGTGGGACAACGGCAACAACTGGATCGCCTTCGGCCGCGGCACCAAGGGCTATGTGGCGATCAACCACGAGTCCGGCAGCCAGACCAGGACGTACCAGACGTCACTGCCCGCGGGCACGTACTGCAACGTGCAGAACAACACGACGGTGACGGTGAACTCCAGCGGACAGTTCACCGCCACCCTGGGCGCCGACACGGCGCTGGCGATCTATGCGGGGAAGCCGAGCTGCTGAGCTGCTGCCCCGTGTCACTCGCCGCGTAGCCGGAGTTGTTCAGCGAGAGGGCCGACGTGGTCGTCGTCGACCTGTTGGCCTTCGACTCCCGGGTCACCCTGCCCGCGGAGTCCCTTTGCGGCAGTCGCGGAGCAAGCGTCAAGGTTGACGTTGAAACTTCTTGCTATGAGTTTCAAGACTGTTGCTGTAAAGCTTTCGGCAGCGATACGGTCGCGCCGGGTCGGACCCAAGAGAGCCGCATTCGCTAGGAGTTACCGCCTGTGATACCGAGAGCGAGACGGGCCGCGGCCGTCGCCGCCGTAGCCCTCGCCGCCGCACTGATCCAGCCACTGGCCGCCCACGCGGCCGGCCCGCCCGCGCCCCCCTCGGACGCGGCCCTCGCCGCCCAGCCCGCACGGCACGGCGACACCCACGAGCAGTTCTACTTCGTCATGCCGGACCGTTTCGCCAACGGGGACAAGGCCAACGACGAGGGCGGACTCACCGGTTCGCGACTCAGCACCGGCTACGACCCCACCGACAAGGGCTTCTACCAGGGCGGCGATCTCAAGGGTCTGACCAAGCGGCTGGACTACATCAAGGGCCTCGGCACCACTGCCATCTGGATGGCCCCCATCTTCAAGAACCGCCCCGTGCAGGGCACCGGAGCCAATGCCTCCGCCGGCTACCACGGGTACTGGATCACCGACTTCACCCAGGTCGACCCCCACTTCGGCACCGGCAAGGACCTCAAGACCCTCATCTCCAAGGCGCATGCCAAGGGCATGAAGGTCTTCTTCGACGTCATCACCAACCACACCGCCGACGTCGTGGACCACGAGGAGAAGTCCTCCGACTACCTCTCCAAGGGCGCCTTCCCCTACCTGACCAAGGACGGCCGGCCCTTCGACGACGCCGACCACGCGGACGGCACCAGCAAGTTCCCGGCCGTCTCCCGCGACTCCTTCCCGTACACCCCGAGGGTCACGAGCCGGTCCAAGGTCCCGGCGTGGCTCAACGACCCGACGATGTACCACAACCGGGGCGACTCGACGTACTCCGGCGAGTCCACGACCTACGGTGACTTCTCGGGCCTGGACGACCTGTGGACCGAGCGTCCCGAGGTCGTGCACGGCATGGAGAAGATCTACGAGCGGTGGGTCGAGGACTTCGCCGTCGACGGCTTCCGGATCGACACCGTCAAGCATGTCGACCTGCCGTTCTGGACGCAGTGGGCGACCGCGCTGGACACCTGCGCGGCGGCCCACGGCCGCAAGAACTTCTTCATGTTCGGCGAGGTCTACTCCGCAGACACCTCGATCACCTCCCCGTACGTCACCCAGGGCCGCCTCGACGCCACCCTCGACTTCCCCTTCCAGGACGCCGCCCGCGCCTACGCCTCCCAGGGCGGCAGCGCGCAGAAGCTCGCGGGTGTCTTCGGCGACGACTACAAGTACACGACCGACAAGGCCAACGCGTACGAGCAGGTCACCTTCCTCGGCAACCACGACATGGGCCGCATCGGGTACTTCCTGAAGCAGGACAACCCGAAGGCCACCGACGCCGAGATCCTCAAGAAGGACGAGCTGGCCAACGAGCTGATGTTCCTCAGCCGCGGCAACCCGGTCGTCTACTACGGCGACGAGCAGGGCTTCACCGGCTCCGGCGGCGACAAGGACGCCCGCCAGACCATGTTCGCCTCCAAGGTCCCCGACTACCTCGAAGACGACGAGATCGGCACCGACCGCACCCACGCCGACGACTCCTACGACACCTCGGCGCCCCTGTACCGGCAGATCGCCGCGCTCGCCAGGCTGCGCACGGCCAACCCGGCCCTGACCGACGGAGTCCAGACCGAGCGCTACGCGGCCGACGGCGCCGGGGTCTACGCCTTCACCCGTACGGACGCCGCGTCCGGGCAGGAGTACGTCGTCGCCCTCAACAACGCGGGCACCGCGCAGACCGCGAGTTTCGCCACCGGGTCCGCCGGCATGGCGTACCAGGGCATCTACGGCGCCTCCGGCTCGGTGCGGTCCGACGGCGACCACAAGGTCACCGTCACCGTCCCGGCCGAGTCCGCCGTCGTCTACAAGGCCACCGGCCCGCTCGGCAAGCCCGCCGCACCACCGGCCGTCACCCTGAAGGCCCCGGCCGCCGGAGCCACCGGCACGGTGCAGATCGGCGCCGACGTCGACGGTGGTCAGCTGAACCGGGTCGTCTTCGCCGCCCAGGCCGGCGACGCCAAGTGGCAGGTCCTCGGCTCCGCCGACCACGCCCCGTACAAGGTCACCCAGACCCTCGGCAAGGACATCCCGGCCGGGACCACGCTGCGCTACAAGGCCGTCGTGATCGACTCGGCCGGGCACACCGCGAGCACCACGGCGAGCAGCACCTCCGGCACCCCGCCCGCGCCCGGTACCCCCACGGCCTCCTCGCGCGACTACGCGATCGTCCACTACAAGCGCACCGACGGCGACTACGCCGACTGGGGCCTGTACGCCTGGGGCGACATCGCCGACGGCGAGGCCACGAACTGGCCGGCCGGCCACCCCTTCACCGGCCGGGACGCCTACGGCGCCTTCGCCTGGGTCAAGCTCAAGCCCGGCGCGTCCGACGTCGGCTTCCTGGTCGTCGACAAGGACGGGAACAAGGACGTCTCCGCCGACCGGAGCATCGACGTCACCCGGACGGGTGAGGTGTGGGTCGAGCAGGGGAAGACGGACGTACTGACGCAGCAGCCCGACCATCCCGCGCAGGACAAGACCAAGGCCGTCATCCACTACCACCGCGCCGACGGCGACTACGACGGCTGGGGTCTGCACGTCTGGACGGGTGCCGCGCACCCCACCGACTGGTCGGCCCCGCTGAAGCCGGTGAAGACTGATGCCTATGGCGCGGTCTTCGAGGTGCCGCTCACCGAGGGTGCCACCAGCCTCAGCTACATCGTCCACAAGGGCGACGACAAGGATCTCCCGGCCGACCAGTCCCTGGACCTCAAGGCCGGCGGCCATGAGGTGTGGCTGTTGAACGGCCAGGAGCAGTACCTGCTGCCACAGCCGGCGGGCAGCGCCGCCGCCCTCGACCTGAGCACCTCCAAGGCGATCTGGATCGACCGGAACACGCTCGCCTGGAACGGCGTGGACGGCGCCGCCTCCACCCAGCTGCTGTACAGCCACGACGGCTCGATCACCGTCAAGGACGGGGCGCTGACCAGCGACGACGAGCGCTGGATCCGGTTGGGCAGGACTCAGCTGACCGATGCCCAGAAGGCGAAGTTCCCGCACCTGAAGGACTACACCGCCTGGTCCGTCGACCCACGTGACCGCGACCGGGTGCGCGCGGCGCTGAAGGGCCAGCTGGTGGCCTCGCAGCGGGCGGCGAACGGTGCCGTGCTGGCCGCGACCGGCGTGCAGGTCGCGGGCGTGCTGGACGACCTCTACCCCGGCGCCACCCGGGCCGCGCTCGGGCCGGTCTTCCACGACGGGAAGCCGACGCTCTCCGTGTGGGCGCCGACCGCGCAGAGCGTCGCACTGGAGCTGGACGGCTCGGTCCACGCCATGCACCGGAACGACACCACCGGCGTCTGGTCCGTCACCGGCCCGGCGTCCTGGAAGGGCAAGTCCTACCGGTACGTCGTGAAGGTCTGGGCGCCCAGCGTCCGCAAGACGGTCACCAACAAGGTCACCGACCCCTACTCCCTCGCGCTCACCGCCGACTCCGAGCGCAGCCTCGTCGTCGACCTGGACGACAGGTCCCTCGCCCCGAGCGGCTGGTCGGCCCTGCGCAAGCCGAAGGCCGTACCGCTGAAGGACGCGCAGATCCAGGAGCTGCACATCCGGGACTTCTCCGTCGAGGACCGCACCTCGAAGCACCCGGGCACCTACCTGGCCTTCACCGACAAGGACAGCGACGGCTCCAAGCACCTGCGCGCGCTGGCGAAGTCCGGGACGTCGTACGTCCACCTGCTGCCCGCCTTCGACTTCGCCACCGTCCCCGAGAAGAAGGCCGACCAGGCGAGCCCCGGCTGCGACCTCGCCTCCTACCCCGCCGACTCCGACAAGCAGCAGGAGTGCGTGGCGAAGACGGCCGCGAAGGACGCCTACAACTGGGGCTACGACCCGTACCACTACACGGTCCCCGAGGGCTCGTACGCCACCGACCCGGACGGCACGGCCCGTACGGTCGAGTTCCGCAGGATGGTCCAGGGCCTGAACGAGGACGGCCTGCGGGTCGTCATGGACGTCGTCTACAACCACACGGCGGCCGGCGGCCAGGCGGACGCCAGCGTGCTGGACAAGATCGTGCCGGGCTACTACCAGCGCCTCCTCGCCGACGGGTCGGTGGCCAACAGCACGTGCTGTGCCAACACCGCGCCGGAGAACGCGATGATGGGCAAGCTGGTCGTGGACTCGATCGTCACCTGGGCCAAGGAGTACAAGGTCGACGGGTTCCGCTTCGACCTCATGGGCCACCACCCGAAGGCCAACATCCTGGCGGTCAGGAAGGCCCTGGACGCGCTGACGCCGCAGAAGGACGGCGTCGACGGCAAGAAGATCATCCTGTACGGCGAGGGCTGGAACTTCGGGGAGGTCGCCAACGACGCCCGGTTCGTGCAGGCCACGCAGAAGAACATGGCCGGCACCGGTATCGCCACCTTCTCCGACCGCGCCCGTGACGCCGTGCGCGGCGGCAGCCCCTTCGACTCCGACCCCGGCGTCCAGGGCTTCGCCTCCGGGCTGTACACCGACCCCAACTCCACCACCGCCAACGGCTCGAAGGAGGAGCAGAAGGCGCGCCTCCTGCACTACCAGGACCTCATCAAGGTCGGCCTGACCGGCAACCTCGCCAAGTACCACTTCACGGACACGGACGGCAAGGAGGTCACGGGAGCGGAGATCGACTACAACGGCTCGCCCGCCGGATACGCCGACGCACCCGGCGACGCCCTCGCCTATGCGGACGCGCACGACAACGAGTCGCTGTTCGACGCGCTCACCTACAAGCTCCCGAAGGACACCTCCGCGTCCGACCGGGCCCGGATGCAGGTCCTGGCGATGGCCACGGCCGGCCTCTCGCAGGGGCCGTCCCTGTCCCAGGCGGGCACCGACCTGCTGCGCTCCAAGTCGCTGGACCGCAACTCCTTCGACAGCGGGGACTGGTTCAACGCCATCCACTGGAACTGCGCCGACGGCAACGGCTTCGGGCGCGGACTGCCCCCGGCGGCCGACAACCAGTCCAAGTGGGACTACGCCCGGCCGTTGCTGAGTACGGTCGAGGTGGGCTGCGAGCAGATCACCGGGGCCTCCGCCGCCTACCGGGACCTGCTGAGGATCCGTACGACGGAGAAGGCGTTCTCGCTGGGCACGGCCGCACGGGTGCAGGACGAGCTGTCCTTCCCGCTGTCCGGCAAGGACGAGACGCCGGGTGTCGTCACCATGCGGCTCGGTGACCTCGTCGTGGTCTTCAACGCCACCCCGCAGCAGCAGGAGCAGACGATCGGCGCCCTCGCCGGCACCGGCTACCGGCTGCACCCGGTGCAGGCGAAGGGTGCCGACCCGGTGGTGAAGACCTCCGCCTACGCGGCCGGCTCGGGCACGTTCACCGTCCCGGCGCGGACCGTGGCGGTGTTCGAACGGGTGGCGGACTAGGTCGTCCCGGGGGATTCACGCCGGGGTTCAGGAACCGAGGGCGATCAGCCGGCCGACGAGCTCCGCGAAGGGGCCGTCGGCCGGCTCGTCCTTGACCATGGTGCGCAGCAGGTCGGCCATCTCCTCGTCGTAGGCGGCGCTGACGGCGGCCAGCGCGGCGAAGTCGTGCACGAGCTGGAGTTCCAGCTCGGCGCGCGGGACGCGGCGGCCGTCCAGCCAGATCAGTGCCGTCGACTCGGCGAGCGAGATCCATGAGCGCACGACCAGCTCCAGACGCGGCGGCGCGTCGGTGACGCCGAGGTGCGACAGGATCTGTTCGTAGGCGGCCTGCCGCACGGAGTCGATGAGCGCGTTCGTCGCCGAGGAGCCGACCGCCGGGCCGCCGCGCATCAGTGCCGAGAAGCCGGGGCCGTGCTCGTCCACGAAGTCGAAGAAGCGGCGCATCACGCGCAGCAGCCGGGCGCCGAGCGGCCCTTCGTGCGGCTCGCTGAAACGGCCCGCGAGATCCTGCGAGGCACGCTTCAACGCGGCCTCGTAGAGGCTGAGTTTGCCGGGGAAGTAGTGGTAGACCAGCGGGCGTGAGATGCCCGCGGCCGACGCTATCTCGTCGATGGAGACCTCGTCGGGCGAGCGTCGGCTGAACAGGTCGAGGGCGACACCGATCAGCTGCTGCCGCCGCTCCTCGACGCCCATCCTGCGGCGAACCCCGGTACTCATGGGCACACCTTACCGATCGGATACCGGCAAGAGTGATCACATGTCGAGCACCAAACGATCGCTCCTGGACCGGGACACACAGATCAGCATCGAGTCGGGCCGTTCGTCGTCCGTCAGCAGCTCGTCCCGGTGGTCGATCTCGCCCTCCAGCACCCGCTGTTGGCAGGTCCCGCAGAACCCCTGCTCGCAGGAGTAGGCGGTGTCCGGCAGCTCCCTGCGCACGGCCTGCAGCACGGTGGAGCCGACGGGGACGGTCACCGTCCGTCCGCTGCGCCTGAGTTCCACCTCGAACTCCGTGTTGCCGTCGGACGACGTACGGGGCGCGAACCGTTCGAGGCGGACGTCCGGGAAGCGTGCCGCGACCGCCGTCATGAGCCCCTCGGGCCCGCAGCAGTAGAGGGCGGTCCCCTCGCTCACCTCCAGAGCGTCGAGGTCCGGCCTTCCCTCCACGACGGTCACCCGGTCATGGCCCAGCTTCTCGACCTCCTCCAGGAACGGCATCGAGGCCCTGTCGCGCCCCGCGTACAGCAACCGCCACTCGGCGTTCTCCGGCAGGGCCCGCAGCATGGGCAGGACCGGGGTGATGCCGATACCGCCGGCGACGAAGACGTACGCGGGCGCCGCGACCAGGGGGAAACGGTTCCTCGGGCCGCGCACCTCCAGTGCCATGCCCTCGGCGAGCTGCTCGTGCACCTCCCGCGAGCCGCCCCGCCCGTTCTCGACCAGCCGGATCGCGATGGTGTACGAGGAGGTGTCCTCGGGGTCGCCGCACAGCGAGTACTGCCGGACGAGGCCTGACGGCAGGACGAGGTCGAGATGGGCTCCGGGCTCCCAGCGCGGCAGGTCCCGCCCCTCCAGGCGCAGTCGGACGACACCGTCGGCCACCGTCTCGTGCGAGGACACCAGCAGCCGCAGGGCCCGCGAGCGCGGTCGGCCCGAGATGGGCTCCTCCAGCGCGGGCATCGGCCACAGCGGTGAGGCCTGGATGCGGCGGCGCAGGGCCCGCCGGGTCAGCAGGGCGGCGCCCGCGACGAGCACGACATGACGCAGCTTCGGCATCAGGCGGCCCTCTTCTCCGCCGCCGTGGCCGCCGGCGAGGAGGCCAGGTAGGCGATGGCCTGCTCGGTGTCGCCCTCCTGTGAGGGATGGTAGTCGCGGCTGAGATAGCGGGGGATGGACCTGATCATGTCTCCGGTCGCGGGCAGCAGGCCCCGCCTGCCGCGGACGTGGAACTCCCTGAAGGAGGCCTTGCCGCCGACGAGAGTCGGATCGTTCTCCATGAAGAACCGGGCCCCGCGCTGCCACAGGAACACCAGTGCCGAAAAGGCCGTGGCCCAGGTCCGTACGCGCCGGCGGTAGCTGCCGTCGACGTGCATGAACAGCTCGAAGGCGACGGAGCGGTGCTCCACCTCCTCCGCGCCGTGCCAGCGCAGCAGGTCCAGCATGGTCGGATCGGCGCCGCGCCGGTCCAGTTCGTCGGCGTTGAGCACCCAATTGCCGAGGAACGCGGTGTAGTGCTCGATGGCCGCGATGAGCGCGACCCGCTCCATCAGCCACCAGCGGCGCGGCCTGCCCGGCGGCAGCGTCCGGTCGCCGAGCAGCTTCTCGAAGAACCAGTCGACCTGCGCGGTGTACGGCGTCGGATCGAGGCCCTGCTCGCGCAGGTGCGGCAGCACCTCGTCATGGGCCTGGGAGTGCATCGCCTCCTGGCCGATGAACCCGATGACGTCCTCGCGGAGCCGGTCGTCCCGGATGTACGGCAGCACCTGCTTGTACACATGCACGAACCACCGCTCACCGGCGGGCAGCAGCAGGTGCAGCACGTTGATGGTGTGCGTGGTGAGGGGATCTCCCGGCACCCAGTGCAACGGCGTGCCGTCCCAGGAGAAGGACACCTTGCGTGCCTTGAGCGGCACCCGGGCCTGCGTGTTAGACATGGCGTCAATGTACTGGCGGGTAGGGGTGCTGAGAACCCCTGCGGCAGCGCTTGTTTACGCGACTGTCAACAAAGCCCCTCCCCGTGGTGCCTCTCTACCGCAACCCGCTGATCTCCGTGCCGTCGACCAGCGTGCCCTTCAGGTCGGCCCGTGCCCCCTGCTTGGCCCGGGCCACCAGGAACCGGCCCTGTCCGGCGGCGGAGACCCCGCCCCCTGCCTGGATCGTCGCGGTGTCCTTGTCGCCCGCCGCCAGCAGATACCAGTGCCCGGCCGCGGACTTCCACAGCACCCCGGCCAGCACATGGGGGGCACGCGGCCCGCAGGAACGGGCGTCCGTGCCCTTGGCGACCACCGCACCGACCCGTCCGCCCGGCGGGTGGAACTGGGCGAACGCGCCCGTACCGTCGCCGCGCCAGGTCTCGGCCCGGGTGCACACCCAGTCGGCCGCCCCGCTGCCGTCCGGCAGCGGCTGGCCGGCGAACGTCCAGGCGTTGACGCTGCGCACCCCGGCGGAGCGCTCCAGCGACAGTGAGCAGGCGTACGGCGCCCAGGCCCGCAGCCCGGCCGCGCCGGACGCCTCGCCGGCCGCGCCGGGCCGGCCGGCGGTGAGGTGGGCCGGTACCAACTCGCCCAGGTCGGTGCTGAGCTGGGAGCCGGTGGCGCCGGTCAGCTGGAGCACCGGCCAGGAGGTGCAGTTGCCGGGGCGCAGTGCCGGGCTGGCCAGCGGGGCGGTGACGCCGTTGCTGATCGTCAGCGGCGTCGCGGCCGCCTCCGGCTTCATCAGGTCCCGCGAGGCCGCCTTCTTCACCCAGGGCGCGGTCAGATACTGGACGTTGCCGTCCGAGCGGCCCAGCACCAGGGCGCTCGCCTCGGCACCGGTCGCGCCGTCGGCACGGGCGAGGTCGAGGGCCGCGCCCTGGGTGCCGTCGACCGGCTCGGCGTAACGGGCGATGCGCAGACCGTCGTAGAGCATCACCACGCGGGCATTGTCGACCTGGCCCGCGTACAGCAGCTGGGGCGGACCGGCCGGGCCGCCGGTGTCGGTGCCGGGAGTCGCCGAGACATGGACGGTCTCGCCGGGGCGGGCCCATACGGCGAGGGCGCGGCGCAGCAGGGCCGTGTCGCCGGTGAGCGGGCCGCGCGCGGGCCACACCGAGAAGTCGCTACGGGCGGCGGACTCCCAGGTGATGGGGGAGACCCGGATCAGCCTGCCGGGGTCGAGGGCGGCCTCGGCGGCCGGATTCCCGGCGTAGGCGGGTGCGGCGGCGCCGTCCGGGCCCCAGCCGCCGCGGGGCAGGGCGACCAGCGCCCCGCACACCGCGAGCGCCGCGGCGGCCGCCAGCGCGGCCTTGGTGTGCTGGCGGCGGCGCATCAGATCGGTGGGCCGGGCCTGGAGCAGACAGGGGTCGAACTCGGGGGAGGAGAGCAGCGCGGGCTGGGTCGGCAGGCCGTTGGCGTCGGCCAGCGCGCCGCCCGGGTCGTCGACCCCGGCGGCCGTGAGGACCGTACGGATGTCGGCGTCGGACAGCTCCTCCAGGCCCCGCAGCACATAGGCGGCGCGGGCCGGGCCGGACAGGGCGGACAGCCGCTGGTCCAGGGCCAGTTCGTCGGCGCCGCCCGAGCGCGGGAACAGTTTCAGACCCCACACCTGGGGCAGCAGCGGCGGCAGCTGGGAGAGCCGGGGCAGGCCCTTGCGGGGGCGGGCCGCCTCCAGGGCCGCCCGCAGGACGCGCTCCCGCAGGAAGGCGTACCCCAGGTCGCCCTCGCGGCCGGAGGTCTGGGCCGGGATCGTGCACTGCTGCCCGCGGCCCGGGGGCAGGGAGCGCTGGGCGAGGGCGTGTGCGGTCAGCACCCGGCGGCTGCGGCCGAGGCCCGGTGGCAGCACCAGGTAGGCGATCCGGACCAGCCGGGGATAGTGCTCGACGAGCGCGGCCTCGGCCTGTTCGAGGCCGACCGGTCCGGTCTCGTCGGCGGAGGCGGGTGCGTGACGCTGGGCTACATCCTGTGACTGCACGTCCGGAAGAACGAACGAGCCGGAAGGTTGGTCACCCCCGGATGGGTGATTCACCCTTCCGGGGGTGGCCTGTCCGTCCCGCGCCCCGATTGAGCGCCCGGCGGCCCGCAGCCGTATCCGAAGGAGCTGAGGCATGCTTGGCCGACCGGGACCGGAGGAACAGATGAGGCTGACACGTACGGTGCTCTGCGCGGCGGCGGTACTCGCGCTGGCGGGCTGCGGCTCGGGCGGGGACACCAAGGCGGTCCCGCCCGCCGCGACGGGCAGCCTGGAGAGCCTGGCCGCCGAGGTGAAGTGCAAGCCGAACATGCAGACCGACGCCGACGAGATCCGCCAGGCCATCTGCAAGAACGGCGACGGCAGGTTCATCCTCGCCACCTTCGCCACCGACCGCGGCCAGCGCGAGTGGATCAACGACGCGAAGGACTACGGCGGCTACTACCTCGTCGGCCGCAAGTGGGTCGCCGTCGGCGACGACGGGGTCGTCAAGGCGCTGCGCGGCACGCTCGGCGGAGACGTCGAGATCGGCACCGACCACCACGCGCACCACGGCTGAGAGCCCGGTCCTTCCGGGAGCGGACACGGCGGAGGCCGGTGACGGGAGGGGGGTCCGTCACCGGCCTCGTTCATGGCCCGGGTCAGATGGTCAGCGCATGGTCACGCGCAGTTCTGGCCGCGGTTGATGCAGTCGGCGATGCGGTTCGCCAGGCCGCCGGTCGTGACGCTGATGAAGTCGTCGTGGTCGGTGGCCGGCTTGTGGAGCTGCTCCGGGAAGCCGTCCACCGCGTAGGCGTTCTTCACCTGGCCGTTCTGGACGACCGGCGGGGTGATGTTGTAGACCAGACGCATCGTCAGCTGCGGGATCGCCTTGAAGCCGTTCGGGCAGACACCGCTCGCGGGGTCCGCGAAGGCGACGTGCGTACGGTGGTTGGCGCTGTCGATGTTCTGCCCGTCCCAGCAGCTCTGGAAGGCGAACGTACGCACCACCTTGCTGCCCTGCGGGCAGATCGGGTACTGCTGCGTCAGCTGGACCTTGTTCTCGAAGCCGGTGCAGCTCCAGTGCGCGTTGGCGTTCGCCAGACCGTTGGTGGTGGTCTTGGCGTCACCGGTGATGATGCGCAGGAACTGCGGCATCGCGACGACCTTGCTCGCCGGGCTGCCCACGTACTTGATCTGGGCCTGCACCGGAGTCAGGATCTTGCCGACGTTGCCTTCCTTGCCACCGCCGTCGGCGTTCTGGTCGAAGTCCTGGCTGCCGTCCTGGACCCGGACCACCGGCCAGTAGTACGACGACAGGTCGTTCCGGTTCTGGCAGCTGGTGCCGCCCTGCAGGAACGTCTGGTTGCTGGAGAAGGCGTTGACCTTCTGGTTGCCGACGTAGTCGTGCAGGTGGTGCGCGCCGTTGGTCACGCCGGGCGCCACGATGACGTTGTCGGTGTTGTGGTTCTTGTTGGCGTTGACACCGCAGCGCGTGGTGAACGTACCGGTCGAGGCGTTGCCCTGCCGGCGCGGCTTGCCCTGGACGTTCGGCGCGACCTTGGTGATGTCGACGAAGTCGGCCGCGACCGGGCCGTTGCCGGCCTGCCCGCCGATGTTCTGCGCGTTGCCCTGCTGGCCGTTGTTGCCCTGCTGCTGGCCGCCGTTCTGCTGTTGCTGGCCGCCGTTCTGCTGCTGGCCGCCGGTGTTCTGCTGCTGGCCACCGGTGTTCCCCCCAGCGGTGGTCTGGTTGGCGGTCTGCGTCGTACAGGCGGCGAGCTGCTTGAGCGAGTTGTCGAAGGAACCGCCGACGCGCTGGATGTCGATCCGGATCCGGTCGATCGTCGCCGCCCGCTTCTCCTTGAGGGGGCCGACGATCGCGTTCTGCACGAAGCTCGGATCCTTGGCCTGCGCGTCCCGGGTGGAGGCGAGCCGGTTGTAGGCCTCGGTGACCTGCCGGTCGAGGTTCGCCAGCTCGGTCGCCACGCCCTGACGGGCCCGCCAGGGCACGTTCGTCAGCTTCTGCTGGACGTCCGGGCAGGAGACCGTCGCGACCTGCGCCGTCGCGGCCTTCGTCTGATTGCCTCCCCACATCTGGTTGTTCGACTCGTGCGCCGAGGCATAGAAGTTCGCCCAGATCAGCCCGCCCCCACCGAGCGCTAGGGCCGCCGATGCGGCAATGGCCTTGGTGGCCAGCGGCGTACGGCGTTTTCGTGTGTTGCGTCCCATGGAACTCCTCTGACTTCCTTGCGGGGCAGCATCGAGGCGCCCGACAGGAGTGAAGCGGCGTCCTTCCATACGGACGCCGCCCCAGAGGTGTTCACCGGTCTCACAAATTCCTCCCAGGAACACAGGAGTTGGCAGGTCGGCGGTCCCTGTCGGGTTGCCGAAGACGTTGGAGGTGTGCGGGGATGTACCGGAGGGCGACGACCAGGAGCGCGGCGGCCGGTCGCCCCGGGGCCCACGCGCGGGTCATTCGCCCGAAGACCCGTCTTCCGGGGTGGTGCCGGGTACACCCCCCGCCCCGGCCAGCGCCCGCGCCTCCACCTCCGGATCGACACCCTTGACCGTCCGGTCCGGCTGCATCGGGGCCACGCCGCCGATCTCCGTCAGCCACCGCCAGGTGTCCGCGACGGTCTCCGCGGCGGGCCGGCACACCAGCCCGGTGGCCAGCGCACGGGACACGTCGGTGCGGTGCGCGCAGGCGTACAGCTCGGTGTCCGGCGGCACCCACACCGGCAGCCCGGTCCACGGTTCGATGCCGGCGGCCAGGACCGCCTCCGGGTCGGTCCAGCGCAGCTCGGCGTCCGCACCGGTGACCTGGACACACAGGTCGAGCAGCTCGCCCATGGTGCTGTGCCCCGGGGGGCCGATCAGGTCGTACGGCCCGCTCAGCGACTGTGCCACCGCGCCGAGCAGCCAGCCGGCCAGGTCCCGGACGTCGATGAACTGCACCGGCAGCTCACGCGGCCCCGGGGCCAGCACCGGGCCGCCCCGGGCGATCCGGGTCAGCCACCACGGCAGCCGGCCGACGTTCTCGTGCGGGCCGAGGATCAGCCCGGCCCGCACCAGCAGCGAGTCCTGCGCACCGAAGACCTCCAGGGCGGCCAGCTCCCCGCCCCGCTTGTCCTGGGGGTACGCGGTCTGCTCCGCGTCGGCGAAGGCACCCTCGACCAGCGGCCCGAGCTCGGCCTCACCGCCCAGCGAAGGCCAGGGCCAGGCGTACACGGACCGGCTGGACACGTACACGTACCGCGCGGCACGGCCCCGCAGCAGCCGCGCCGCCGCGAGCACCGCACGGGGCCCGGCCGACCAGGTGTCGACCACGGCGTCCCAGGTGCCCGTGTCCGCGGCGAGCGCGGCCAGGCCGTCGGGGGCGGTGCGGTCGCCGTGCAACGACCGTACACCGGGCGGGGGTTGGTGGCGTCCCCGATGGAAGACGGTCACCTCCCAGCCGCGCCCCAGCGCCGCCTCCACGACGGCCCGTCCCACGAACTCCGTACCGCCCAGCACCAGAAGTCTCATACCGGTGATCATGCCCGCTCGGGTCGTGCGCCGGTACCGGGCTCTGCCGAGGGCAGAGCCGGAGTCAGCGGGCGGCCGGCGGCGTGTACTTGTAGCCGACCCGGCGCACCGTCTGGATCGACTGACGGTGCTCGGCGCCCAGCTTGCGGCGCAGCCGCGCGATGTGCACGTCGACGGTGCGGCCGTCCCCGACATGGCCGTAGCCCCACACCGTGGTGACCAGCTGGTCGCGGGTGTGCACCCGGTGCGGATGGGCCACCAGGTGCGCCAGCAGCTCGAACTCCAGGTAGGTCAGGTCGAGTACACGGCCGTCGACGCTGGCGGTGCGCTGCACGGAGTCGATCCGCACCCTCGGCTCGGCGTCCGTGTCCACGGCCGGCTCCGGCTGGTCCGGCACCGCGACCGGCAGGAACGGCGGCTGCTGGTCGGCCGGGACCAGCACCAGGTAGCCGACCATCGGCGGCCGGCCGGGCAGGGTGGGCAGGGTGTGCTGCGGCGCGGGCAGCCAGGTGGCGCCCGGCGGCAGGAAGTCCGCGACGTCGACCACCTCGTCCCGGTCGACGGCGCGCAGCCGGTGCCGGGCGGGGGCGGCGAGGGCGGGGGTGGAGGAGAGAGAACGAGTGGTCGCCATGAGAGGTCAGCTCTTTCGCGCGAGAGGTTCGTCGGTTGATGCGACGGCCGCGATTCGTGGTCGGGCGCGCCGGGGACGTACGTCGTTCCGCGCTGGCCGAAGGCCGGGGGTTACGGCTTTAGAGGGCCCGCGCGTTCATCACGCGGCAACACACCCGGTCGAAGTCGTGGTGCTGACGGGAAGGCCAGAAGGGCTCGAGGTCATGGCGACCCGTCGCGGAGATCTTCTGGAAGCTGGCCATGCGCCCATTGAAGCAGACACCGGCGCCGGGCAGGACCCTCCTCTCACTGCTTGGACGCTTCCTTGGTGCGAAGTTGACGTTGCGTGGATTGCCGTGCCCCGCACAAGGCCCTGATCGCGGGCCTGCCCGCCGTTCGCCCGTCCGAAATGCCGTCTCGGTATGCGGACGCGGCCGGCTCAGTCGAGCACGCTCGCCGTCGCCAGCAGCTCCCGCACGGCGGACCGCAGGACGTAGTCCGGGTGCGGGTCGCCCGTCACGAACAGGTCGTGGGCGGCACGGCGGGCCGACTCGGCGACCTTGCGCAGCGGGTCCACGGCGAACCGGGGCAGCAGGCCGATCGCGATCAGTGCCGGCAGGGCGGGCGGCTCGAAGGGGGGCCAGTGGTCGTCCGCGACCAGCCACCGGGCGAGCGGCTCCACCGTGTCCTCGGTCCTGCCCGTGATACGCCACACGGTGAGTGCCGCCCGGCCCCGGCGGCCGGCCGTGTGCCCCTGTGCCAGCCATGGCTCGACGAGCGGCAGCAACGGCGCGGCGTCCGGCCCCAGTTCTCCCGCCTGCGCGAGCGCTTCCGTGGTCTCCTCCGCGAGTTGCGCACCGAGGAGAGCGAGCGCGGGCTCCGGATCGCCGGTCACCCGGTGGTACGCCAGCGCGGCGGCCGTCGACACCGGGGAGTCGGCGTCCCCGGCCGCCGCCCGCAGTGCCTGCGTGCCGACGGCACCGGCGGCAGGGCCGAGCGCGCCGAGGACGGCGACCGCGCCGCCGGATCCGCCGGTGCGTTCCGCCACCAGCGCGGCGAGTCCGGCCAGGGCCTGCGAGGCCGCCTCGGGGTACCGTGCCAGCACGGTGACCAGCTGCGGCGGGGCCGCGTCGAGCCGCGCGGCCACGGCCCGGGCCACGGGCAGCGCCCCCGCCCCGCACACGTCCGCCACCGCGGTGACGGCACGGACGGTGCCGTCCAGGCCGGGTGCCTCCGCGATCAGCCGCACCGCTTCCGGTACGACTCCGGCCGCACCGGTGCGGGCCAGCACGGTGAGCGCCGCCGCCCGCACCTCCGGGTCGTCCGCGACCAGGTACGGCAGCACCCGCTCCCGCACGCGGGGGCGGGCCTGCGCCGGCAGTGCGCAGGCCGTCCGGGCCAGCCGGTACAACTCCCAGGGTGTGCCGCCGAGTTCCGCCAGGACCCACGGCAGCACCTCCGCCTCGCGGTCCCGCCAGCGCTCGGTGATCTCATGGGCGAGCGGCACGCCCTGGGCGAGGGCCCGCAGGGCCGCTTCCGGGTCCTCCTCCAGGAGCCGGTCGGTGAACGGGCGGTAGGGGGGCGGCCAGTACCCGGTCCCGCGGTCGTGCGGGTCGGCCGTGTACGCCCGCGCGCAGACGTCGACCAGCTCTGCGGGCAGCGGCAGATCGGCGGTGCGCAGCAGGTCCTCGGCGGCGGCGAGCCGTACCCGGGGCCCGGGGTCGGACAGCAGACCGTGCCGCCAGCCGCCGTCACCCGCCTCCAGCAGCGCCAGCGCGGTCACCACACGCCCGCGCACCTCGGCGTCGGGCTCCGTGTCGAGCCGGGCGCGCAGCAGGGGGAGCAGCGGCAGGGCGTGGGGATGGCCGAGGCACGCGATCAGCAGCACCATGGCGTCCCGGACGTCCGGGTCGGGGGCGTGTGCGAGGTGCAGCAGGGACGGCAGCGCCTCCGCCACGGCCCGCCGTGCGGCGGCGCGTTCGGCGGGTTTTCCGGATCCGTCCGCGATGCCGGCGATCAGCCCGAGCAGCTGCGGCCGGTGGCCGGGGCCGTGGAGGGTGAGCCGGGCGAGGTGGGGGACGGCGGCGGCCGAGGCGTCGTAGATGTCCCCCTGGTGGCACAGGGCGGAGAACAGGTCGTGCGAGGCCTCCTCGCGTACGCCGGTGTCCTCGGACTCCATCGCCCGCAGCAGGCCGGGGATGTCGTCGGCCGGGCCGTACGCGTGCGAGAGCTTCCCCCAGTCGGTCTCCGCGTCGATCTCCATGACAGCGCACGATAGGACAGGGCGCGACACGCAGCAGGGGCGCCCACCGTTGCGGCGGGCGCCCCTGTGCGAAGCGGGACGGATCAGACCTGGCCGGCCTTCTCCAGCGCGGAGCAGCAGGTGTCCACCAGCAGGCGGGTCACCACGTACGGGTCGACGTTGGCGTTCGGGCGGCGGTCCTCGATGTAGCCCTTGCCGTCCTTCTCGACCTGCCACGGGATACGGACCGAGGCACCGCGGTCGGAGACGCCGTAGGAGTACTTGTCCCACGGGGCGGTCTCGTGCAGGCCCGTCAGGCGCTCGTCGATGCCGGCGCCGTAGTTCTTGACGTGGTCCAGCGGCTTGGAGCCCTCGCCGAGCGACTCGCAGGCGGTGATGATCGCGTCGTAGCCCTCGCGCATCGCCTTGGTGGAGAAGTTGGTGTGCGCGCCCGCGCCGTTCCAGTCGCCCTTGACCGGCTTGGGGTCCAGGGTCGCGGAGACGCCGAAGTCCTCGGCGGTGCGGTACAGCAGCCAGCGGGCCACCCACAGCTGGTCGGAGACCTCCAGCGGGGAGACCGGTCCGACCTGGAACTCCCACTGGCCGGGCATGACCTCGGCGTTGATGCCCGAGATGGCGAGACCCGCCTTCAGGCAGTTGTCCAGGTGGGCCTCGACGATCTCACGGCCGAAGATCTCGTCGGCGCCGACACCGCAGTAGTAGCCGCCCTGCGGGGCCGGGAAGCCGCCCTCGGGGAAGCCCAGCGGACGGGAACCGTCGAAGAAGGTGTACTCCTGCTCGATGCCGAAGATCGGCTCCTGCGCGGCGAACCGCTCGGCGACCTCGGCCAGCGCGGCCCGCGTGTTGGACCGGTGCGGGGTCATGTCGATGTCGAGGACCTCGCACAGCACCAGGATGTCGTCGCCGCCGCGGATCGGGTCCGGGCAGGTGAAGACCGGCTTGAGCACGCGGTCCGAGGAGTGGCCCTCGGCCTGGTTGGTGGAGGAGCCGTCGAAGCCCCAGATCGGCAGCGCGTCGAGACCGGCCGGGGCACCCGTGATGATCTTCGTCTTGGAACGGAGCTTGGCCGTCGGCGCGGTGCCGTCGATCCAGATGTACTCAGCCTTGAAGGTCACGGGGCCACATCCTTAGGGGTAAGTCGGGCGCACTCGTCGTCGCGGGTGCTGCGGCGCTGCGGCACTGGGGCGCCGCTCGATCTGCCCGGCAGCCTGTCAACAGGCCATTTCCCGACCATTGCCCCTATGTGAACCCCGTGTTACCTGGTGGTTTTGTGTCGCGGCTCACCTTGTGAGGCGCCGACGGGTGAGGTATGTGTGCCCGCCGCCGCCGCTTCCCGCACCCCGTCGAGGAACTCCCGGACGGCGGCCCGCCGTTGGCCGACGTGGCCGCGCAGCAGCTCCACCGACCGCTCGATCAGCGGCCCAAGAACGCCCGGCCGAGCGGGAGGCGCTGACGGTCGCCACCGGGCCGCCGGGCTGAGCCGGATCCGGCGGTTGTGTGCGGTCGACGTGGTCGGCGCGCCGGGGCCGAGTGGTCGGGCCGGCGACCGCCACCCCCGCACGGTCGCCGACCTGACAGCCTGGCTGCACGCGGTCCCGGGCGGCCCGGGCGCCGACTCGGCCGGCCTGGACGGCCACTCGTACGGCGGGCCGGATCGCCGTGCACCACGCCCTGCGCGCGCCCGCGCGGGTGCGCCGCCTGTTCCTCCTGGACCCGGTCCACTGCTTCGCCGGGTCCAAGGCGGCGTACCTGCTCCACGCCCTGCCGATGCTGCTGCGGCCCGCGCGGTGCCGGGTCCGCGTGTTCGCGGAGTGGGAGGGAGACCGGGGAGTGTTCCGGTCGCCAGGCCCCCTCCGGCACCGGACGCGCTGCGGGCACGGGGTGCCGGTCCTGCTGTTCGTGGCCGCGAACAGCAGGACCCATGACCCCGGTGAGGTGGCGAGCCGGACCCGCCGCCTCACCACGTTTCTGTCCGGTCCCCGAGCCTCACCCCACCTTCTCGATGACCGCGTGGCGGATGAGGAACTTGCCGGGCTCCCGGACCTGTTCGAAGGCCGCGTTGTTGAGCAGGACGCAGCTGCCGGACACCGAGGTGACCTTCACCGTCGTGGACTTGTTGTTGTCCAGGTTGGTGACCTTCAAAGTGGTCCCGGCCGGGAACTGGCCGCTGGACGCGGCCGGGGCGCCGCCCTCGCCGGAGAGCGTGACCGTGGAGCCCTTGCAGACCTGCTGGCCCGAGCCCGCCGCGGCACCACCGGCGTTTGCGTCACCGGCGGCGGACTGCGAGGGCTGTGCCGACTGCTGGGCGTCACCGGCCTGCTGGCCGGCACCCTGCTGCTGTCCCGCGCCGTTGCCGCCCTGCGCCGCCTGGGAGCCCTGAGCCGACTCCCCAACGGTGCATCCGGCGGCCTTCTGCTGGACCTCGATCTGCTTGATGACCGCCTCACGGTTGGCGATCCGGGCTGCCGACTGCGCGTCCGGATGGGCCTTCTGGTCCGCGATGAACCGGTCGTTGTTGCCATGGGCCGTGGCCAGCCCCTGGCAGACGTTCGAGTCCCCGGCGGACAGCGTCTTGGCGTTGTGCGCGGGCGGCGCGGCGTTGGACGTCGTGGCCAGCGCGAAGGCCCCGCCGCCCGCCACCGCCGCGGCGCTGACGAGCAGCGCGATCTTCTTCTTCGTACCGAGAGTTCTCCTGCGCGACATGCGCGCCTCCTGAAGAGGTAGGGGAGCGTACGCCGCTATGTACGAGATACCGAACGAGGTTACTCAGCGGTTTCAGGAGATGCTGAAGTGGCCTCCGTCACAGGGGAGTTGAGCGCCGCTCAACTCTTGTTGTGCTCCAGGGCCTCCCGTACCGCCTCCTCGGAGCGGGCCACCACGGCCGTTCCGTCGTCGGCGGTGATGATCGGGCGCTGGATGAGCCTGGGATGCTCGGCGAGCGCGGAGATCCACCGCTCCCGCGCGCTCGCGTCCCGCGCCCACTCCTTGAGCCCCAGCTCCTTGGCCTCGGCCTCCTGGGTGCGGGTGATGTCCCAGGGCTCCAGGTTCAGCCGGTCGAGTACGGCCCTGATCTCGTCCTCGCTCGGCACGTCCTCCAGATAGCGGCGGACGGTGTACTCGGCCCCCTCGGCGTCGAGCAGACTGATGGCGCTGCGGCACTTGGAGCAGGCCGGATTGATCCAGATTTCCATGCGGCACACGGTACTCGGCCTCGACTCTGTTCGAATTTCTGACGTCTCGGCAGTCCCTCCTCGACCGCCTGTCACACACCCGGATTTCCTTTCCCACCTGGGCATTTGGCCGCTGTCGCGGAACTCCGATTGTCAGTGGCCGCCGGTAGACTGGAAGCAGTGTTCGAGGGCATCGCCGGACTGTCCGGCCGGTGCCCTGCCCGCGACAGGAGGATGCCTGTGCCCGCTGCCGCCCTGAAGCCGAAGCCGTTGCCCACCCAGTCCACCGTCCAGCGCCCCGTGCTGTTCGACTCGCCCTACGAGCCCGTGATCAAGCGGCCGCTGCCGGCCGGACGGCCGCGCGAGTGGTACGTCAGCCACAACCGCCGTCTGAAGGCCATGCGGCTGGCCATAGCCCTGCTCGACTCCGGGATCTACCAGCCGGCCCAGGCCCGCGACGACAGGATCCGCAGCACGGCGGAGGAGATCGGCATGCGCCCGCCCTCCGACACCACGTGCCGCATGGTCCGGGCGTTCATGCGCTACAGCCGCTGACGCCGGCGCCGGGTGCCTCCGCGCGTCCTCGGGGGTGCCCGGCGAAGCCGGAACAGCGAGCGGGAGTGCCCGCAGCCCTGCTGTCCGCCGAGACCACTCACCGGCGCCGTCACGCACTCCCGCCGGTCCTTGGTGTGCTCCCGGGACCACGGGCCCAGCCGATGGCCTGCCACCGCCTGCTCGAACTGTCGCGGACCCGTTCGCCGCGAAGTCGTGGGCGAGTGTGGAGAGTTCACTCATGGGGTCGTGCACTCACACAGGGCCCCCGCCGGGCGGAAAACCGGATGCGGTCGCCGCCACGGCCTCCCTACGCTGAACAAACGGCACGAAGCCGACACACTCCACCCCCGCCACACTCACCCCACGGAGGTCCGTCATGCGTGGCATCGTCGCGTCCGGGACCGTCGTCCTGGTGATCCTCGGAATCGGAAACCACCTGTGGTGGCTCGCCGCCGTCGCGCTGCTGTATCTGTACGCGACGCACGGACGCGGGTCGCCCGGCACCCCCACACCGCCTGCCGGAGCGGGCGCCCCGCCCCTGCCCGACAGCTACCGGGCCTACCGCGAGCGCCGGGACCGGCAGGCGAAGTGGGAGCGCCGCTACCGTCGTGAGCGCCCCTTCGAGACCCGCCGGCAGCAGCGCGAGAAGAGCCGGTGAGAGCGGTGAGCCAGGGCGTCCCCGGTCACAGACCGGGGGCGCCCCACACCGGGAACCAGCGGCCGAGATCCTGCTCGATCCGCAGATCGTTCGTGAGCGTCGCCTTCACCTGGAGTTCGAGCGCCCCGTCCCGCCGCTGCGCGGCACCGGGCAGCGGGGCGAACGGGTAGAAGGTGCCCCGTTTGTAGAGGTAGACCAGCGCCAGCTTGCGGCCGGTGTCGTCCGTGAAGGCGGCCAGCGAGCACAGCAGCTGCGGACCGAAGCCGTTGACCTCCATCGCGCTGTTCACCGCGTGCAGGTCGTTGACCAGCTCCGGCAGCTGGTCGGGCGAGCGCTGCGAGACCAGCCAGGAGTAGCCGTACTCGTCCCGGCGCAGCTCCACCGGCGCGCTTCTCCCGCTCTCGGCTTCGCCGGAGCCGGGGGACCCCCACCGGCCGGTGTCCGCGTCGAGCAGCGCCTGCACCTCCCGGTGGGTCTGCTCGAAGGCCGCGCCCTCCACCGTGGCGAAACACACCGCCCCGGTTCCGGTCGGGGTGAAACCGGCCGCGGCCTGCAGGGTCACGGCCGCCGAGGGCAGCGCGAAGAGCTGGTCCAGATCGGGCGCGACCGGTTTCGTACGGCCCAGCAGGATGTCCAGCAGCCCCAACGCTCAGCCCGCCTTCCCCGGTGCGGCGGCCCCGCCCAGCTCCGCCGAGATCCGGCCCAGCTGTTCGAGCCGCTGCTCCAGGGTGGGGTGTGTGGAGAAGAACCGCTCGATGCCGGGTTCCCTGCCGGTCGCCGGGGTGAAGTAGAAGGCATTGAAGGCCTGGGCGGTGCGCAGGTCCTTGGTCGGGATCCGGGCGATGTCCCCGGAGACCTTGGTGAGCGCCGAGGCAAGGGCCGACGGGCGGCCGGTGAGATGCGCGGCCGCGCGGTCGGCCGCCAGCTCCCGGTACCGGGACAGGGCCCGGATCAGCAGGAAGCTGATCGCGTACACCGCGGCGGAGACGCCCATGATCGCGGCGAAGACGGCGGCGGTGTTCTGGTCCCTGCGGCCCCCGCCGAAGACCTGCGAGTAGAACGCGAACCGCACGATCAGGCCCGCCAGCACACCGAGGAAGGACGCGACCGTGATCACGGCGACGTCCTTGTGCGCCACGTGCGACAGCTCGTGCGCGAGCACGCCCTCCAGCTCGGCCGGCTCCAGCCGGCGCAGCAGTCCCGTGGTCACGCAGACCACCGCGTGGTCGGGGTTCCGGCCGGTCGCGAAGGCATTAGGCATGTCCATGTCGGACACCGCGACCACCGGCTTGGGCATGTCCGCGAGTCCGCACAGCCGGTCGATCACCGCGTGCAGCTCGGGGTACTCCTCGCGCTCCACGACCCGCCCGTGCATCGCGAACATGGCGATCCGGTCGGAGAACCAGAACTGCGCCACGAACATCGCCCCGACCACCACGACGACCAGCACCCAGGACTTCAGCAGCGCGATCAGCGCGGCGACGAAGCCCACGTACAGCAGCCCGAGCAGGAACAGCGTGAGTCCCATGCGCACGGTCAGCCGTCGGTCGCTCCGGAAGCGGCTCTGCATCTTGCATCACCCCGCAGTCAGGCACTCGTCCCGCTGTCCAGTGTGCACCTGCCGATTGCCATGAAGGGGTTCCGAACGGCCCCAGGAGCGGCAAAGCGCGCGACCGGTGCCGCGATCAGTACGACGAGCCGAACTGCACCAGGCCTATGAGCACCATGACCGCGATCACGCAGCCGAGGACCATGGCCGTCGACGCCCACGACGTCCGGCGCGGCACCGGGTCGGGGTCGGCGCGGAAGGGCGCCGGATTCGGCGGGTTCTCCTTCCAGCGTGCGGCGAGCATCCGCGCCCGGGCCGAGGGCTCCTTGTGCTCGGCGGAATTCGCCCAGCGGTGATCGAACTCCCGCTCCCAGTCCTCGTTCTCCGTCATCCCCGTTCAACCTCTCTCGTCGGACAGAGCCAGGGGGATGATCCCCCGAGAGTAGGAAGCATGGGAAGCGGCAAAGGTTGCCCGGGATGCCGGGTGGCCGCCGGACGGCTAGCATTTACGGGAGAGCCGCACCGCGGGGTGCCCACCTGGTCTGCCCCTGCTTCCCCTACTCGTGCGGCATCCCCCACGACCGCGCCGGACTCTTCACTCCGAGGTCGCGGCCCATCCCGTCTCGTGCCCGAGAAGGCCGCACGAGGGGTGGAAGGAAGGTGGATCCATGAATGCACATCGCGCGAGGCGTCTCGCCGCAGTGTCCGCCATCGGTGTTCTGATGGCCGGCGGAGCCGCGATCAGCACGGCAGGCACCGCGTCGGCAGCCACCCCGGCCCAGGTCACCACCAACCGTGGCTGCTTCCACGGTGGCTGGGACTGCGGTTTCAACAACCGCTTCGGCTTCAACAACGGCTTCTTCGGCTTCAACAACGGGTTCGGGTTCGGCAGCGTGCCCGTGGTCGTCGTCGTGGTGTGACCACGGCGGAGGGCGAAACGGCCGAGGGCCGCCACCCGGAGCGATTCCGGGTGGCGGCCCTCAGTCACGAACCGCGCGGGGCGGCCCGATCACACGTCGAAGTACAGCTCGAACTCGTGCGGGTGCGGACGAAGCTGCAGCGGCGCGATCTCGTTGGTGCGCTTGAAGTCGATCCACGTCTCGATCAGGTCCGACGTGAACACGTCGCCCTGGAGGAGGAACTCGTGGTCGGCCTCCAGCGCGTCGAGGACGGCGTTCAGCGAGGTCGGGACCTGGGCGACGTTCGCGTGCTCCTCGGGAGCCAGCTCGTACAGGTCCTTGTCGATCGGCTCGGCCGGCTCGATCTTGTTCTTGATGCCGTCCAGACCCGCCAGCAGCAGGGCCGAGAAGGCCAGGTACGGGTTGCCGGAGGAGTCCGGGGCGCGGAACTCGACGCGCTTGGCCTTCGGGTTCGAGCCGGTGATCGGGATACGCATCGCAGCGGAGCGGTTGCGCTGCGAGTACACCAGGTTGATCGGCGCCTCGAAGCCCGGCACCAGACGGTGGTACGAGTTCACCGTCGGGTTGGTGAAGGCCAGCAGCGACGGGGCGTGCTTGAGGATGCCGCCGATGTAGTAGCGGGCGGTGTCCGACAGGCCCGCGTAACCGGCCTCGTCGTAGAACAGCGGGTCGCCGTTGCTCCACAGCGACTGGTGGACGTGCATGCCCGAGCCGTTGTCGCCGAAGATCGGCTTCGGCATGAAGGTCGCGGTCTTGCCGTTGCGCCAGGCCACGTTCTTCACGATGTACTTGAAGAGCTGCAGGTCGTCGGCGGCGGCCAGCAGGGTGTTGAACTTGTAGTTGATCTCGGCCTGGCCGGCGGTGCCGACCTCGTGGTGCTGGCGCTCGACCTTCAGGCCGGACTTCTCCAGCTCCAGGGAGATCTCGGCACGCAGGTCGGCGAAGTGGTCGACCGGCGCGACCGGGAAGTAGCCGCCCTTGTAGCGGACCTTGTAACCACGGTTGTTCTCCACCGCACCGGTGTTCCAGGCGCCCGCCTCGGAGTCGATGTGGTAGAAGGACTCGTTCGCGCTGGTCGCGAAGCGCACCGAGTCGAAGACGTAGAACTCGGCCTCGGGACCGAAGTACGCGGTGTCCGCGATACCGGTCGAGGCGAGGTAGGCCTCGGCCTTCTTCGCCACGTTGCGCGGGTCACGGGAGTACTGCTCGCCCGTGATCGGGTCGTGGATGAAGAAGTTGATGTTGAGGGTCTTGTCCCGGCGGAACGGGTCGACACGAGCGGTGGACAGGTCGGCACGCAGAGCCATGTCGGACTCGTGAATGGCCTGGAAACCACGGATCGACGATCCGTCGAAGGCCAGCTCCTCATCCGGGTCGAACGCCTCAACGGGCACCGTGAAGTGCTGCATGACGCCCGGCAGGTCGCAGAAGCGGACGTCGACGAACTTGACGTCCTCGTCCGCGATGAACTTCTTGGCCTCGTCGGCGTTCTGGAACATCCAGCTCCTCCTACTCCCGACCGTCCTCGCCGGGGTGGTAGATCGTTCGTGCGGCCAGTGCGGTGGCACACGCTGGTCTCGACCCTAGGGACGGGTGATTTCTCGGGCGTGACCCGTTTGTTTCGCAGAAGTTAATCGGCCACGGTTCCACCCTAGCCCCGGGACACCCCGCCGTACCCCGGTCATTTCGGGCGCAGTACCGTGGTCGGGTGGACAACAGGCAAGCACTCGGATCGTGGCTCTCCGGGCCCCGCGCGGCCATGGAAGAGGCCGGTGCCGACTTCGGTTACCGGGGCGAGCAGCTCGGTCTGCCCGAGGAGGGGCCGAACTCGATCGCCCGGCCCGGCCGGCGCGTGGGCGCGCTCGCCGTGGACTGGGGGCTGAGCGTCCTGATCGCATACGGCCTGATCACCCACGGCTACAAGGTCCCCGCGACGAGTAACTGGGCGCTCGGGGTCTTCCTGGTGATGAGTGTGCTGACCGTCGGCACGATCGGCTTCACGCCGGGTAAGCGGCTCTTCGGCATCCGGGTGGTGGCCCTGGAGACGGGCACGGTCAGCCCGCTGCGGGGCATGCTCCGCACGGTCTTGCTGTGTCTTGCCATTCCGGCGCTGGTCTGGGACCGGGATGGGCGGGGCCTGCACGATCGGCTCGCGAAGACGGTGGAAGTGCGGGTCTGAGCCGGGGCCGCCCTGCTGTCTGCCGGGTGCGGGTGCGTCGTGGTCGCTCGCGCAGTTCCCCGCGCCCCCAGGGGGTGCGGTCGCCGCAGGCTCGCAGCGCGCCGTGGCTGCGGCCGAGCCACGCCGGCGGCACCTCGCAAGCGCCGAGTCGCGCGCCCCGTCCCCGCCGGCCCGGCCCAGGCACCCGGATCGGGTCAGCCCCGCCGCAGCAGCGCCCCCAGTACCTTGCGCAGCGCCGCCTCCGGGTCCGGTGCCGCGTCCATCGCCCGCCACGCCACGAACCCGTCCGGCCGCACCAGCACCGCCCCCTCGGCCGTCGTACCGTGCGCCCCTGCCCAGTCGCCGTCCGGGCCGTCGTACGTCAGCTCGGCCTCCGCACCGGCACCGCCGATCCGGTGCGCCTCGAACCGTACCCCGTCCGTCTCGGCGATGCGCAGCGCAGCCGCCCGCCAGGCCGCCCCCGCTCGCGTCGAAGCGTCACTCAGCAGCACCAGTGACCGCTCGTACAGATCGAGCGTGGAGATCCGCTCGCCCGCGCGGCGCAGCCACATGTGCGGGGCCCGGCTGCCCGGTTCCCCGGCCAGGCGCAGCGCGTCCGGTACGACCGGCTGGTCCGGGTCGGCGCCCACGACGGCACCCTGCGGGTAGCGGTAGCCGAGGACCACGTTGAGGATGCCACCGCGCTTGCCGCCGCCGATGCCGGGCGCGGGGGCGAAGCCGGGGTGGCTGTGTTCCACGGAGCGGGCCGAGGCCCGGGCACTGGTGGCGAGGGCGACGGGCCGGCGCTCGGTGTCGTAGGTGTCCAGCAGCCCGGGACCGGCCCAGCCGTCGAGGACGGCGGACAGCTTCCAGGCCAGGTTGTGGGCGTCCTGGATCCCGGTGTTGGAGCCGAACGCCCCGGTCGGGGACATCTCGTGGGCGGAGTCGCCGGCGAGCAGCACCCGGTCGTGCCGGTAGCGTTCTGCGACGCGTTCGGCGGCGCGCCAGGACGCCTTGCCGGTGACCTCGACGTCGAGGTCGGGGACGCCGACGGCCCGGCGGATGTGCCGGGTGAGCCGCTCCTCGGTGAACTCCTCCAGGGTCTCACCGTGTTCCGGGTGCCAGGGGGCGTGGAAGACCCAGCGTTCCTTGTTGTCGACCGGCAGCAGGGCGCCGTCGGCCTCGGGGTCGGTGAGGTAGCAGCAGATGAAGCGGCGGTCGCCGACCACGTCGGCGAGGAGTTTGGAGCGGAAGGTGACGCTGACGTTCGCGAACAGGTCGCCGGGGCCGCTCTGCCCGATGCCGAGCCGGTTCCGGACGGGGCTGCGCGGGCCGTCGGCCGCGACCAGGTAGTCCGCGCGGACGGTGTAGAGGCCGTCGCTGTCGCGGTCCCGGACGTAGGCCGTCACTCCTTCGGCGTCCTGGGCGAAGGACTCCAGCTCGTGGAAGTACCTGAGGTCGCCGCCCAGGGCGCGGGCCCCGTCCAGGAGCACCGGTTCCAGGTCGTTCTGGCTGCACAGACACCAGCTGGTGGGGCTGAACCGGGCCAGCCCCCCGCCGGGATCGATCTCCCGGAACAGCCACTCGCCGGCGTCCCCGGCCAGCGTCGGGGTCTGCAGGATGCCGTGGTTGTCCGCGAGGAGCGACGCCGCCGTCTTGATGTCCGGTTCGATGCCGGCCACCCGGAACAGCTCCATCGTCCGCACGTTGTTGCCGCGGCCGCGCGGGTGGATCGAGGTCCCGGAGTGCCGCTCGACCAGCATGTGGCGGACGCCTAGACGGCCCAGGAACAGGGACAGGGACAGGCCCACCAGCGAGCCGCCCACGACAAGGACGGGCACGTGGTGATCGGCTTTGTGCTGCATCGACGACTCCAGAGGCAGGGGCGGGGGTGTGGGGCAGCTAGGGCCTAGGAGTTTCCATGCCCCCTCCAAGGGGCTTCGCGTGCTCAATCACCCTCCTGGTTCACACGAGTCGCGCACTCCGGAGGACAGGAACAGGATCAAGGAACGCTGACGTCGCGTCACGGGCGGCGTTGCCCCTCTGCTCCCCTGAAGGAGATGTGCGCAGTATGACCACCACGTCGGAAAAGGTTTCGGAACAGCTGGCGCGGCAGGTGTCGAAACGGGTCTCGCAATCCGTCTTCGACGGCTCCCGTCTCCGGGTCGTCCTGCTGGTGGACGTATACGACGGCGCCCAGCAGCAGTTCCTGGAGGCCTACGAGCAACTGTGCAACCAGGTCGCGTCGGTGCCCGGCCATGTCAGCGACCAGTTGTGCCAGTCGATCGAGAACCCGTCCCAATGGCTCATCACCAGTGAGTGGGAGAGTGCCCCGCCGTTCCTCGCCTGGGTGAACAGCGAGGAGCACGTCCGCATGGTGGAGCCGCTGCACAGCTGCGTCCGGGACACCCGGTCGCTGCGCTTCCACATCGTGCGCGAGACGGGCGGCGAGGCGGCGGCCGCCCCCGCGGGCCGGCGCCGGCTCCAGGCCTCCCCGAGGATCGGCGACGGCGTGATCCGGCACGCGCTCACCTTCACGGTGAAGCCCGGCAGCGAGGCGAAGGTCGCGAAGATCCTCGCCGACTACGCCTCGCCCCAGGCACGGGTCGACGAGAACACCCGGCTGTGCCGCACCTCCCTGTTCATGCACGGCAACCGGGTGGTACGGGCCATCGAGGTGCGCGGAGACCTGCTGGCGGCGCTGCGCCACGTCGCCCGGCAGCCCGAGGTCAGAGCGGTCGAGGAGGCCATCAACCCGTATCTGGAGCAGGAGCGGGACCTCAACGACCAGGAGTCGGCGCGGGTGTTCTTCACCCGGGCGGCGCTGCCGGCCGTGCACCACGTCACCGCGGACGAGCTGGTCGAGGGCGAGCGGCTCGCGCTGTACTACCCGACCCGGCCGGGCCGCGGGATGGAGCTGGCCCAACTGCTCGCGCAGGGGGACGAGGCGGCGGCGGAGGACCCGCGCAGCCCGGTGCTGCGCAGCACGATCTTCCAGCGGGACGACGTCGTCGTACGGCTGGTCGACCACCGTGCCGGCGTGGCCGTGGACGTCGCCCCGGCGGCCCCGCTGACCGCGCTGCTGGACGGCGAGGTCGTCCGGATGCAGCTCGTCACCGACCGGCGCTCGCCGGACGCCTGAGACCCACAGCCGCACCACACTCACGGAGGACTGTCGTGATCAAACCCCTTCCGAAGATCGTGGACCTCAGCGAGGTCGAGCCCAACACCCGGCGCGGCGGCGATCTGCGCGCCATGCTCACCCCGGCCACGGTGGGCTCGACCAGCGGTTTCATGGGCGTGGCCATCGTGCAGCCGGGCGACCGCATCGGTGAGCACTACCACCCGTACTCCGAGGAGTTCGTGTACGTCGTCTGTGGCCAGCTGGAGGTGGACCTGGACGGCGAGCCGCACCCGCTGCGGCCCGAGCAGGGCCTGATGATCCCCATGAACATGCGCCACCGCTTCCGCAACGTCGGCAATGTGGAGGCGCGGATCGTCTTCCACCTGGGGCCGCTGGCCCCGCGACCGAGCCTCGGCCATGTCGACACGGAGGAGACGGAGCCGGTGGCCGTCGCCGCCGAGGCGGGGCAGGCCCGATCATGACCCGGCGCGTGGCGGTGACCGGTATAGGCATCGTGGCCCCGGGCGGGATCGGCGTGCCGGCGTTCTGGGATCTGCTCGCCGAAGGCCGTACCGCGACGCGCGGCATCACGTTCTTCGACCCCGCCGGGCTGCGGTCGCGGATAGCAGCCGAGTGCGACTTCGACCCCGCGGCGCACGGTCTGGACGCCGAGCAGGTGGAGCGGGCGGACCGGTACATACAGTTCGCCCTGGTCGCCGGGGAGGAGGCGGTCCGGGACTCCGGTCTCGACATCGCCCGGGAGGACCCGTGGCGGGTCGGGGTCTCCCTGGGGACCGCCGTCGGCGGCACCACCCGCCTGGAGCACGACTACGTCCTGGTGAGCAGCCGCGGGCAGCGCTGGGACGTGGACCACCACAAGGCGGAGCCGCAGCTGCACCGGGCGTTCTCGCCGAGCACCGCGGCCTCCGCGGTGGCGGAACGTTTCGGCGCTCAGGGTCCGGTGCAGACGGTGTCCACCGGCTGCACCTCCGGACTCGACGCCGTCGGATACGCCTTCCACACCGTCCAGGAAGGCCGGGCCGACATATGCATCGCGGGGGCCGCGGACTCGCCGATCTCCCCGATCACCATGGCCTGCTTCGACGCCATCAAGGCCACCTCCCCGAACAACGACGACCCCGAGCACGCCTCCCGGCCCTTCGACAACAACCGTGACGGCTTCGTCATGGGCGAGGGCGGCGCGGTGCTCGTCCTGGAGGAACTGGAGCACGCCCGGGCCCGCGGCGCCCGCGTCTACTGCGAGTTCGGCGGCTACGCCACCTTCGGCAACGCCTACCACATGACCGGCCTGACCAAGGAGGGCCTGGAGATGGCGCGGGCCATCAAGACCGCCCTCGACCAGGCCCGGCTCGACCCGACGGCGATCGACTACGTCAACGCCCACGGCTCCGGCACCCGGCAGAACGACCGCCACGAGACGGCGGCCGTGAAGCGGGCCCTCGGCCACCACGCCTACGACACCCCGATGAGCTCCATCAAGTCCATGGTGGGGCACTCCCTCGGGGCGATCGGCGCCATAGAACTGGTCGCCTGCGTGCTGGCCCTCGCCAAGCAGGTCGTACCCCCCACCGCCAACTACGAGATCCCCGACCCCGAGTGCGACCTGGACTACGTCCCGCGGGTCGCCCGCGAACGCCGGCTGACCAGCGTGCTGTCCGTGGGCAGCGGGTTCGGTGGCTTCCAGTCCGCGGTGATCCTGACCCGGCCGAGGGAGTGAGGACACGATGAGCGAACCACAGGACCGGCAGGCGGCCGTCACCGGTATCGGGGTGGTCGCGCCCAACGGCACCAGCACCGACACCTTCTGGAAGGCCACCCAGGAGGGCCTCAGCGTCCTCGACCGGATCACCCGCGAGGGCTGTGAGCACCTTCCCCTCAAGGTGGCCGGCGAGGTCCGCGCCTTCGACCCGGCGGCCACGATCGAGGAGCGCTTCCTCGTCCAGACCGACCGGTTCACGCACTACGCCATGGCCGCCGCCGACTTCGCGCTCGACGACGCCCGGCTCGGCCAGGCCGACACCCCGGACGCCCCCTACTCCATCGGCGTGGTCACCGCCGCCGGGTCCGGCGGCGGCGAGTTCGGCCAGCGCGAACTCCAGCAGCTGTGGGGCAAGGGCAGCCGGTTCGTCGGGCCGTACCAGTCCATCGCCTGGTTCTACGCCGCCAGCACCGGCCAGGTCTCCATCCGCCGCGGCTTCAAGGGACCCTGCTCGGTCGTCGCCTCCGACGAGGCCGGCGGTCTCGACGCCCTCGCCCACGCGGCCCGCGCGGTGCGCCGCGGCACCGACGCGATCGTGGCCGGCTCCACCGAGGCACCGCTCGCGCCGTACTCGATGGTCTGCCAGCTCGGCTACGAGGAACTCAGCCGCGAGAGCGACCCGGCCCGCGCCTACCGGCCGTTCACGGAGGGCGCCTGCGGGTTCGTGCCGGCCGAGGGCGGCGCGATGCTCGTGATCGAGGCGGCGGGCACGGCGCGCGACCGCGGCGCCGACGTCCGGGCCCTCGTCGCCGGACACGGGGCCACCTTCACCGGCGCCTCCCGCTGGACGGAGTCCCGCGACGGCCTCGCCCACGCGATCCGGCAGGCCCTGCGGGAGGCCGGCTGCGCCCCCGAGGAGGTCGACGTCGTCTTCGCCGACGCCCTCGGCGTGCCGGAGGCGGACCGGGCCGAGGCACTGGCCATCGCCGACGCCCTCGGCGAGCACGGCACCCGGGTGCCCGTCACCGCCCCGAAGACCGGAATCGGCCGGGGATACTGCGCCGCCCCCGTGCTCGACACCGCGGCGGCCGCGCTCGCCCTGCAGCACGGCCTGATCCCGCCGACGCCGAACGTCTTCGACGTCTGCCACGACCTCGACCTCGTGACCGGCCGCGCCCGGCCCGCCGAGCTGCGCACGGCACTGGTGCTCAGCCGCGGGCTCATGGGGTCGAACTCTGCGCTGGTGCTGCGGCACGGCGCCGCGCAGTGAGCACAGCAAAGGAGGAAAGCGCATGTCCCAGATCACCGTGGAAGAACTCGCCGCGCTGATGAAGAAGGCCGCCGGAGTCACCGTCAGCCCCCAGCAGCTCCAGGAGAAGCCCGACACCGGCTTCGACGTCCTCGGCGTCGACTCGCTGGGCCTGCTCGGCATCGTCGGCGAGCTGGAGAACGCACACGGCACCCCGATGCCGGTCGACGCGGAGCGCTGCAAGACGCCCCAGCAGTTCCTCAACCTCGTCAACAGCACCCTGATGGCAGGAGCCTGAGATGGCAGGACACACCCAGAACGAGATCACCATCGCCGCCCCGCTGGATTTGGTCTGGGACATGACCAACGACCTGGAGCGCTGGCCCCAGCTGTTCAGCGAGTACGCGTCGGTGGAGGTCCTCAAGAGAGAGGGCGACAAGACGACGTTCCGGCTGACCATGCACCCGGACGAGAACGGCACCGTCTGGAGCTGGGTCTCCGAACGCGAACCGGACCGCGACAGCCTCACCGTCACCGCCCGCCGCGTCGAGACCGGCCCCTTCGCCCACATGAACATCCACTGGCGGTACGAGGAGGTACCGGCCGGCACCCGGATGGTGTGGACCCAGGACTTCGCGATGAAGCCGGACGCCCCCGTCGACGACGCCTGGATGACCGACAACATCAACAAGAACTCCAAGGTCCAGATGGCCCTGATCCGCGACAAGATCGAGAAGGCGGCCGCCGGTCACCGGCCCGCCCCGGCCCTGGCCGACTAGCCGGACGGAGGACACGACCGTGCACCAGGCCCTGATCGTCGCCCGCATGGCCCCGGGTTCCGCCCCCGACATCGCCAAGGTGTTCGCGGAGTCGGACCGCGGAGAGCTGCCGCACCTCGTCGGAGTCGTCCGGCGCAGCCTCTTCCAGTTCGGCGATGTGTACATGCACCTCATCGAGTCCGAGCGCGAGCCGGGACCGGCCATCGCCAAGGTCACCTCGCACCCCGAGTTCAAGGAGGTCAGCGAGCGGCTCTCGGCGTACGTCAGCGCGTACGACCCGGAGACCTGGCGGTCCCCGAAGGACGCGATGGCACAGCGCTTCTACCTCTGGGAGCGCGACGCCGGCGTCTGATCCCCCTCCCGGACACCGGTGCCGGGCCCGCCTCCGATGCGGGCCCGGCACTGGTGTGCGGCGAGGATGCGCAGCTCACATGGGGATCGTGCAGTCGAACGCGTGCAGATAGGGGTTGACCGGCCGGATCTCACCGACCGTCAGGCCCGCCGCCTCCAGCCGCCCGACCATGCTCTGCGTGGTGTGCTTGGCCCCGCCGACGTTCAGGAGCAGCAGCAGGTCCATCGCGGTGCTGAAGCGCATCGACGGGGTGTCGTCGACGAGGTTCTCGATGACCACGACCCGCGCGCCGGGGCCGCCCGCCTCGACGACGTTGCCCAGCAGCCTGGCCGTGGACTCGTCGTCCCACTCCAGGATGTTCTTGATGATGTAGACGTCGGCCTCGACCGGGACCGACTCGCGGATGTCACCCGGCACGATCCGCGCCCGCTCCGCGAGGTCGCCGCCCGGACGCAGCCGGGGCAGGGCGTTCTCCACCACCCGCGGCAGGTCCAGCAGCCAGCCCCGCATCGCCGGGTACTTGTCGAGCAGGCTGGCCACCACGTGTCCCTGCCCGCCGCCCAGGTCCGCCACCGACCTGCTGGCGGACAGGTCCAGCAGCGCGGCGACATCGCGCGCCGACTGCTCGCTGGACGTGGTCATCGCCCGGTTGAAGACATCGGCCGACTCCGGGGCGTCCTCGTTCAGATAGACGAAGAACTCCTTGCCGTAGAGGCCCTCGACGACGTTGCGGCCGGTGCGCACCGCCTCGTCCAGCTTCGGCCAGGCGTCCCACGTCCAGGGCTCGGTGCACCACAGCGAGATGTCGCGCAGGCTGTGCGGGTCGTCCTCGCGCAGCAGCCGGGACATCTCGGTGTGGCCGAACCTCCCGTCCGGGTGCTCGGCGAAGACGCCGTAGCAGGACAGGGCGCGCAGCAGCCGGCGCAGCGGCTTCGGCTCGGTCTTCACCGCGGCCGCGAGGTCCTCCACGGCCGTCGGAGCGTCCCCGAGGGCGTCGGCGACCCCGAGCCGGGCGGCCGCGCGGACGGCGGCGGCGCACGCCGCCCCGAACACGAGCTCTCTCAGCCGCATCGACGGCGGCGGGGACGGGGGTGCGCCCTGCGCGCAGGGAGCCGAGAGCTCGGGGGATGGTGCGGTCATGTGCCGCCTTCCTTCCTTGCCTGGGTGGGGTACGGCGCCTGGGTGGGGTACGGCCGTCCGGTCAGCACAGACCCGCGGGCTTCGAGGCCCCGCAGACGTTGCGCTGGAAGACGTTGCTGCTCTTGGCGGCTTCCTGGTTCACGAGGTCGGCCGGGCCGTTGCCGCCCAGCCGGTTGCCCGAGATCCGGTTCCGCTCGCTCGTGGCGCCCACGAAGCTCTTGAACAGGACGATCCCGCCCGACAGCGGGGACGCTCCGGAGTTGGCGCCGACCACGTTGTGCGTCACCACGGTGTCCTCGGCGCCGGTCAGGATGATGCCGGAGCCCTGCAGGAAGGGCAGCCGTGCGGTCGCCGCACAGTACTTGTTGTTCCGTTCGATGAGGTTGTGGCTGACCGTCAGGGCGCCCGTCTTCGGCTTGTTCTCGTCGCCGACGACGAAGACGCCTGCGCAGTTGCCGGTGATGTAGTTCTGCTTGACGGTGAGGTTGCGCAGCCGGCGGACGGTGATGCCGATCCGGTTGTCCTCCAGCCGGTTCTGTTCGAGGACGGTGCCCCCGGTGTCGGCGGCGCCCTGCTCGGCCGTGATGGTGTTGGCGAGGAACAGGCCGGCGTCACCGTTGGACCGGGCGATGTCCTGCCGGTAGAC
Source organism: Streptomyces sp. NPDC053069 (assembly GCF_044546895.1). NCBI lineage: Bacteria > Bacillati > Actinomycetota > Actinomycetes > Kitasatosporales > Streptomycetaceae > Streptomyces > Streptomyces sp. NPDC053069. Next base: position 59,333 of record NZ_JBITZN010000015.1, on the reverse strand, counting down.
ACTGCGGGTGGAGCGCTCCTCCGCGATGCCCCACTGGCCGTTCTTGTCGGCCGTCACCGCGCGCACGGTCAGGCCGTCCGCGCCCACCGCGACCACACCGATCTTGGAGAAACCGGTCACGGTCAGGTCGGCGACGGTGACGCCCCGGACAGGCTGGTTCTTGGCTCCGACCACACAGATGCCGTTGCCCTGCCCCGCGCAGCTCTTCCCGGCCTTCTCGGTGCTCCCGGCCTTGTCGGCGGCCGGTTGGAGCACGGTGTCCGGGCCCACGCCGCGCAGCGTGATCCCGGACGTGGTCACCTCGACGCTTTCGTGGTACGTGCCGGCCTGCACGAGCACCGTGTCGCCGGACCGCGCGGCGTCCACCGCCTTCTGGATCGACTCACCCGGATGCACGACGTGCACCTGGGGATCGGCCGACGCCGGGGCGGCGCCGAGGAGCGCGCCGAGGACTGCGGTGCTGCAGGCAATGTACGGGATATGGCGTTTTGTCACATTCGGAAGGCTAGGAGCGCATGAGCCGATTACCGGCAGGATGCTCCGTTCGGCGGCGTGTCAGCGGCCGGTCCGCGCCACACCGGCGGCCGGACGTCCCGGAAACGGCCGCGCCGGCTTGCTAGCTTCGCGAGCTGTCGAAGAGGTCCCGGCCGCCGTGTGCGCAGGCGGGGCAGGACGGAGCGGAGGCAAGGTGACGGGCACGAGCGAACATCCGGACGGGCCGACGGCCGCCCCGGTCGGGCGCAGAGGCTTCCTGGCAACGGCCGCCCTGGCCGCCACCGCACCGGTCCCGGGCACCGCTCCGGCACCGCCGCCCGCTGTCGCACCGGCAGCCGCAGGGCCGCCCGACGGTCCGGCTGCCACGCCCGGCGCCGCGCCGGGCTCGCTGCCCGGCTCCGGGCCCGGCCGCGGCTCCATGGCCCGTCTGCTCGCCGTGCCCGAGGGCGACCGCGGGATCGAGTGGATCCGCGCGGCCCTGGACATCGCCGTGCGGCTCGAACTCGCCACGATCCCGCCGTACCTGTGCGGCTGGTGGTCGGTCAGGGACCGCCGCGGCGAGGCCGCGCGGCTGATCCGGCGCATCGTCGGCGACGAGATGTACCACCTGGGCGTCGTCTGCAACCTGCTCGTGGCCGTGGGCGGGCGGCCACGGATCAGGGACGCGGCGCTGCACTATCCCGGCCCGCTGCCCGGCGGTGTGCGCGCCGGGGTGCACGTGTACCTCTCGGGCCTCACCAGGGACTACGTACGCGACGTGATGATGGCGATCGAAGCCCCCGAGGCCCCGCTCGCCCGCACGGCGGCCCACTCGCCCACCATCGGCGGCTTCTACGGCGACCTGCAGGAGGCGTTCCGGCGCACCGCGCCGTATCTGTCGGCCGAGGGACAGCTCTCCGACCGCATCGGCTCCGACGTGCTGGAGCCGGTCACCGGCCTCGACGACGTCGACCGTTCCCTGGAGATCGTCAGGGAGCAGGGCGAGGGCACCACCAGCTCCCCGGCCAACGCCTTCGAGGACGACCACCCGGCGCACTACTACGCCTTCGCGGAGATCTACCACGGGCGGCGGCTGAGCCGGACCCCCCAGGGCTGGCAGTTCACCGGCGCGTCCGTACCCTTCCCCGACGCCCGCCCCATGGCCGCGGTCCCACCCGACGGCTGGCCCCGCCCGCCGGCCCAGGTCCAGCGGCTGCTGGACCAGTTCGACAGCACCTACTGGGCGGTGCTGGACTCCCTGGACGAGGCGTGGGGCGGCGGTGGCGGCCGCAGCCTGGGCGCGGCGGTACGCGCCATGCGCGCCATGGAGGACCCGGCAGTGGAACTGATGGAGACCCCCCTCCCCGACGCCCCGGGCACCTACGGCCCCCAGTTCCGGCCCAGCTGATCCGGCGGGGTGGTGTAACGGTCAGCGGCCCTTCGGCATCCGCATGCCCTTGGGCATGGGCCCCTTCGGCACCGGCATGTTGCTCATCAGGTCCCCCATGGCCCGCAGCCGGTCGTTGGTGGCCGTCACCTGGGGACCGGTGAGCACGCGCGGGAACTTCAGCAGCGTCGTGCGCAGCTTCTTCAGCTCGACCTGCCCCTCGCCGCTGCCGACGATCACGTCGTGTACCGGCACGTCCGCGACGATGCGGTTCATCTTCTTCTTCTCGGCGGCCAGCAGGCCCTTCACCCGGTTCGGGTTGCCCTCGGCGACCAGCACGATGCCGGCCTTCCCGACCGCCCGGTGCACCACGTCCTGGCTGCGGTTCATCGCCACCGCCGGAGTGGTCGTCCAGCCCCGGCCGATGTTGTCCAGCACGGCGGCCGCGGCGCCCGGCTGGCCCTCCATCTGGCCGAAAGCGGCCCGCTCGGCCCGGCGGCCGAACACGATGGCCGTCGCCAGCAGAGCGATCAGCAGGCCGAAGATGCCCAGGTAGATCGGGTGACCGATCAGGAAGCCGATCGCGAGGAAGACACCGAGGGTGCCGATGCCGACGGCCGCGAGTACAAGACCGATCTTTTTGTCGGCCTTGCGGGTCATCTTGTACGTGAGAGCGATCTGCTTCAGTCGCCCTGCGTTCGCGGCGTCCGCCGCGGTTTCCTTCCTCGCCATGCCACGAAGTCTACGTGCCCCCGGGAGTGCGGACGACGGCAGTGCCCGGGGCGGCGCGGGTCAGGAGCGGTCGGCGGCCTGCTCCAGGACACGCTGCGCCTCGACCCGGTCCTTGGCGCGCCGGCGGTCCTCCAGCACGGAGGTCCACGCGTTGCGGCGGGCGGTGCGCTGGCCGCCGCTCATGAGCAGGGACTCGACGGCGCGGAGGGCATCGGTGAAGGACGGGATGGCGGTGGCGCGTACGGGCGCGGCCTGCATGATCGAGGTCCCCCCTCGGATCGGATGGTGTACGGGGCGTGATACCAGAGTCACTGATTGGTGTTACCAGGGCGTGTCCGACCGGTCAAACGCCAATGAAGCCTTGATACAGAGCCCTGAAACGCTGACGCGGCCCTGATGCCCGCCCTCATCAGCGAGGACGGTCAGGACCGCGTCGACTCGGCCATTACTGGCCGGTAAGTGCTTGTGCGTGAATTCACACGCTGGGCTCACACCGCCTGGACGGCGATGTAGGAACCACGCTTCTCGATCGCCATCCGGTACAGGCGCCCGGCACGGTAGGACGACCGCACCAGCGGGCCGGACATCACACCGGAGAAGCCGATCTGCTCGGCCTCCTCCTTCAGCTCGACGAACTCCTGCGGCTTGACCCAGCGCTCGACCGGGTGGTGCCGGACGGAGGGGCGCAGGTACTGGGTGATGGTGACCAGTTCGCAGCCCGCGTCGTGCAGCTGCCTGAGCGCCTCGCTGACCTCCTCGCGGGTCTCGCCCATACCGAGGATCAGGTTGGACTTGGTCACCAGGCCGTAGTCGCGGGCCTCGGTGATGACCTTCAGGGAGCGCTCGTAACGGAAGCCGGGGCGGATCCGCTTGAAGATCCGCGGGACCGTCTCGACGTTGTGCGCGAAGACCTCGGGGCGGGCGGCGAAGACCTCTGCGAGCTGCTCGGGAACGGCGTTGAAGTCGGGAGCCAGCAGCTCCACCTTCGTACGGCCGCCCTCGCGGTCCGCCGTCTGCTGGTGGATCTGGCGCACGGTCTCGGCGTACAGCCAGGCGCCGCCGTCCTCCAGGTCGTCGCGGGCGACACCGGTGATGGTGGCGTAGTTCAGGTCCATCGTGACCACGGACTCACCGACGCGGCGCGGCTCGTCGCGGTCCAGGGCCTCGGGCTTGCCGGTGTCGATCTGGCAGAAGTCGCAGCGCCGGGTGCACTGGTCGCCGCCGATGAGGAAGGTCGCCTCGCGGTCCTCCCAGCACTCGTAGATGTTCGGGCAGCCGGCTTCCTGGCAGACCGTGTGCAGGCCCTCGCTCTTCACGAGGTTCTGCATCTTGGTGTACTCGGGGCCCATTTTCGCCCGGGTCTTGATCCACTCGGGCTTGCGCTCGATGGGGGTCTGGCTGTTGCGGACCTCCAGGCGCAGCATCTTGCGTCCGTCGGGTGCGACTGCGGACACGACCGGCTCCCTAAGCTTTGATTCTTCGGCGTACACCAGCGTACGCCCGTGCTCTGCACGCCCTGGCGGTGAGGCCAACCCCACAGCCGCAGGGCGCATTCCCCCCGGCGGTGGATCAGGCGGAGGCCTTCTCGATCTCCCGCGGCTTCAGTTCCGCGTGCTCCAGGATGTCCCTGAGGTGCTTCTCGACCACCGGCAGGACCTCCTCGATCGTGACGTCCCGGCCCAGCTCGCTCGCGAGGGAGGCCACGCCCGCGTCCCGGATGCCGCACGGGATGATCCGGTCGAACCACTTCATGTCGGGGTTCACGTTGAACGAGAAGCCGTGCATGGTGACGCCCTTGGCGACCCGGATGCCGATCTGGGCGATCTTGCGGTCCTCGCGGCGCTGGCCCGCGTTGGAGGGGGCGTACTCGGGACCGTTCAGCCGCGGGTCGAACTCCTCGTCGGCGAGGCGCGGGTCGAAGTCCAGGGACAGCCCTCCCAGGGCCGGCCGCTGCTCGACCGGGTCGCCGAGCACCCACACGCCGCTGCGGCCCTCGACCCGGGTGGTCTCCAGGCCGAACTCGGCGCAGGTGCGGATGAGGGCCTCCTCCAGGCGCCGGACGTGCGCGACCACGTCCACCGGGCGCGGGAGCTTCTGGATCGGGTAGCCCACCAGCTGGCCGGGGCCGTGCCAGGTGATCTTGCCGCCGCGGTCCACGTCGACGACCGGGGTGCCGTCCAGCGGGCGCTCGCTGTCCTCGGTGCGCCGGCCGGCGGTGTACACCGGGGGGTGCTCCAGGAGGATCACGGTGTCCGGGACCTCGTCGGCGAACCGGGCCGCGTGCACCCGCCGCTGCTCGTCCCACGCCTCCTGGTAATCGACGGCATCCGCACCGAACCCCATGCGGACGAACCGCAACTCACTCACGGCAAGCGCCTCCCTCAGCGACCGGTGTGTCAGGCACATAGCGCGCCCACGCCACTGTACGACCGACCGGCGTACGTCAGCCCTGCGGGCGTTCCTCACACGATCGGATGAATGCGGGGGGAAGACTGTGATCACCTGTTCACTCTCCGCTACATTCACGCCGTTCGTGCGGCCATAAGGGCTGCTCAAAGGCAATCCGGGCACTTCAGAAGCACGGAAGGCAGGAGACCGCACCGCAGATGACGGACCGACCCGCGCAGCGCACCCCCAACCGCCAGCTCGCCGCGCTCATCGCAGAGGCGGGGTTCTCCAACGCGGGTCTGGCTCGTCGCGTCGACCAGCTCGGCCTGGAGCACGGGCTGGACCTCAGATACGACAAGACCTCGGTCACCCGCTGGCTGCGCGGACAGCAGCCGCGCGGTACGACCCCCGCCCTCATCGCCGAGGTGTTCACACGCCGGCTCGGGCGCCGGCTCACCGCCCAGGATCTGGGCCTGGACGCGTGTGCGCCGGTGTACGCCGGGCTGGAGTTCGCCGCCACCCCGGAGGAGGCCGTCGACATCGTCAGCGGGCTGTGGCGCAAGGACTCAGGCAGCCACGCCGAGCTGCGCAAGATCGCCTTCACCCCGGCGGGGCTCGTGGTGCCCAGCCGGGACTGGCTGATCGGCAAGCCGGACGACAAGGTGGCCCGCGAACAGGCACCCCGGGTGCCCGCGCAGGGTCGCCCGGCCCCGGCCAAGCCCCAGGTCCGGCCGGTGCTGCCGGTTCCGCCCCGGGCCCGCGGACAGGCCGAGCGGGCCCCCGGCCACAAGGTCACGGGCGGTGACATCAATGCGCTGCGCTCGGTCGGCGAGCTGTTCCGCACCCTCGACGACCGGTTCGGCGGCGGCCACGCCCGCCAGGCCCTGGTGCGCTATCTGGAGCACGAGTGCGAGCCGATGCTCCGCGGCACCTACGACGAGCAGACCGGCCGCCGCCTGTTCGCCGCGGCGGCCGACCTGACCCGGCTCGCCGGCTGGACCTCGTACGACATCGCCGCGCACGGGCTCGCCCAGCGCTACTTCGTGCAGGCCCTGCGGCTCGCGCAGGCGGCCGGTGACCGTGCGTACGGTTCGTACGTCCTGGTCACCATGAGCCGCCAGGCCGTCTACCTCGGCCACGGCAGGGAGGCCGTGCAACTGGCCCGGGTCGCCCAGCAGGGCGCGGGCACGGGTGGCCCGCCGGTCGTGCAGGCGCTGCTGCACGCCTCCGAGGCGAGGGCGCACAGCGTGCTCGGCGAGGTGCGGGCGTGCACGGCGGCGCTCGTGCGGGCCGAGCGCGCCCTGGAGGCGGCCCGGCCCGGCGACGAGGTGCCGTACTGGGCCAAGTTCTTCGACGAGGCGCAGCTCGCCGACGAGTTCGGGCACTGCCACCGGGATCTGCAGCAGTTCCGGGCGGCCGCCCAGCACGCCGAACGCTCGCTGCAGCTGCGGGCCCCCTCCTACGCCCGCAGCCGCCTCTTCTGCCGGGTCGTCCTCGCCACGGCCCGCCTCGGGCTCGGCGAACTCGACCAGGCGTGCGCGCTTGCCGCCGAGGCGGCGGGGCAGGCCGCGGAGATGCGGAGCGCTCGCGCGGTGGAGTACGTGCGGGACTTCGAACGCCGGCTGGAGCCGTACCGGGACGCGGCACCGGTCAGGGGGTACCGGGAGAAGGTGGCGGCGCTGGCATGAGGGCGGGCTGAACAGGGTCCGGCGCCACCGGTCGGGTGACCGGCGGTGCCGCACTCTCCTACGCCGCCCGCGGCAACGTCGGTGCCGGGTCGGCCCGGTGCAGGGAACCAGCTGCGCCCAGGTCGGCCAGGATGGCGCTCGCGGCCCTGTGGGCCGAGTGGAGGGCGCCCTGGACCGTGCTGGTGTCGCGGTGGTCGCCGCAGACGTACAGGCCCGCCAGGAGGCGCACGGGGCGGCGCAGGTCGTGTGGGGGGCGCATGGCCGGGACGGCCTCCGGGGTGTGGTGGACCGCCAGCGTCTCCCAGCGGCGCGTCGAGGTGCCGTAGAGCCGGGCGAGGTGGATGCGCACCGCGGTGTCGGTGCCCTCGGGCGGGGTGCCCAGCACCGTCGAGGAGATCAGTACCCGGCCGACCGGCGCCCGGCTCGGGTCCACGCTGCTGAGCACCGCCGTGTGTGCCACCGGCCCGCCGCGGTCGGCGTCCAGCAGCAGCGAGGTACCCACCGAGAAGGCCGCCGCCGGATCGTCGGTGGTGTGGTGGACCACGGTCACCGGGTGGAAGTCCGGCACCCGCAGGCCCGGCAGCAGCTCCGCCGCGGCCCGTGCGTCCGTCGCCAGCAGCACCGCCCGGCAGCGGATCTCGCCGTGCTCGGCGGTCGTCACCGCGGTCGTGGAGACCGACGTGACCCGCACCCCGGTGTGCACGGTGCCGGGCGGCAGGGCCCGCGCCAGCAGCACCGGCAGCATCTCCGCGCCGCCCTCCGGCACACACAGCCGGCCGCTCGCGAAGGCCCGCAGTGCGAGGTCGGCACACCGGCTGGAGGTGCTGAGATCCGGGTCGCACAGCAGCGTGGCGAGCAGCGGGCGCAGGAAGCCGTCGATCGTGCGCCCCGGCATCCCGCGCTGGGCGAGGGCCTGTCCGGCGGGCATCTCCGGGCGCGCCAGGATGCGTTCGACCGGGGTGGTGGCGATCCGGCCGAGGGCGGTGCCGAGCCGGGCCTGGTCGACCGCGCCGCCCACCGGCGCGCCGACCCGGCCCGGGGTGGCCGCCGGCCCCCTGGGGGCGCTTGCAAGGGCGCGCACCACATGGAGTGCGCCCCTTGCGCTCCCTCCGGCCGCCGGTGCGCCGGCGCGCTGTGCGCGTCCGTCGCGGTGCAGCAGGACACCGGGCGCGAAGGTGCGCAGCACCAAAGAGTCCAGGCCTGGGGTGATGCGGAGTTCGGGGTAGGACGTGGACAGCAGCTGTCCGATGCGGTCGAGCCGGAAGCCGTCGACCTTCTCCGTCGACATGCGGCCGCCGACGTACGGGGCGGCCTCCAGGACTGCGGTTGAGATTCCTGCGCTGGTCAGCCGATGAGCCGCCGAGAGTCCGGCGATTCCGGCTCCCACGATGACGACGTCCACCTGGTACGCGGGCTCAAGCACGAGGCCCCTCCTGTGGTTGCGCGGCCGGTGGAGACGTCATGCCCCCAACTGGCTCCGGGGATACCCGAGTTCGGGTCGAGGTTAGGGCCGTGATCGGTCGCAAACAGTCGCGCATCAACAGGGCACGGTCGCATGGAGGTCGCATACGGTCACGTCTGTTCGCCCGTGTTGCAGGTTCTCCTCTCAGCCCGCGGAGCGGATCGCGTCATCGATACCAGGGAAGGCGAAACGGAACCCCGCCCCCAACAACCGCTTCGGCACCACCCGCTGGCTCCCCAGCACATCCCCGGCCAGCTCGCCCAGCACCGCCCGCAGCACCGGTGCGGGCACCGCGAACGGCGCCGGGCGGCGCAGCACCCGTGCCATCGCCGCCGTGATCTCACGGTTCGTCAGCGGCTGCGGGGCCGTCAGGTTGAACGGCCCGGACAGCGTGCCGTGGTCGATGAGATACCGGAGCGCGGCGACCTCGTCGTGCAGCGCGATGTACGACCAGTACTGCCGCCCGTCACCCAGCCGCCCCCCGAGCCCCGCCCGGAACAGCGGGAACAACCGCCCCCACGCACCGCCGCCCCGCGCCACGACCAGACCCGTCCGCGCGAACACCGTCCGCACGCCGGCCTCCCGCGCGGGCGCCGCCGCCTCCTCCCACTCCACGCAGAGCGACGGCAGAAAACCGTCGCCCGGCGGCGCGTCCTCGTCCACCACCCGGTCGCCGGTGTCGCCGTAGATGCCGATCGCGCTGCCGCTGACGAACACCCGCGGCGGCTCGGGCAGCGCGGCCACCGCCTCCGCCAGCGCGGCCGTACCCAGCACCCGGCTGTCCCGCAGCAGCCGCTTGTACGACGGCGTCCAGCGCCGGTCGCCGATTCCCGCCCCGGCCAGATTGACCACCGCGGCACAGCCGCTCAGCCCCGCCGCGTCGACGTACTGCCCCACGGGGTCCCAGCAGACCTCGTGCGGGCCCGCAGCCGCCCGGCGCACCAGTCGCACCACCTCGTGCCCGTCCGCGGTCAGGGACCGCACCAGGGCGCTGCCGATGAGCCCGGACGCGCCGGCCACGGCGATTCGCATACGCTCCATGGCCCCAGCATGCCCGCGGCCCCGGCAGGCCCGCCCGAAATACGCGTGAGGCGCTCCGGCCGCCCGCCGTAAGGTGATCGCCATGCCGGAGCCGTACATACGCATCGCCGTGGCCGCCGACGAAGAGGAACTGGCCGTCCTCGACCGGGCCACCTGGTCCACCCTGCACGCCGTGTCGCCGCGACCGGAGCCGCCGTACAAGCCGTTCTTCGACGAGCGCCACCTCCCGGGGGACTACCTGGTCGCCGAGACCGAGGGGCGGCTGGTCGGCTATGTCCGCATCGCCCGCCCGACCCCGCTGGCTTCCAACGCGCACGTCCTGCAGATCCAGGGCCTCGCCGTCGCCGAGGAGGCACGCGGGCGGGGGCTCGGGCGCGCGCTGATCCGGGCCGCCGTCGAGGAGGCGCGCGGGCGCGGCGCACGGCGGCTGAGCCTGCGGGTGCTCGGGCACAATGCCCCGGCCCGCGCGCTGTACGCGTCCGAGGGGTTTGTTGTCGAGGGAGTGCAGCCGGGGGAGTTCCTCCTCGACGGCGCCTACGTCGACGACGTGCTCATGGGCCGGCGGCTGTGACCCCCTCCGCTCGCTAGGAGCTGACCAGCTGCCCCGTGTCCACCGGCACTGTCGCCCTGGCCGCGCGCCGGGCGTCGCCCGCCACCTCGTCCGCCGTCAGCGCGTACCCCGTCTCGGCGTTCGAGGTGGAGCGGGCGAAGACCACGCCGAACACCTTGCCGTCCGTGGTCAGCAGCGGGCCGCCGGAGTTGCCCGGCCGGACCGTGGACCGGATCGAGTAGATGTCCCGGGTGACCACGCCGTCGTTGTAGATGTTCTGCCCGGTCGCCCGCACCCGGCTCGCCACCGTCGCCGCCTGCAGGTTCAGGCTGCCGTCCTGCGGATAGCCCGCCACCACCGCCGCCGCGCCGCGCACCGCGCCCGTGTCGAAGCGCAGCACCGGGGCCCGCAGATCCGGCACATACAGCACCGCCACGTCCCGGTCGGGGTCGAAGAGCACCACCCGGGCCCCGTACGACCGCCCGACGCCGCCCACCCGCACGCTCGGGTGGTCGATGCCCGCCACCACGTGCGCGTTGGTCATCACATGCCGCGCGGAAGAGACGAACCCGCTGCCCTCCCGGCCCTCGCTGCCCGAGACGCCCTCGATCTTCACCGTGCTCAGCTTCGCGGCGCGCGTCGCGGCCGGGGTGACGCTGTCACCCGTGGGCCGGGCCACCCGGGCCGTCGACTCGTTCTCGAACGGGTTGAAGACCTGCGGGAAACCCGCCTCCGTCAGCGCCGACGTGGCCCGTGAGAACCACGCGGGCGTGGTGTCCGGCATCGCCTGCTGCACCGCGCCGAGCAGCGTCGAGTTCCGTATCGCCGTGGTCAGGGTCTGCGAGGGGGCCGCCGCCAGCACGCTCGCCGCCACCCAGGCCACGATCAGCACCGCGACCGAGTTCGCCGCCGCGCCCCCTATCCCGTCCGCCACCCGCAGCGGACCCCGGTCCAGCTCCCCGCGCAGCCGCAGCGCCAGCCGGCCCGCCAGCTCGTGCCCCAACACCGCCGGCACCAGCACCGTCACCACCGCGAGCACCGTCGCCTGCGCCGTACCCCGCTCCACCAGGCCGGTCACCCAGGGCAGCACCCATACGCCGACGACGGCACCGCCGACGAACCCGGCCAGCGAGACACAGCCGGCGACCAGCCCGCGCCGGTAACCGGACGCTGCGTAGACGAGGATGACCAGCACAAGCACCAGGTCGAGCAGGTCCACGGAGCCGCCTTTCTCTCGGACCCCTCAGTACGGACGGGACGGGCCCGGTGATCAGTCACCCGTACGGGCACGGCCACCGGGCGTCGAACCGGCCACGTATGTGTGTACCCCCAGAAACGTCCCGGACCAGGACGATGGTTCCGCCGGGTGGCACAGCGCACATCGCGGACACGCCCCGCCACACCGAGAGTGGGACCATGCACGCCGCCCGAAGAACAGTGCACAGCTCCGGAACCCGACAGCCGCCGGGGCCGCCGGGGACCACGGAAAGAGCGGAAAGAGCGGAAAGAGCGGAGACCGGGGAGGGTCCGGAGGGGGTGGGGACTGCGGAGGGGGAGGCGCGTTCGGAGGGGACGGAGATCCCGGAGGCCTGGAGTGCGGGGGCGCCGAGGCCGTCGGGAGACCCTGGCATGCTCGGGACACCGCAGGGACCCGGGCTCTCCGGGGCAGCGGCCACGCCTGGACCGCCGGAACCGCCGGAGCGCCCGGGAAGGCGGAGCCGGGCGCGCCGGCGGGTGCCCGGAGTCCTGCTGCTGGTCGGCGGTCTGTCCGGGCTGGTGGCCGTCCTCGCGCTCGTCCTGTGCGCCCGTGATGCCGGGCGCCCCCAGGGGATCCGTCCGGACCGGCCCGGACCGGCCCGCACCCCGGCCCACCGCGCCGCCCGGCCGCACATCGTGCCCCGCTCCGTCTGGCTGGGCACCGCCCGGCGCACCCAGCCGCCCCCGCGCTACGACGACAAGGTGGTCGCCGTCTTCGTCCACCACACCGACTCGCCGAGCGCGTACGACTGCGCCGACGCGCCGCGCATCATCCAGCACCTGTACGCCGGGCAGACCGGCGACCGCCGCTGGGACGACATCGGGTACAACTTCCTCGTCGACCGCTGCGGCACCATCTACGAAGGCCGCGCCGGAGGCGTCGACCGGCCCGTCACCGGCGCCCACACCCTGGGCTTCAACCACCGCACCGCCGGCATCGCCGCCCTCGGCACCTTCACCGCCGGCGTCCCCGTGCCCCAGGCCATGACCGACGCGATCGCCGCCCTGACCGCCTGGAAACTCGGCCTCGCCGACGTCGACCCGCGCGCGACCGTCCGCCTGGTCTCCAGCAGCAGCCACAGCCGCTACCGCTCCGGCACCACCGCCACCCTGCCCGCCCTCGCCGGCCACAACGCCGGGTTCATGACCAGCTGCCCCGGCGCCGCCCTCACCGCCCGCCTCCCTGAGATCAGGGAGAAGGCCGCCCGCCTCCAGGGCCGCACCGCCGCCCTCCGGCCCCGCACCGCCCCCGCGCCGCCGTCCACAGGAACGCCATAGCCGCCACGCAGGGCCCTGAGAACCCCGCGCGCCCTACGGTCGTGCACGTCACCAGGCTCGACCGGGCCGACGCCGCCCCGCTGCACCGCGCGGTGGGGCCGCTCACTCCCTGAAACGGTTCCACAACCGGGGGAACCGTTCGGCGAGCGCCCGCTCGTTCTCGAAGTCCACCGGTGTGCCCTCCGGCTCGGCGGGCGCCGGGGCGATACCCAGATCGGGCGCGACGGTGCCGGTCAACTGCTCGTACGCCTCGTCCGCCGCGTAGCCCAGCTCCTCGCCGTCGCCGTCGATCTCCTCGTCGAACTCGCCCAGCAACTCCGCCAGCGCGTCCGGATCGTGCAGGGCGCCCTCGTAGACCTCGCGGCCCTGGCCGATCAGCCAGCACCGGAAGAAGTCGAACGCGTCGTCGCTGGCCCCGTCCAGCAGCACCCAGGCGGCGCCCCACAGGTCCCAGCGGTAGGCACGGTTGTATCGCGCCTCGAAGTGACGGGCGAAGTCCAGGACCAGATCGGGGTCCAGCCGGAGCAGCCGGTCCACGAGCACGTCGGCCTGCTCCTCGGGATCGCCCTCGGCGGTCTCGCGGGCGGCGTCGATCAGCTCCCAGAACTCCGTCTCGTCCATCACGGCACCAGCATCGGGCCTCCACCGGAGGGACGCACGCGGAGTGCGCCGGAGTGCGGCGGATCGTTACCCGGCGCCCGTACGGTCAGGGGGGCGCGGACCGCCGTACAGCGCGGCCAGCCGGGCAGCGGTCTCCGCGAACCGCTCGCGCAGGCTCTCGGGGGCCAGCACCTCGACGTCCGCGCCGAGCGCCGTCAGCTGCGTGTGTGCGACCTCCTCGGACTCCACCGGCAGCGTCACCGTCACCCAGCCTTCCCCGTCCGGCTCGCCCACCTCGCTCAGCGCCTCCCGCGCCGACATCGGGTCGCAGGCGTACCGCAGCGCGCGCACGCCTCCCGGGGACAGCCGTACGATCACCTCGGCGCGCAGCAGCGAGCGCGCGAACCGCTCGGCCTGCTCGGCCCAGTGGCCGGGGAGATCGAAGTCCGGATCACGGGCGAAGCGTTCCTCCAGCGGATCCACCGCGCCGAACCGGTCGATCCGGTACGTCCGGAAGGCCCCACCGCCGACCACCCGCGCGCACAGGTACCAGACGCCCGCCTTCAGCACGAGCCCGTACGGCTCCAGCAGCCGCTCCACCTCCTCCTCGCCCCGCCGGTACCGGGCGGTGACGCGGCGGTCGTCCCACACCGCCTCCGCGACCACCGGCAGCAGCGCGGGCGTCTCCGGCTCCCGGAACCAGGCCGGCGCGTCCAGATGGAACCGCTGCGCGGCGCTGTCCGGGGCGTCCCGCAGGGACGGCAGCAGCGCAGCCGACACCTTCAGCCGGGCGGCGGACGCGGCATCCTCCAGGCCCATCTCCCTCAGCGCCCCCGGCACCCCGCTCAGGAACAGCGCCTCGGCCTCGCTCCGGGCCAGCCCGGTGAGCCGGGTCCGGTATCCACCCACCAGCCGGTATCCCCCGGCCCGCCCCCGGTCGGCGTACACCGGCACCCCCGCCTCCGACAGCGCCTGCGCGTCCCGCGTCACGGTCCGCTCCGACACCTCCAGCTCCCGCGCGAGCTCGGCGGCGGTCATGGAGGGCCGGGACTGGAGGAGGAGAACCATCTTGATCAGGCGTGCGGCACGCATGCGTCTCATGATGCCGGGGGGTACCGACAAGGAAGGGGTACGGCAGCAGCCGTACCCCTTCACAGAACCCCGGTGACTACAGCCCGTACTTCTCCCGGGCCTCCTTGACCGCCGTGGCCTTCACCTCGCCGCGCTTGGCGAGCTGGGCCAGGGCCGCGACGACGATCGACTGGGCGTCGACCCCGAAGTGGCGGCGGGCGGCCTCACGGGTGTCCGACAGACCGAAGCCGTCGGCGCCCAGCGAGGACCAGTCCTGCTCGACCCACTGCGCGATCTGGTCCGGGACCTGGCGCATGTAGTCCGAGACCGCGAGGACCGGGCCCTCGGCACCCTGCAGCGCCTGGCGGACGAACGGCACGCGCTCCTCGCCGCGCAGCAGCGCCGCGTCGGCGTCCATCGCGTCCCGGCGCAGCTCCGACCAGGAGGTCGCCGACCAGACGTCGGCCGCGACACCCCACTCCTCGGCGAGCAGCTTCTGGGCTTCGAGGGCCCAGTGGATGGCCGTACCGGAGCCCAGCAGCTGGATGCGCGGGGCGTTCGCCGGGGCGGTCACGCCCGCGGACTCCGCCGTGTTGAAGCGGTACAGGCCCTTGACGATGCCCTCGTCGATGCCGAGACCCTGCGGCTTCGCGGGCTGCGGCAGCGGCTCGTTGTAGACCGTCAGGTAGTAGAAGACGTTCTGGTCCTCGCCCGGCTTGGCCTCGCCGTACATCCGGCGCAGACCCTCACGGACGATCACCGCGATCTCGTAGGCGAACGCGGGGTCGTACGTCAGCGCGGCCGGGTTGGTTGCCGCGATGACCGGGGAGTGGCCGTCGGCGTGCTGCAGGCCCTCGCCCGTCAGGGTCGTACGGCCCGCCGTCGCGCCGACCAGGAAGCCGCGGCCGAGCTGGTCGCCGAGCTGCCACATCTGGTCGGCGGTGCGCTGCCAGCCGAACATCGAGTAGAAGATGTAGAAGGGGATCATCGCCTCGCCGTGCGTCGCGTACGCGGTGGACGCGGCGATGAAGTCGGCCATCGAACCGGCCTCGGTGATCCCCTCGTTGAGGATCTGGCCGTTCTTGGCCTCCTTGTAGTACATCAGCTGGTCGCGGTCGACCGGCTCGTACGTCTGGCCCTTGGGGGAGTAGATCCCGAGGGACGGGAACAGCGACTCCATACCGAAGGTGCGCGCCTCGTCCGGGACGATCGGCACCCAGCGCCTGCCCGTCTCCTTGTCGCGGACCAGGTCCTTGACCAGGCGGACGAAGGCCATGGTCGTGGCCACGTTCTGCGAGCCGGAGCCCTTGTCGAAGGAGGCGAAGGCCTTCTCGGCGGGGGCGGGCAGCGGGGCCAGCGCGTGCGTACGGCGGGCCGGGGCCGGACCGCCGAGGGCCGCGCGGCGCTCCTGGAGGTAGCGGACCTCGGGGGAGTCGGCGCCCGGGTGGCCGTAGGGGACCACGCCGTCGACGAAGTCGCTGTCCTTGATCGGCAGGCCGAGCAGGTCGCGCATCGTCTTGAACTCGTCCACCGAGAGCTTCTTCATCTGGTGGTTGGCGTTCTTCGACGCGAAGCCCTCACCGAGGGTGTGGCCCTTGACCGTCTGGGCCAGGATCACGGTCGGCGCGCCCTTGTGCTCGACGGCGGCCTTGTACGCGGCGTAGACCTTGCGGGCCTCGTGACCACCGCGCGAGAGGTGGAAGCACTCAAGGATCTTGTCGTCGCTCAGCAGCTTCGCCATCTCGACGAGCGCCGGGTCCTTGCCGAAGAAGTCGGCGCGGATGTAGGCGGCGTCACGGGTCTGGTACGTCTGGATCTGCGCGTCCGGTACCTGGCGCAGGCGGCGTACGAGCGCGCCGGTGGTGTCGAGCTGGAACAGCTCGTCCCAGGCGGTGCCCCACAGCGTCTTGACGACGTTCCAGCCGGCCCCGCGGAACTGGGCCTCCAGCTCCTGCACGATCTTGAAGTTGGCGCGGACCGGGCCGTCCAGGCGCTGCAGGTTGCAGTTGATGACGAAGGTGAGGTTGTCCAGCTCCTCACGTGCCGCGAGCGCGAGGGCCGCCGTCGACTCCGGCTCGTCCATCTCGCCGTCGCCGAGGAACGCCCACACGTGCGAGGCGGAGACGTCCTTGATGCCGCGGTTGGTGAGGTAGCGGTTGAAGCGCGCCTGGTAGATGGCGGAGAGCGGGCCGAGGCCCATCGACACCGTCGGGAACTCCCACAGCCAGGGCAGGCGGCGCGGGTGCGGGTACGACGGCAGGCCGTTGCCGCCGGCCTCCTGGCGGAAGTTGTCCAGGTGGTGCTCGTTCAGCCGGCCGTCGAGGAAGGCGCGGGCGTAGATGCCGGGGGAGGCGTGGCCCTGGATGTACAGCTGGTCGCCGGAGCCGTCCCCCTCCTTGCCCTTGAAGAAGTGGTTGAAGCCGGTCTCGTACAGCCAGGCCGCCGAGGCGAAGGTGGCGATGTGGCCGCCGACGCCGTACTTCGCGCCGCGGGTCACCATCGCGGCCGCGTTCCAGCGGTTCCAGGCGGTGATCCGGGCCTCCATCTCCGGGTCGCCGGGCAGGCCCGGCTCGGCGGAGGTGGGGATGGTGTTGACGTAGTCCGTCTCGAGGAGCTTCGGCAGCGCGATGCCGCCCGCCTCGGCGCGCTCCAGCGTGCGGCGCATCAGGTATGCGGCGCGGTGCGGCCCGGCCTCCCTGGCGACGGCGTCGAGGGAGGCCTGCCATTCGGCGGTCTCCTCCGGGTCGCGGTCGGGGAGCTGGTCGAGCGCGCTCGGCTGGATGGCGTTGGGGTCGGTCATGTCGCCGCCTTCCTCAGTCGAAGGGGGTTCCCTCATCGGCAAGGGGTTCGGGGGTGCCCTTGGTCTTTGGCAGGACAGGGCGCGGACCTCGGTGGAAGTCCGTCGGCGACTGTAACTCCCTGATCGATGATCGATCAAAGGGTTCGGGGCGAAAACCTCTCGATTTCGAGAAAGTCGGCACGGGGTGCCTTCGAGGATGGCACCGGGTGACGCCGAATCGCCTTGTTTTCGCAGGTGAGCGGGGGGATGCTCGGGTGCGATCAAGGGCGCGGCGCGCAGCCCAGGACGTGCGCCTTCACCAGCTCCGCGATCCGCGGATCCCGGCGCTTGAACGCCTGCACCAGCTCCTCGTGCTCCTCCGCGTACGACTGCTGCACCGTGCCCAGCCAGCGGATGGACAGGGCCGTGAACACCTCGATACCGAGGCCTTCCCAGGTGTGCAGCAGCACCGAGTTGTCCGCGGCCCGGACCAGCTCGCGGTGGAAGCCGACGGTGTGGCGGACCTGGGCCGTGCCGTCGGCGTTGCGGTCGGCGTCGTAGAGCGCTGCCACATGCGGCTCCAGGGCCGAGCAGTCCTCGGCGAGACGGTCGGCCGCGAGTTCCGCCGCGATGGCCTCCAGGCCGGCCCGGACGGGGTAGCTCTCCTCCAGGTCCGCCGCGGTCAGATTGCGGACGCGTACGCCCTTGTTGGGGGCCGACTCGATCAGGCGGAGGGACTCCAGCTCGCGCAGGGCCTCGCGGACCGGGGTCTGGCTGACCTCCAGCTCGGTGGCGATACGGCGCTCCACGATGCGCTCGCCCGGCTGCCAGCGCCCGCTGACGATTCCCTCCACGATGTGCTCGCGGATCTGTTCGCGCAGCGAGTGGACGACGGGCGCGGTCATGAGGGCTCCTTCGGGAGGGCTGACGGTTAGACAATACGGCGCGTTCGCTCCGCGGGTAGGAGGTGTGGGGCCGCTTTTGCGCAGGTGAGACGAGCCTTACACGCAACGTGTGCCGACAAACACGAAACGCCCCGCCCGGAGAAGCTCCGGACGGGGCGCCGTACTGCGGTCCGATCAGGGAAGTCAGAGGCCGAGCTCGACCTCGAACTCGCCCGCCTCCAGGATCGCCTTGACCGCCGTCAGGTAACGGGCCGCGTCGGCGCCGTCGACCAGGCGGTGGTCGTAGGAGAGGGTCAGGTAGGTCATGTCGCGGACACCGATGACCGTGCCCTCCTCGGTCTCGATGACGGCCGGACGCTTGACCGTGGCACCGATGCCGAGGATCGCGACCTGGCCCGGCGGCACGATGATCGTGTCGAACAGCGCGCCGCGCGAACCGGTGTTGGAGATGGTGAAGGTCGCGCCGGACAGCTCGTCCGGGGTGATCTTGTTGGCGCGGACCTTGCCCGCCAGCTCCGCCGTGGCCTTGGCGATGCCCGCGATGTTGAGGTCGCCGGCGTGCTTGATGACCGGGGTCATCAGGCCCTTCTCGGAGTCCACCGCGATACCGATGTTCTCGGCGTCGAAGTAGGTGATCGTGCCCTCGGCCTCGTTGATCCTGGCGTTGATGACCGGGTGGGCCTTCAGCGCCTGCGCGGCGGCCTTGACGAAGAACGGCATCGGCGAGAGCTTGACGCCCTCACGGGCAGCGAAGGAGTCCTTCGCCTGGGCGCGCAGCTTCATCAGGCGGGTGACGTCGACCTCGACGACCGACGACAGCTGGGCCTGCTCGTGCAGCGCCTTGACCATGTTGTCGCCGATGACCTTGCGGATGCGGGGCATCTTGACGGTCTGGCCGCGCAGCGGGGAGACCTCCAGCGCCGGGGCCTTCTTCGCGGCGGCCGGAGCGACGGCGGCGGCCGGAGCCGGAGCGGCGGCGGCCTTCGCGGCCTCGGCGGCGGCGATGACGTCCTGCTTGCGGATACGGCCGCCCACGCCGGTGCCCTTGACGGTGGCCAGGTCGACGCCGTTCTCGGCGGCGAGCTTGCGCACCAGCGGGGTCACGTACGCGCCCTCGTCGGTCGCCTGGGTGGCGGTCGGGGAGGTGGGCGCGGCGGTCGGGGTGACCGGGGCCGGAGCGGGCGCCGGAGCCGGGGCGGCAGCGGCGGGCGCGGCCGGAGCGGCGGGGGCCGGAGCGGGGGCCGGGGCCGGGGAGGGGGCCGGAGCCGCGGGGGCGGCCGGGGCCGGGGCAGCGGCGGCGGGAGCCGGGGCGGGCGCGGCCGGAGCCGGAGCGGCGGCCGGGGCGGCACCGGGCGCGCCGATGACGGCGAGCTTGGCGCCGACCTCGGCGGTCTCGTCCTCGTTCACCACGATCTCCAGCAGCACGCCGGAGGCGGGCGCCGGGATCTCGGTGTCGACCTTGTCGGTGGAGACCTCCAGCAGCGGCTCGTCGGCCTCGACGGAGTCACCGACCGACTTCAGCCAGCGGGTTACGGTGCCCTCGGTGACGGACTCACCGAGCGCGGGCAGGACCACGTCCGTGCCCTCGGCGCCACCGGCCGGAGCGGCCGGAGCGGCGGGGGCCTCGGGGGCCGGGGCGGGGGCCGGGGCCTCAGCCACCGGAGCGGCCGGAGCCGGAGCCGGGGCCTCGGCGGCGGCGGGGGCCGGGGCGGCCGCGGGGGCGCCGGTACCGTCGTCGATGACGGCCAGCTCGGCGCCGACCTCGACCG
Organism: Streptomyces sp. NPDC053069; assembly: GCF_044546895.1. Taxonomy (NCBI): domain Bacteria; kingdom Bacillati; phylum Actinomycetota; class Actinomycetes; order Kitasatosporales; family Streptomycetaceae; genus Streptomyces; species Streptomyces sp. NPDC053069. Next base: position 39,952 of record NZ_JBITZN010000015.1, on the reverse strand, counting down.
TCTCGTCCTCGGCGACCTTGATGGAGGCCAGCACACCGGCGGCCGGCGAGGGGATCTCGGTGTCGACCTTGTCGGTCGAGACCTCGAGCAGCGGCTCGTCGGCCTCGACGCGCTCGCCCTCGGCCTTCAGCCAGCGGGTGACAGTGCCCTCGGTGACGCTCTCACCGAGCGCCGGAAGGGTTACGGAAACCGCCATGGTTTCGGTTGCTCCTAACGAATTGCGGAAGTCTGTGTCGTCGCGCCCGTTGACCGAAGGCTCAGTCGTGGGAGTGCAGCGGCTTGCCGGCCAGCGCCAGGTGGGCCTCGCCGAGCGCCTCGTTCTGCGTCGGGTGGGCGTGGATGAGCTGGGCGACCTCGGCCGGCAGCGCCTCCCAGTTGTAGATCAGCTGGGCCTCGCCGACCTGCTCACCCATGCGGTCGCCGACCATGTGGACGCCGACCACGGCACCGTCCTTGACCTGGACGAGCTTGATCTCGCCCGCGGTCTTCAGGATCTTGCTCTTGCCGTTGCCCGCCAGGTTGTACTTCAGAGCGACGACCTTGTCCGCGCCGTAGATCTCCTTGGCCTTGGCCTCGGAGATGCCGACGGAGGCGACCTCCGGGTGGCAGTACGTCACCCGCGGGACACCGTCGTAGTCGATCGGAACGACCTTCAGACCGGCCAGACGCTCCGCCACCAGGATGCCCTCGGCGAAGCCGACGTGCGCGAGCTGGAGCGTCGGGACGAGGTCACCGACCGCGGAGATGGTCGGGACGTTGGTGCGCATGTACTCGTCGACGAGGACGTAGCCGCGGTCCATGGCGACCCCGGCCTCCTCGTAGCCCAGGCCCTGCGAGACCGGCCCGCGGCCGACGGCCACCAGCAGCACCTCGGCCTCGAACTCCTTGCCGTCGGCGAGGGTGACCTTGACGCCGTCCTGGGTGTACTCGGCCTTCTGGAAGAAGGTGCCGAGGTTGAACTTGATGCCGCGCTTGCGGAACGCGCGCTCAAGAAGCTTCGAGGAGTTCTCGTCCTCGACCGGGACGAGGTGCTTCAGGCCCTCGATGATCGTGACGTCCGAGCCGAAGGACTTCCACGCCGAGGCGAACTCGACGCCGATGACACCGCCGCCCAGGATGATCGCGGACTTCGGCACGCGGTCCAGGACGAGGGCGTGGTCGGAGGAGATGATCCGGTTGCCGTCGATCTCCAGGCCCGGCAGCGACTTCGGCACGGAGCCGGTCGCCAGCAGGACGTGGCGGCCCTGGATCCGCTGACCGTTCACGTCGACGGAGGTGGGGGAGGACAGCCGGCCCTCACCCTCGATGTACGTCACCTTCCGGGACGCGATGAGACCCTGCAGACCCTTGTACAGGCCCGAGATCACGTCGTCCTTGTACTTGTGGACGGCCGGGACGTCGATGCCCTCGAAGGTCGCCTTCACACCGAACTGCTCGCTCTCGCGGGCCTGGTCGGCGATCTCGCCCGCGTGCAGCAGGGCCTTGGTGGGGATGCAACCCCGGTGCAGGCAGGTGCCGCCGACCTTGTCCTTCTCGATCAGGGCGACGTCCAGGCCCAGCTGCGCCCCGCGCAGGGCCGCGGCGTAACCACCGCTACCACCGCCGAGGATCACTAGGTCGAAAACGGTGCTGGCGTCGTTCGCCACGTCACGTCCTCCATGCATGTGCGCCGTACGCCGGTCTCCGATGACCGGCAGGCGGCTGGTGTCCGGCCGCTTGATGCTTCGGCCCTTCGGTGGGGGCCCTGTCCTGCCGGGCTCCATCTTTGCACTTGTTCGAGGCGGACGAGACGCCGGGCTGGGGTGTGAGACACCCCACGTACAGCTGAAAACGAAGCGCGCGTGAGCAAGGGGCGCGGGGCTGTGTCCGATATGCGGCTCCGCCGCGCGGGCGCGAACACCCCCACGCGGCGGAGCCGCACTACGGAACGGACCGAGCCTTCAGCGAGTCAGCCCAGGTCACCCGCAGCCGTGAGCTCGGCCAGCCGCACCAGCGTCCGCACGGCGGAGCCGGTGCCACCCTTCGGGGTGTAACCGAAGGGACCGCCCTCGTTGAACGCCGGCCCGGCGATGTCGAGGTGCGCCCAGGTGATCCCCTCGCCCACGAACTCGCGCAGGAACAGACCCGCGACGAGCCCGCCGCCCATCCGCTCGCCCATGTTCGCGATGTCGGCGACCTGGGACTCCATGCCCTTGCGCAGGTGCTCCGGCAGCGGCATCGGCCAGGCCGGCTCGCCGACCTCCTCCGCCGCCTCGAACACCGCGGAGCGGAACGCGTCGTCGTTGGCCATGACCCCGAACGTCCGGCTGCCCAGCGCCAGCATCATCGCGCCGGTGAGCGTCGCGACGTCCACGATGGCGTCCGGGTTCTCCTGCGAGGCCGCCCACAGCGCGTCGGCGAGCACCAGCCGGCCCTCGGCGTCGGTGTTGAGGACCTCCACGGTCTTGCCGCTGTACATGCGCAGCACGTCACCCGGGCGCACGGCGGAACCGGACGGCATGTTCTCGGCCAGCGCCAGCCAGCCGGTGACGTTGACCTCCAGGCCGAGCCGCGCGGCGGCGACGACGGCGGCGAACACGGCGGCGGCACCGCTCATGTCGCACTTCATCGTCTCGTTGTGCCCGGCCGGCTTCAGCGAGATGCCGCCCGAGTCGTAGGTGATGCCCTTGCCGACGAAGGCGAGGTGCTTCTCGGCCTTCGGGTGCTTGTACGACAGCTTCACCAGGCGCGGGGTGGCCGCGGAACCGCCGCCGACGCCCAGGATGCCGCCGTAGCCGCCCTTGGCCAGGGCCTTGTCGTCGAGCACCTGCACCCTGATGCCGTGTTCCTTGGCCGCGGTCTGCGCGAGGCCGGCGAAGATGGCCGGGGTGAGGTCGTTCGGCGGGGTGTTGATCAGGTCGCGGGCGCGGTTCATCTCCTCGGTGACCGCGACGGCGCGGGCGACGGCACCCTTGTGGGCGGCGTCGCGCGGCTTGCCGCCGAGCACCGCGGCCTCGGCCAGCGGCGCCTTGCCGTTCCTGGCCTTGGCGTCCTTGCCGTTGGCGTTCTCCTTGTAGACGTCGAAGGAGTACGCGCCGAGCAGGATGCCCTCGCTGATCGCGCCGACGGCGCCCGGGCTGTCGACGGGCAGCGCGAACGCGGCCTTCTTCGAGCCGGCCAGCGCCCGGGCCGCCACACCGGCGGCCTTGCGCAGCGCCTCGGCGTCGTAGCCCTCGCCGTCCGCGTTCTCGCTCTTGGCGTCCGGCTCCGCGCCCAGGCCGACCGCCACGACGAGCGGTGCCTTGAAGCCGGCCGGAGCGGGCAGCTTCGTCAGCTCGCCCTCGGCACCCGAGGCGCCGAGGGTCTCCAGAAGGCCGGCCAGCTTGCCGTCGTACGCCTTGTCCACGGCCTCGGCGCCCGGCGCGACGACGGGCCCCTGGGCACCCTTGGCGACACCGATCACGATCGCGTCGGCCCGCAGGCCGGGCGCCGCGGCGGTGCTGAGAGTCAGAGCAGTCACGGTGGTGAAATCTCGCTTCCGATGTGAAGTTGCTTGGCCGAAATGGGGTGGGTCGACCGGGCCCGAGAGCCGACCCTAGGTCCATGCGTGGGCGCAGGTGGCCACCGGGGCCTTCACCCTGTCGGCGAACACCCGGGACGAGACTACGCGCGTGTGCCCGTTCGCTCATTCCTTCGGGTGTTCACCCGCGTGTGGCGCGGTGGCCACTCAACGCGCCCACGACCGAGGTGCCGGCCAGCCGGTCGGCGAGGGAGCGGCGGCCGGGGGAGAACACCGTCAGCGCGTTGACCAGGAACAGCACCACCGCGACCGCCCACACCAGCACCGACAGCGCGAAGTGCCCCTCGATCAGCAGCACACAGGCCAGCGCGTACACCGCGACGTCGGCGGCGGTGCTGACCGCGGCCCGGCGCAGGGCGTGCCGGGACAGCCGTGGAGTGACCTGGAGGCCGAGCAGGCCCTTGCCGAGGGTGCGGCCGAGCCAGGTGAGGCAGGCCCACTGGTAGAGGAACGTGACGAGGACGAGCGCGCCGAAGGCCTCCTCGACGTCCAGCACCACCTTGTCCCAGAGGGACAGGCCGAGGTGCTCGGAGGCGCCGATGACGTCGCCGCGCGAGGTGACGAGGTCGAGGCCGCCCTTCGTCGCCAACTCGGGCACGTCCGTCACCAGCGCGGTGACTCTGTGGAAGGTGAGGACGGCCAGCACGGTGGCTGCCGTGACAACAAGTGCGAAGTCTATGGACCAGGCCGTGAAGCGGCGCAGCTTCAGCACGGAATTCCCCCGAATGCAACTCTCTTGTCCGTGTGCGGGCGAAGAGCTTAGCGCCGACGGGGGAGGAGGCGCGCCTCAGCCACCCAGTGCCAGGACCACCAGGGCGGTCGTCGCGGCCGTCTCCGCCAGCGCGCCGAAGACGTCCCCGGTGACTCCGCCGAAGCGCCTCACGCAGCGGCGCAGCAGGAGTTCGGCGGCTACGAGAGCCGGCGGTACCGCGGCCGCCGCGCGCACGGCACCGTACGGGCCCCAGGCCCAACCCCCCGCGGCCGAACCGAGGACGACCGCCGCCGCAGCCGCCGCCGCCCCCGCCACCGGCACCACCCCGGCCACCGCTGCGCCCAGCCCCTCCGGCCGGGCGGCCGGGACCCCTGCTCGGGCGGCGAGGGTGAGGGCCAGCCGGGCCGCGACGGCCGAGACCACGGCAGCCAGTGCGCCCCGGGCCCAGGAGTCGCCGTACAACTGCGCCAGGACCGCGACCTGGGCCAGCAGGGTCAGGACGAGGGTGAGGACCCCGAACGGGCCGATGTCCGACTGCTTCATGATCCTGAGGGCGTCCTCCGCGGGCTTGCCGCTGCCCAGCCCGTCGGCGGTGTCGGCGAGGCCGTCGAGGTGCAGCCCGCGGGTCAGGGCGGCGGGTACGGCGACCGAGGCGACGGCGGCGAGCAGCGGACCGGCGCCCAGAAGGAGCAGGAGCAGTCCGAGTCCGGCCGCGCAGGCGCCCACCACCAGCCCGGCGACCGGGGCGCCCAGCATGCCGCCGCGTGCGGCCTGCCGGTCCCAGCGGTGCACCCGGACGGGCAGCACGGTGAGGGTGCCGAAGGCGAAGCGGAGGCCGTCGAGAGGACTGGACTTGAGCACCGGCGAAGGTTATCCGGCGGTCGCGGAGCCGTCGTCCGCGCCCGGGGATATGGTGCGCATATGGGGCACTGGTGGGTACGGAACATCGCCGAACCGGGCAAACTCCCGCTGCTGCTCGCCCTCGCCGCCTTCCTGCTGACCTTCATGATCACCCGGGTGATCACCCGGCTGATCCGGGTCGGCAAGGGCCCGTTCGGCAACGTCAAGGCGGGCGGGCTGCACATCCACCACGTCGTCCCCGGGGTCGTCCTCACCCTCGTCGGCGGATTCGGCGCGGTCGCCAGCGACCGGCACGGTACGGGCGGGGCCGTCGCCGCCGTCCTGTTCGGGACGGGCGCCGGTCTGGTCCTGGACGAGTTCGCACTGATCCTGCACCTGGACGACGTCTACTGGACCGAGGAGGGCCGCAAGAGCGTCGAGGTCGTCGTGCTCACCGCCGCGATCGTCGGGCTGCTGCTGGCCGGTTTCGCACCGTTCGGTGTGAACGACCTGTCCCAGCAGGAACTGGCCGACCGGGGTACGGTCATCTCCAACATCGCCGGGAACTTCCTGCTCTCCCTCGTGGCCCTGAGCAAGGGCAAGGCCCGCACCGCGGTGTTCGGTGTGATCGTGCCGCTGGTCGCGCTCGTCGGTGCGATCCGGCTCGCCCGCCCCGGCTCCCCGTGGGCCCGCCGCTGCTACGGCCGCCGCCCCCGCGCCCGCGCCAAGGCGGCCCTGCGCGCCTACCGCCACGACCGCCGCTGGGCCCGGCCGCGCCGCGCCCTTCAGGACTGGATCGGCGGCAAGCCCGACCCGCGCCCGGCCCGGTTGCCCGGCGGCCGCTGACCGCGCTGCAGCAGGCGGCCGTACGCCCGCCCCAGCCCCTGCCCGCGGCGGTGCCGCAGCGCCACCGCGAGGCACAGCATCCCCACGGCCATCAGCGCGGCCAGGTGTTCCTTGCCCGCCAGGTTTTCCTTGAGCAGCACCTCGACGACCATCGCCAACGTCACCGCGCCCGAGGTGAGGTAGGCGCCGTACCGCCAGCTCACGAAGACGGCGAGCCCCACCACCGCCGCCGACGGACCGGTGTCCACCACCTGCGCGTCCGTCCACGGCAACCCGAACGGGGCGTGCGTGCCGAGCGTGATGCCGATGCGTGCGTACAGCGTGCCGGCGAGCGTGGCGACGTAGGCGATGGCCAGCGTCCGCCACCAGCCGATGCACATCTCGGCGATCCCGAACACCAGCAGGATCTGCGCGAGCGCGCCCCACACCGGCAGATCCAGCGCAGGCACGAACAGCGACAGGGGAGTGCGCAACAGGGCCAGCCACAGCGGGTCCTCGGCCCGTACGCCGCCCGCGTTCAGCACGAGCTGGTAGCCCCACGACTGGTTCTGCACATGCTGCAGCAGGGCCGTCAGGCACACCGCACCGAGCGTCATCGGGACCGCCCGCAGGCGCCGCTTCGGCAGGGCCTGCCGTACGGTGACGTACAGCAGACCCCACTCCTCACGCGCCCAGCGGGCGAGCGTTCCCATCAAGCGTTCCTCATCCCCGTACGGTCATCTGTGCGTGCCGAGGTGCCTGCGGTGCAGCCACTTCGGCAGTCCCGGCGCCTCCAGGAAGCCTTCCGCGCGGGCCGAGGCGAGGCCGATGCGCAGCAGGTCCGCGCTCTTCTCGAAGAGCAGGAACCGTGGCTCCCAGATGGGCCGGTACTTGGCGTTGGCGCGGTACAGCGACTCGATCTGCCACCAGCGCGAGAAGAAGCTGAGCAGCGAGCGCCACAGCCTCAGCACCGGACCGGCACCGAGGCGCGCGCCACGTTCGAAGACCGAACGGAACATCGCGAAGTTCAGTGACACCTGCGTGATCCCGATCTCGTCGGCGCGCCGCAGCAGTTCGATGACCATGAACTCCATCAGTCCGTTGTCGGAGTCCCGGTCGCGGCGCATCAGGTCCAGGGACAGCCCGTGCGGCCCCCACGGCACGAAGGACAGCAGCGCGCGCAGCCGGCCCTCGGCGTCCGTGCACTCCAGCATCACGCACCGTCCGTCGCCGGGGTCCCCGAGCCGGCCGAGCGCCATGCTGAACCCGCGCTCGGTCGCCCCGTCCCGCCAGTCGTCCGCACGCCCCACGAGATACGCCATCTCGTCCGCGGGGATGTCCTCGTGGCGCCGGATCCGCACCTCGTACCCGGCGCGCCTCACCCGGTTGCAGGCCTGCCGGACCGTCCGCATCGCCCGGCCCTCCAGTGTGAAGTCGGCGACCTCCACGATCGCCTCGTCGCCGAGTTCCAGGGCGTCCAGCCCGTGCCGGGCGTAGACGGTGCCCGCCTCCTCGCTCGCCCCCATCACCGCCGGGATCCAGCCGTGTGCCCGCGCCTCGGCCAGCCACGGCGCGATCGCGCCCGGCCAGGCCTCCGGATCCCCGAGCGGATCACCGGAGGCCAGACTCACCCCGCCGACCACCCGGTAGGCGACGGCCGCCTTCCCGGTCGGCGACCACACCACGCTCTTCTCCCGGCGCAGCGCGAAGTAGCCCAGCGAGTCCCGCTCGCCGTGCCGCTCCAGCAGGGCCCGCAGCTGCTTCTCGTCGTCCTCGGTGAGCGGGTCGACGGCGCGCCGGGAGCGGAAGGCGGCGTAGAGCACGGCGAGGACGAGGGCCGTGCTGAGCACGTTCACGGCGACGTTGGCCCAGTTCGGTGGGTCGATCCCCTGGAAGCGGGACTCCTCTGCGGCCACCGACACCAGGCGCAGGGTGCCGTAGTGCCAGCGCTCCAGGAAGGTGGAACGGGCCGCGTCCGGCGCCTGGTTGGTGACGGTCACCAGCAGCCCGGCGAGCAGACTGGCGATGAGCCCGCCGCCCACGGCGACCGTCGCCGCCAGCCGCGGGTTGGACCGGTCGCCCTTGGCGTAGAACTCCCGGCGGCCCACCAGCAGCGCGGCGACGAATGCGGCGGTGAGGCCCAGCGAGATCCAGTTCTGTGCGTACCGCTGGATGTCGGGGAAGGCCATGGCCAGCGCGAACAGGGCGAGGAAGGAGCCGCTGAGCACGAGGTTGAGGATCCAGGCGGCCCGCTTTCTGCGCCGCATGGTGATGGCCAGGAACGCGGTGAAGACGCCCGAGGCGAAGCCGGCCGTCAACAGGTACGGGGTGAAGAAGTCGTCCTGGTTGTGCCGGCGCACGTCCCGGCCGAGCGAGACCCAGACCGCGCTGAGGAAGTTGATGAAGGCGACGGTCCGCAGATACCAGACGGCGAAGGCGGCGGCCCGCCGGGAGGCCCCGGTGGACCGCCGCCCCTCCTCACCCGTGCGCCCCGGCTCGGCCTGCAGCCGCACGGCAATTCGGGCATCTCCCATGGGGCAGGATGATATGGGTGCTGCCCTGACCAACCGTACTTTTCCGGTCTCCGTGGCGTGCGCGCTGTTCCACCGCCGACCCGGCCGGCACGTCCTGGGTGCCGGACCGACCGGAACACGCCTACTCGTTCGTGTGTTCCGGTTCCTTCTCGAAAAGCTCTGCCGACTCCTTCTCGGACTCTTCCGGCTCCTGCTCGGGAAGCTCGGCGGCCAGCGCCGCCGCGGCCCGCACCAACGGCAGCGCCAGCAGCGCGCCCGCGCCCTCGCCGACCTTCACGCCCTGCTCCAGCAGCGGCTCCAGGGCCATCCGGTCCAGCGCCTTGGCCTGCCCCGGCTCCCCGCTGTCGTGCCCGGCCAGCCACCAGTCCGGCGCCCGGAACGCGACCCGCTGCGCGACCAGCGCGCACGCGGCGGCCACGACCCCGTCCAGGATCACCGGCAGCTTCCGCACCGCGCACTGCAGCAGGAACCCGGTCATCGCCGCGAGGTCCGCCCCGCCCACGGTCGCCAGCAGCTGCAGCTGGTCCCCGAGCACCGGCCGCGCCCGCCTGAGCGCGTCCCGGATCGCCGCACACTTGCGCATCCACGCCAGATCGTCGATCGCGAGCCCGCCCCGCCCGGTCACCACCGACGCGTCGGTCCCGCACAGCGCGGCGATCAGCACCGCCGCGGCCGTGGTCCCGCCCACGCTGATGTCGCCCAGCACCACCAGGTCCGTACCCGAGTCGGCCTCCTCGTCGGCGACCGCGACGCCCGCGCGCAGCGCCGCCTCCGCCTCGTCGAGGGTGAGCGCGTCCTCGATGTCGATACGGCCGCTGCCGCGGCGCACCCGGTGCCGTACGACGTCCTCCGGGAAGGCGTCGGGCGCGCAGTCCAGGGCCATGTCCACGATCCGTACGGGCACCTCCTGCCGCCGCGCGAGCACGGACACCGGGCTCGCGCCCTCCAGCACCGCCCGCACCAGCTGCTCCGCGCTGCCCGCGGGACGCGCCGAGACGCCCAGCTCGGCGACCCCGTGGTCACCGGCGAAGAGGATCACCCGCGGCCGCTCCACGGTCCGTACCGGTACGGCGCTCTGCGCGGCGGACAGCCACTCGCCCAGCTCGTCGAGGCGTCCCAGCGCCCCGGGCGGCACGATCTGGCGCTCCCGCCGGGCCTCGGCGTCGCGGCGCACGCCCCCGTCCGGGCGCTCGATCAGATCGGTGAAGTCGTCCAGATTAAGCCTGCTCATTCGCCGAACAGTACCGCCAGAGAACGCACGCTTCCGCGCCACATCACCACCACACCCCCACGACGTCATTGCACCCAAGATCGGGATCCCATACGTTCCGGTTTGCAGCGGAATGTCGCACAGGGAGCCGTCCATGCCGACCTCGCCTTTCACGCCGACGACCCTCCCGCGGTCGGCCGACCCGTTTCTTGAGCCGCGCCGCGAGAACTGCCCCTGGTGCGGCTCCGCAAAGCTGCGCACCCGGGTGCGCGCGAGGGACCCCCTGCGACACCGGCCGGGCAGGTTCGCCGTCGACCGGTGCCGTGAGTGCGGCCACGTCTTCCAGAACCCCCGGCTCACGGCGGAAGGGTTCACCTTCTTCCACCGGGACGTCTACGAACGGCACCTGGAGGAGTTCACCGCCCGGATCCTGTCCGCCGAGGCGGTCCGGCGCCGGCACCGCGCCACCGCCCGCAGGCTGTCGGCGCTGGCCGAGGCGGAGAGCTGGCTGGACGTGGGCACGGGCCACGCCCGCTTCCCCGAGGCGGCGAAGGAGTTCTTCCCGTACACGAGTTTCGACGGCCTGGACCCGACGGCCCGGGTGCAGCAGGCCCAGCTGGAGGAGCGGGTCGAGGAGGCCCACCGCGGCTACCTCTCCACCCCCGGAATGGCGGCCCGGCTGCGCGCCCGCTACGACGTGGTCAGCATGTTCCGGCATGTGGAGCACGCGCCCGACCCGCGCGCCGAACTCCGCGCGGCCCTGACGGTCCTCCGCCCCGGCGGCCACCTCGTCGTGGAAGTCGCCGACCCGCGCTGCGCGTTCGCCGCGCTGCTCGGCAGGCTCTGGCTGCCGTACGGCCAGCCCCGCCACCTGCACCTGATGCCTCTGGCCAATCTGCGCGCCGAGTTGGAGTCCCTGGGCTGCACCGTTCTCGTGATCGACCGCACGGACCCCCATGTGCCCTACGACCTCGCAGGCGCCGTCGCCCTGGCCTCGGCTCCCCATCTGCTGCTGAGGATCGTCGCGGCGCCCCTGCTGGACCTGGCGTCGGCCGTGGACCACATCCTGGCGCCCTTGTTCCGCCGCACCGCGTTCTCCAACGCGTACAGGATCGTGGCCCGCAAGGACCGCGGCTGACCGCGGGTGCGTCGTGGCTGGTCGCGCCCACGCGGCGGAGCCGCACAGCGATACAGCCCCGGCCCCGGCCCGCACCGGCACCGGGCGCCCACTCAGCCCCGGAGCACCAGAGCCTGACCGGCGACAACCAACAGCACCTGCTCACACTCCGCCCCGAACGCCGCGTTCAGGCGCCCCAGTTCGTCCCGGTACCGACGGCCGGAGGCAGTCGCCGGCACGATCCCCGACCCCACCTCGTTGGACACGGCGACAACGGTCCGCCGAGTACCGCGCACCGCGTCCGCCAGCTCCCGCACCCGCTCCCGCAGGGACTTCTCACCGCCCCCCGCCCACTCCGCGTCGTCCCACGCCCCCACGGAGTCCATGACGTCCGTCAGCCACAGCGACAGACAGTCGATCAGCAGCGGCGGCCCGTCCTCGCGGAGCAACGGCACCAGGTCCGTCGTCTCCGCCGTACGCCACGACCCCGGCCGCCGCTCCCGGTGCAGAGCCACCCGCTGCGCCCACTCGCCGTCCCCGTCCCGCGTCCCGCCGGTCGCCACGTACAGCACGTCCGGGAAGGTCTCCAGACGCCGCTCGGCCTCCACCGACTTGCCCGAGCGCGCCCCGCCCAGCACCAGCGTCCGGCGCGGCACGTCCGGTACGTCCTCGTACGCGCCGACGGTCAGCGTCGTGCCGTCGGCGACCGCCCGCGCCCCGGCCGCCGCCAGCCGGCGCCGCAACTCCGGACCGGGCGGCACGTCGTGGTCGAGGTGGACGGCGAGCACGTCCGTGGTCGGCCCGGCGGAGCCGACCGCCCGCAGCCGGGCCAGCGCGTCCGGGCGGCCCACGACGTCCGCGAGCACCATGTCGTACGACTCCGCCGTCGCCTCCTCCAGACCGGCCGGGGCCCCGCCGGGCGGCAGGTAGAGCAGCCGCCGGCCGTCCGGGCCGGTCACGTCGTATCCGGTGCCGCCCGCGTCCATCGCCATCGCCCGTACCCGATGCCCCGTCAGCACCGCCAACTCCCGCCCGTCCGGAACCCGCCCGGGCTGCGGCAGTCCGGCCGGCACCTCCACCACCGGCCCGTGGTGCGGATGGGACAGCAGCACCTGCCGCACCCCGGCCAGCGAATGCCCGGCCCGCGCCGCCGCGAACGCCGCGCCCGGCGTCAGATCGAGCAGCAGCGCCCCGTCCACCAACACGGCCGTGGCCGCCCGCGCGTCGGGCCCCAGCGCGGTCGCACAGGCGGCGCAGGGGCAGTCGGGCCGGGGCAGTCCGGCCGGGGCGCCGGTACCGAGCAGAGTCACGTCCACGGATCGATTTTCGCCCGTCCGATCAGGTCTTGCGCTTCCGGCTAGTCTTCCGGCAGGTGTTGGATCACAAGGAGGCCCACATGACGGCATGGACGTGGCGGTTCGAGAAGGCCGACGGGACGGAGGTCCAGCCCGCGGTGCAGCCCGAGGAGTTCACCACCCAGGGGGATGCCGAATCCTGGATCGGGGAGCACTGGAAGGCGCTGCTGGAGGGCGGGGCCGACCAGGTGCGGCTGTTCGAGGAGAACACCGAGATCTACGGACCGATGAGCCTGCACGCCGCCATGGAGGCGTAGGCCCGGGCCCGGGGGTACGGCTCGGGGCCGTACCCCCGCTTTCTCATTGCTCGCCGAGCGTCACCTCCGCCGTTCGTACGGCCCCGTCCCGCTGGAAGGTCACTGTCATCCGCTGGCCCGGCCTGTCCGTCGCCAGCGCCTCCGAGAGGGAGGTGATGGTGGTGATGGAGTGGTCACCCAGCCTGGTGATGATGTCGCCCGGGCGCAGGCCCGCCCGGTCGGCCGCGCCGCCGCTGCTGACGGTGACCACCGCGACCCCGGCGGGCTGGTAGCGGTCGTCGACGACCGTCCGCGCGGTGATACCGAGCGCGGCCCGCCCGGAGTCGACGACCTTGCCGTTCTTGACGATCTGGCCGGCGACCGTCTTCACCATGGACGCGGGGATGGCGAACCCGATGCCGGCCGCCGCGCTGCCCCCGAGGCCGGGGTCGGCGGCGGCGAGCGTCGGGATGCCGATGACCTGCCCGGCGAGGTTCACCAGCGCGCCGCCGCTGTTGCCGGGGTTGATGGCGGCCGAGGTCTGCACCATGTTCGCGATCGTCGCGCCGGTACCCCCGCCCGCGCTGCCCTCGCTGACGGTCCGCCCGGTCGCCGAGACGATGCCCTGGGTCACGCTGGAGGACAGCCCGAGCGGCGAGCCCATGGCCAGCACGATCTGGCCGACCTCCACCTTCTCGGAGTCGCCGAACTGAGCCGCCTTCAGCCCGGCCGGCACCTTGTCCAGCTTGATCACGGCCAGGTCCTGCTCGGGGTAGGAGTACACCAGGCGCGCGGTGAGCGGCTCCTCGTTGTTGGCCGTGGTCACCTGGAACGTCTTCTCCGACTGGACCACGTGTGCGTTGGTGACGATGTGCCCCTTGTCGTCGTACACCACCCCGGAACCCAGGTCATGGCTGGCCTGGATCTGCACGACCGACGGCAGGACCTCCTTGATGACCTTCTGGTACTGGGCCTGCAGCTCGTTCACGGCCGGCAGCACGGCCGTCCGTGCCGGTGCGGCGGTGTCCTGGACGGCCGGAGCGGAGGAGCCGGTGCAGCCGACGGCGAGGGCCGCGCAGCAGACCGGCGCGACGGCGGACACGGCCTTCCGGAGGGCACGGGTGAGGGAAGCGTCCATGCCCCGAGTCTCACCGGGCGGTGATCACCCGGCCCGCGCTGTTCCCCCGAACGGTCTCAGCCGCGTACGCCGCACAGGTGCAGCAGCGCCGCCACCCCGCGGTAGGGGTCCGTGCGCCCGGCCCTCTCCTCGACCGCGAGGAGGGCTTCCAGGTCGTCCGGGATCGGCGCGTCGTCCGCCGCGGTGTCCGTGAAGACCCGGACGCCGTACCAGGCGTGCAGCGGGGCCGCGATCCCGGCGAGCGTGGCGGTGAGCGCGGAGAGCCGGTCGGCGCGGACGTCCAGGCCCAGACGGTTCCGGTAGGCGGTCGTGTCGAAGGCGGCCAGCGCGCCCGCCCAGTCACCGGCGAGGCCCGCGCGCATGGCCAGTGCGTCGCCGTTGCGCACCAGCAGGGAGAGGAGTCCGCCAGGGGCGAGCATCCTCGCCAGGCCGGCCACCAGCGGGTCGGGCTCCTCCACGTACATCAGCACCCCGTGGCACAGCACCACGTCGAAGCTGCCCGGCAGGAAGTGCACACCGGTGTCCCGCCCGTCGCCCTCCACCAGCCGGACCCGCTCGCGGATGCCCTCCGGCTCGGCGGCCAGCGCCTCACGCGCGGCGGCGATCATGGTCGGGTCCTGCTCGACGCCGGTCACCCGATGGCCGAGCCGGGCCAGCCGCAGCGCCTGCGTGCCCTGGCCCATGCCCACGTCGAGCACCCGCAGCCGCTGCCCGACCGGGAACCGCCCGGCTATCTGCTCGTCCAGCTGCCGGGCCACCAGTTCCTGCCGTACGACATCACGCAGCCTGCCCAGCCTGCTCAGCCACGCGTTGGCCGCACCCCCGGTGAAAGCCTCTGCGCTCAGGGCCGCTCTCCGCGCTTGACCTGCGGCTTCGGCAGCCGGAGCCGGCGCATCTGCAGGGACCGCATCAGGGCGTAGGCCACCGCGCCACGCGTGTTCTCGTCCGGGAAGCGCTCCGCGAGCCGCTTCTTCAGCCGGAACCCGCTGATCGCCGCGTCCACCACGATCAGCACGATCACCACCAGCCACAGCAGCAGCGCGGTCGACTGGATCGCCGGCACCCGCACCACGCTCAGCACGAGGATCACCACGGCGAGCGGCAGGAAGAACTCCGCCACATTGAACCGCGAGTCCACCCAGGCGCGGGCGAACTTGCGGACCGGACCCTTGTCCCGGGCGGGCAGGTAGCGCTCGTCCCCGCTGGCCAGCGCCTGGCGCTGCCGCTCCAGGGCCTGGCGCCGCTCCTCGCGCTGACGCTTCGCGGCCTCCTTGCGGGTGGTCGGCGTATGGGCCACGCTGCGCCGCTGGGACTGGGCCTCACTGCGCTTGGGCGTGGGCCTGCCCTTCGGGGCCTGCGGGTCACGGGGCTGCTTGGAGAGGTCTACCGCCGTCTTGTCGGCGGGAGCCTTCTCGTCCTTGGCACGGCTACGGAACACAAAACCCAAGGGTAAGGGCTGCACCGGCATGGACCCCAGCCCGGCCGGGAACGATCCGGCAACACCGGACGTCTGTAGGGGGACAGAGGGGGCGTTCCGGTGCGGGCGGGTGGGGGATCACCTACTCCTCACGCCGGAGCGGTGGCGTCCGCAGTCGTCCTCGGGGATGAGCGCATCACTCCCCGAACAGTGCGGTAATGGAGTCAGGGCCCGTACTGTGGGTCCTGTCGCAGGATCTGTGAGCTGGAGTCCGTCAGAAGGGGGCGCGCGAAGCCCATGAGCGGTGTCATGAAGCGTATGGGGATGATCTTCCGCGCGAAGGCGAACAAGGCCCTTGACCGGGCCGAGGACCCGCGCGAGACCCTCGATTACTCGTACCAGAAGCAGCTGGAGCTGCTGCAGAAGGTCCGCCGCGGCGTCGCCGACGTGGCCACCAGCCGCAAGCGTCTGGAACTCCAGCTCAACCAGCTGCAGCAGCAGTCCACCAAGCTGGAGGACCAGGGCCGCAAGGCGCTCGCGCTCGGCCGCGAGGACCTGGCGCGCGAGGCGCTGTCCCGGCGCGCCGCGCTCCAGCAGCAGGTCACCGACCTGGAGACGCAGCACGCCACCCTCCAGGGCGAGGAGGAGAAGCTCACCCTCGCGGCCCAGCGCCTGCAGGCCAAGGTCGACGCCTTCCGGACGAAGAAGGAGACCATCAAGGCCACCTACACCGCCGCCCAGGCCCAGACCCGCATCGGCGAGGCCTTCTCCGGCATCTCCGAGGAGATGGGCGACGTCGGCCTGGCCATCCAGCGCGCCGAGGACAAGACGCAGCAGCTCCAGGCCCGCGCCGGCGCGATCGACGAGCTGCTCGCCTCCGGTGCCCTGGACGACCCGACCGGCATGGCCAAGGACGACATCGCGGCCGAGCTGGACCGGCTGTCCGGTGGTAGTGATGTAGAGCTGGAACTGCAGCGCATGAAGGCCGAGCTGGCCGGAGGCTCCCCGCAGCAGGCGATCGAGGGCGGCACGGGCCAGGGGCAGACCCAGCAGCAGCCGCAGGACACCCCGCGCTTCGACAAGCAGTAGCCCGGGCCGGGACCCGAGCCGAGGAGGCCGACGTGATCGTACGGATCATGGGGGAGGGCCAGGTGCAGCTGGACGACTCCCACTTCGTCGAGCTGAACAAGCTGGACGACGAGTTGCTGGCCGCGATGGAGAGCGGCGACGGCGCCGGCTTCCGCGCCACCCTCCACGCCCTCCTGGACAAGGTCCGTGAGCTGGGCCGGCCCCTGCCGGACGCTTCGCTGGAACCCTCGGAGCTGATCCTGCCGTCGGCCGACGCGTCGTTGGAGGAGGTCCGGGACATGCTCAGCGACGACGGGCTGATCCCCGGGTGAGAGCCCGGCCGGCTCGGGCGGCCCGCGGACTGCGGGCCGCCGACGCCTGATCGCGCAGTTCCCCGCGCCCCCGGGGCGGCACAGGCGGACGCTGGGGTACCCCCTCCGGGGGAGGCACCTTCAGCGAGCAGCGCCCGGTCCCACCCCCGACCGGCACCAGTACAGGGCACCGCACGGCACCCGTACTGTTCACCCGTGAGTACCGCCCGCACGCTCGACCGCGCCCGCTGCAGCCTCAAGGCCCACCCCTGGGCCCTGGACGCGTCCATCGCCGCAGGCGCCCTCGTGTGCATGGTCGCCGGCTCGTTCGTCGTCCCCCGCGGAGCGCACGGCGTCACCTGGGGCGTCCGCACCCCCGACCCCCTCAGCCTCCTGCTCATGCTCCTCGCCGCGGTAGCGCTCGTCCTCCGCCGCCGCGCCCCCAAGACCGTCCTCGCCACCACCGGCGCCCTCTCGGTGATCGAGTGCGTCACCGGCGACCCACGCGCCCCGGTCACGATGTCCGCCGTCATCGCCCTGTACACCGTCGCCGCGACCACCGACCGCACCACCACCTGGCGCGTCGGCCTGCTCACCATGACCGTGCTGACGGCCGCCGCCATGCTCGGCGGCCCGCTGCCCTGGTACGCGCAGGAGAACCTGGGCGTGCTCGCCTGGACCGGCATCGGCGCCACCGCGGGGGACGCCGTACGCAGCCGGCGCGCGGTCGTCCAGGCCATCCGGGAACGCGCCGAGAGAGCCGAACGCACCCGCGAGGAGGAGGCCCGCCGCCGCGTCGCCGAGGAGCGGCTGCGCATCGCCCGGGACCTGCACGATGTCGTCGCCCATCACATCGCCCTCGTGAACGTGCAGGCCGGGGTCGCCGCGCACGTCATGGACAAGAGGCCCGACCAGGCCAAGGAGGCCCTCGCCCACGTCCGGGAGGCCAGCCGGTCCGCGCTCGACGAGCTGCGCGCCACCGTCGGACTGCTGCGGCAGTCCGGTGACCCGGAGGCACCGACCGAGCCCGCACCCGGCCTCAGCCGCC
This sequence comes from Streptomyces sp. NPDC053069, assembly GCF_044546895.1. Taxonomy (NCBI): domain Bacteria; kingdom Bacillati; phylum Actinomycetota; class Actinomycetes; order Kitasatosporales; family Streptomycetaceae; genus Streptomyces; species Streptomyces sp. NPDC053069. The sequence goes on along the minus strand of NZ_JBITZN010000015.1, from coordinate 22,582 downwards.
TGGAGGAGCTGGCCGCCACCTTCCGCAACGCGGGACTGCCGGTACACGTGGCCCGTGCCGACCAGGGCACCGAACTGCCCGCCGCCGTCGACCTGGCCGCCTACCGGATCGTCCAGGAGGCCCTGACCAATGTGCAGAAGCACGCCGGGTCCGAGGCCAGGGCCGAGGTCAGCGTCGTCCGGGTCGGGACGCACATGGAGGTGACCGTGCTGGACGACGGGGCGGGCGCGGCCGGGGTGCCCGGGGCGGGCGGCGGGCACGGACTGCTCGGCATGCGCGAGCGGGTCACGGCCGTCGGCGGCACCCTCACCACCGGACCCCGCTTCGGCGGCGGCTTCCGCGTCCATGCGATCCTGCCCCTCAAGACCCGTACCGAGACCCGTACCGAGAGCCGTACGGAGACCCGTACGACGGCCCCGGGGGAGCCCGCATGACGATCCGTGTCCTGCTCGCCGACGACCAGGCACTGCTGCGCAGCGCGTTCCGGGTACTGGTCGACTCCGAGCCCGACATGGAGGTCGTGGGGGAGGCCGCCGACGGCGCCGAGGCGGTCCGGCTGGCCAAGGAGCAGGCCGCCGACGTGGTCCTCATGGACATCCGGATGCCCGGCACGGACGGGCTCGCCGCCACCCGGCTGATCAGCGCCGACCCCTCCCTGGCGGAGGTCCGCGTGGTCATCCTGACCACCTTCGAGGTGGACGACTACGTGGTCCAGGCGCTGCGCGCGGGTGCCTCCGGCTTCCTCGGCAAGGGCAGCGAGCCGGAGGAGCTGCTCAACGCCATCCGGGTCGCGGCGGGCGGTGAGGCCCTGCTGTCTCCCGCCGCCACCAAGGGCCTGATCGCCCGCTTCCTCGCCCAGGGCGACGACGACGGCCGCGACCCCGCCCGCTCCGAGCGGCTCGGCGCGCTCACCGGCCGGGAGCGGCAGGTGCTCGTCCAGGTCGCCGGCGGCCACTCCAACGACGAGATCGCCGAGCGCCTGGAGGTCAGCCCACTGACGGTGAAAACGCACGTCAACCGGGCCATGGCCAAGCTGGGCGCGCGCGACCGGGCACAGCTCGTGGTGATCGCGTACGAGTCGGGGCTGGTGCGTCCGCGGATGGACTGATCTCCACCCGGGCGTACTGCGGGTCTCCACCCCGGCGTACTGCGGGCTGAGCAGGGCCGGGACAAGGAGCTGAAGGCGCTGCGCCTCGGCCCGGTGAAGCCGGGTGACATCGCCACGGTGAAGCTGGTGGACGGTCCGGTGTCGCTGACCCGGATCGACGGCCGGCGCTCCGCCACCGTCACGGCCGGGCCGACGGGTGACAACACGGGCGCGATCGGCACCGAGCTCCGGTCGAAGATCCTCCTGGTCTCCGTCCCGTTCGCGGCGACGGGCGCGATCGGCCTGCTGGTCGCCCCCCGGCACCCCGAGGGGCGTCCCGGCGATGATCGGCATGCTGATGCTGATCGGCATCGTGGTGACGAACGCGATTGTGCTGATCGACCTGATCAACCAGTACCGCGGACAGGGTTACGGCGTCGTGGACGCGGTGATCGAGGGCGGCCGCCACCGCCTCCGCCCCATCCTGATGACGGCGCCGGCGACGATCTTCGCCTTGCTTCCCATGGCCCTGGGTGTCACCGGCGAGGGCGGCTTCATCGCCCAGCCTCTCGCGGTGGTCGCCATCGGCGGCCTGATCACGTCCACGCCGCGGACGCGGAGCCCGCAGGGGTGCAGCGGCCCGCGGGCGGCTCTCACGGAGGTGCGGCTTCCTGGTCCGGCGACCAGGAAACCGCACCTCCTCGTCTTTGGCCGGGCACGCGGATCCTGGCCTCTCGGCGGAAGACACCCGTATCGCCGGTCGGTGATCCTTTAATCCGATCGTGCGGGCGAGATCCTGCCGCCACCGGCGGTCGGCGACCGCCCGAATACAGGAGGAAAGCGCTCCCGATGTCGCCCGACCCTTCCGCCGCAGAACTCTTCGACCCCATGTCGCCGGAATACACCGCGTGTCCTTACGCGGCATTCGCGCGCGCCCGAAAGGAACAGCCGGTCGCCCACCAGACCGCGCTGGACGAATGGATCGTCACCGGACGCGCGGAAATCGAGGCCGTCCAGCGGGACCACGAGCATTTCACGAGCCGCTACAACCTCGACGGCTCCTATCCCTTCTGCCCGGAGGCGAAGGAGATCCTGGACGACTCCCTGTTCTTCCGGGTCGCCCTCTACAACGTGGACCCGCCCGCCCACACCCGGTTCCGGAATCTCATCAGCGAGTACTTCACCCCGCGCGCCCTGCGGCGCCGTGAGGCGTCGATCCGGGAGATAGCCAAGCGGCTCGTCGCCGACATCACGGCGAAGGACGGCTGCGATCTCCTCCAGGAATTCGCCTACCCGCTTCCGATGACGGTGATCTGCGACATCATCGGCATCCCGGAGGAGGACCGGGCCACGGTCAAGCAGTGGAACAACGAGTGGCTCGCCCTGCAGGTCGTCCCGCTGCCGCCGGAGCAGCAGGTGCACTGCGCCGGCAATGTGGTGACGTACGAGAAGTACGTGCTCGGCCTGCTGGAGCAGCGCCGCCAGGAGCCCGCCGACGACCTGCTCACCGAACTGGTGCGGGCCGCCGACGCGGACGACCCGGTGTGCACGGTCGAGGACGCCGTCGTCGCCCTGCGCGTGATGATCGCGGCGGGGCACGAGACCACCACCAACCTGATCTCCAACGCGGTCCACCAGCTGCTGCGCGACCGCGCGTTGTGGGAGCAGATCGTCAAGGACCCGGAGCTGGTCCCCGCCGCCGTGGAAGAGGCGCTGCGCTTCGACTCCTCGGTGCAGGGCGCGCCTCGCGTCGCCACCAAGGCCCTGCGGGTCGGCGACACCGAGGTCCCCGAAGGGGCCAGGCTGCGCGTGATGTTCGCCGCCGCCGGACGCGACCCCGAGTGGGTCGACGACCCCGACACCTTCCGCCTCGACCGGCAGGGCCCGCCGCGCCACCTCGGCTTCGGCCACGGCATCCACTTCTGCGTGGGAGCCTCCCTCGCCCGCCTGGAGTCGCAGATCGCCCTGCAGACGCTGGTGGAGGCGCTGCCCGGACTGCGCCTCGCGGACGGCTTCGAGCCCCGGTACCTGCCGGGCGGATTCGTCTTCCGAGGCCTCGCCGAGCTGCCCGTCACCTGGTCCTGACCCGCGCCCGGCCGTCCTGCATCCCCTCGACGTACCCCCCTCTACGTCCCACCCACGGAGGCAAGAAGAACCATGGCACTCGCGACCGCCGCACCGTCAGTTCCTCCGATGCCGGGGCGCATTCCGCTCGCGGGCCACGCCGTACAGATGTTCCGCAACCCGCTCAGGTTCTTCCAGAGCGTCAGCGAGCAGGGCGGCCTGGTACGGATCTGGCTCGGCACCAAACAGGCCTATGTGGTCAGCGACCACGACATGCTGTACGACATTCTCGTCCGCAAGGCCAAGTCCTTCGAAAAGGGGATGCAGTTCGACCAGGCGCGCCCGCTGCTCGGCAACGGAATCCTGCTGTCCGAGGGTGATTTCCACCGCCGGCAGCGCCTGCTCATGCAGCCGGCCTTCCACCACGAGAAGATCGCCACGTATGTCGACGTGATGCGCGAGTCGGCGACCGACGTGTTCGACACCTGGCGGGACGGCCAGCGCGTCGGCATGTACAACATGTTCTACGAACTCGCCGTACGCATCGTCATCAAGGCACTGTTCTCCACGGACATGGTGGAACAGGACGTGGCCGAGGTCTACAAGTCCATGCCGATCGTGATTTCCGGTGTGGAGAAGCGCGCGGCCATTCCGCCCGGCCTGCTCGACCGCATTCCCAACAAGTCCAGCCGGGAGTTCCACAGCGCGATCGGCCGGCTCTACTCGATGGGGCGGCGCATCATCGCCGACTACCGGGCCAAGGACAAGGGCATCGGCGAGCGGCCGGACGACCTGATGAACCTCCTCTTCACCGCGCGTGACGAGGGCAACAAGTCGATGACCGACAAGCAGATCCAGGACGAGTTCATGACGCTCCTGACGGCGGGGTCCGAGACCACGCCGAGCGCCATGAGCTGGACCTGCATGCTGCTCGGCCGCCACCCCGAGGTGCAGCGCCGGATGCAGGAGGAGGTCGACGAGGTCGTCGGCGACCGTCCGGTCGAGGCCGGCGACCTGCGCGCCCTGGACTACACCCGGCGGGTCATCCAGGAGGCGCTGCGGCTGTACCCGCCGGTGTGGGCGCTGGGCCGCAAGTGCGTGAAGGCCACCGAACTCGGCGGTCACCTCATCCCGGCCGGCACCGAGGTCCTGTACTCCATCTACGCCGTCCACCACGACCCGAAGGTGTACGACAACCCGGAGGCGTTCGACCCCGACCGCTGGCTGCCCGAGCGGGCCAAGGAGGTGCCGCGCAGCGCGTTCATGCCGTTCGGCGCGGGTGTCCGCAACTGCATCGGCGAGTCCTTCTCCTGGTTCGAGACCCAGACCGTCCTCGCGACCCTGCTGCAGCGCTGGTCCGTGCAGCCCATCACCGGCGAGCCGGTGAAGCCGATCGCCATGGGTGCCCTCGTTCCCGGGGAGCTGCCCATGAAGGTCGTCAGGCGCGACAGGTGACCCTCACCGACGCGCTGACGGAAAGCGCGGCCGTCACGGCGCGGGTCGACCGGAGTCTCGAGTGCTTCCTGCAGCGGCGGATCACTGACGAGCCCGACCCGGCGGCCCGCCAGGTGCTCGTGGTCCTGCGGGACTTCATCCTGAACGGCGGCAAACGGATCCGCCCCCTGTTCTGCTACTGGGGGTGGCGGGGCGCCGGCGGATCCGCGGACGACACCGACCTCGTCGCGGTGGCCGCCGCGCTGGAGCTGTTCCACACCGCGGCCCTGATCCACGACGACATCATCGACCACAGCGATCTGCGGCGCGGCCGGCCCACCGTCCATCTGTCCCTCGACAAGTGGCACGCCGAACAGGACTGGCAGGGCGAGAGCCAGGCGTTCGGGCACCACGGTGCGCTGCTCGCCGGGGACGCCTGCCTGGTCTGGTCGGAGGAGATCTACCACGACAGCCCCCTGGTGGTACAGGACGAGCGCGCCCGCCGGCTGTTCGCCCGGCTGCGCATCTCGGCGCTGTACGGGGAGTTCCTCGACCTCGTCGGCGAGGCGCGGGGTGGCGACCTCTCCGACGCGCTGAAGATCGTCCGACACAAGACGGCGAGCTACACCATCCGTTATCCCCTGCAGATCGGTGGGGCGCTGGCCGGCGCGGACGAGGCGCTGCTCGCGGCGTACGACACCTTCGGCTTGTTGCTGGGCGAGGCCTTCCAGCTGCGCGACGACATGATCGGCCTGTTCGGCGCGCCCGAGCTGACCGGCAAGGAGCCGCTGGACGACGCCCGCAAGGGCAAGCCGACCGCGCTCATCACGGTCGCCCGGAACATGGCGGACCCCGCGCAGCACGCCCGGCTGGACCTGCTCTACGGATCCGAGTGGCTCGGTCTCGACGACCTCGCCGAACTGCGGGACGTGGTCCGCGCGACCGGAGCGCCCGCCGTCATCGAGCGGATGATCGGCGAGCGGCACACCGGAGCGGTCCAGGCCCTGCGCGGCGCCGGCCTCCAGCCTCCCGCGCTGACCGAGCTGGAGTCGCTGGCGGCAGCCTGCGTGCATCGTGAAAGGTGAATGACCGGATGTCGACCATCCCGAAGCCGTTCTCGGACGGCACGGAGATCTATCTCCCAGAGTTCCCCTATCTGCTCCCCGCGTGCAGCCACCCGCAGACGGAGGACATCCGGCGGGAGTCGGACGCCTGGGTCCGCGAGACCATGGGCTTCGCCATGGACGACCCCCGGGAGATGGACCTCCTCCTGGAGGAGACCGCCTCCCTGTGGACCTGTCTGGTGCTGCCCACGGCCCGCGAGGACCGGCTGCGCCACCTGTGCAAGTACACCGAGTACCTCTCGGTGTTCGACAACGCGATGGTGGACCGGGACAAGCTCGGCAAGGACCCCGCCGCGGCCCAGGAACTGTTCGTCCTGCTGGCAGGCATCCTCGACGAGCAGGCCGACGGCACCGAGATGTGGGGCTCGGTCCTCCAGGGACTGTGGAAGGAGATGCGCGCGGACATGCCGCCCGCCGTGTGGGACCGGTTCCTCGCGGAGGTGCGGCGCTTCCTCGCCGGGTGCGTCCACGAGATCACCTCCCGCACGGAGGACCGGGTCTTCGACTACGACACCTACATAGGCGTCCGCAAGGACAGCGTCGGCATGGGCATGTACTTCGTGCTCGGCGAGTACGGGCTCGGCATCGACCTGACCGAGGACCTTGAGCGGCACGCGGAACTGCGCGAGATCATCGACATCGCGCTGGTGCACATCATGCTGACGAACGACATGTTCTCCTTCCGGGCCGAGGCGATGATGGACGACTACGTCAACGCCCTCTCGGTCCTGCGGCTGAGCGAGGGACTCGGCCTCCAGGAGGGTGTGGACCGCCTGTTCGCCCTCATCGACGGCAAGCGGGCCGAGTTCATGAAGGCCAGGGCGGCCATCGAGGCGGGCGAACTGGGCCGCCGCGACGACATCCGCGCCTACCTGGACGCGCTGTGGCACATGATGGCCGGCAACCTCCAGTGGTCGTACCTGACGTCCCGTTACAACGGGCCGGGGCACCGGTGGAACGGTGTCCGCTCCGGGATGCTCACCCTGCACCTGGACCGCACCGTCTACAGCGACCGCGCCTACTGCCGGCTGGCCGCGCCGACCTCGGAGGCGCACGCGTGAGCGTCTCGTACACGACCGCCCCCGGCCGGGTGCCCGGACTCGGCCACGCGCTGGCCCTGATGCGCAGTCCGCTGGGCTTTCTGACCTCGCTGCGCGCCCACGGCGACCTGGTCCGCGTGGACCTGGGCCCGATGCCCTCGCTGTTCGTGACCTCACCGCCGCTGATCCACGCCCTGCTCACGGACCGCAAGGATCTGCTGGACAAGGGCCGGTTCTACGACAAGGTCCGCCCGCTCACCGGCAACGGCGTGATCCACGCCTACGGCGACGAGCACCGCCGCCAGCAGGCCATGATCAAGCCCTCCTTCCACCGTGACGAGATCACCCGGTACGTCCAGGTGATGCGCGAGGTCACCGAGGAGAAGACCGCGCACTGGCGGGCCGGCGACGAGATCCCGGTGGACAAGGCCATGCGGGACATCACCTTCAACATCCTGGCCCGCACCATGTTCGGCTCGGTCGTGGACCGGGCCGCGCACGAGGAGCTGGCGGCGATCCTGCCCACCGTGCTGGAGGCCATCATGTGGCGCACGGTGTCGCCGGGCGACCTGCTGGAGAAGCTGCCGCTGCCCATGAACCGCCGCTTCGACGCGGCCTTCGCCCAGCTCCGCGAGGCGATCAGCCGCGTCATGCTGGCCTACCGGCAGGGCGCCGCCGAACCCGGCACGGCGGGCATGCTGTCCATGCTGCTCGCGGCCCGTGACCCGGAGACCGGACGTCCGATGACCGACGAGGAGCTGTGCAACCAGATCGTCTCGGTCACCATGGCCGGCTCGGAGACCGCCGCCACCGCCATGGCCTGGCTCTTCTACGAGCTGGCCCGGCACCCGGAGATGGCGGAGCGGGTGCGCGCGGAGGTCCTGGAGGTCGTCGGCGAGCGGGACTTCGAGATGGCCGACGTCGGCAACCTGCCCTACAACCGGCGGGTGTTGCAGGAGCTCATGCGGGTCCGGCAGCCGATCCTCGTCATCTCCCGGCGCGCCGTACGGGACTTCCCGCTGGGCGGCGGCCATGTGAAGGCCGGCACCGAGCTGTTCTACAGCCCGTACGCCGTGCACCGCGACCCCGACCTCTTCCCCGACCCGCTGCGCTTCGACCCGGACCGCTGGCTGGACATGCCGGTCGCACGTCTCCCCAAGGGCGCCTACACACCGTTCGGGGCGGGTCCCCGGCACTGCATCGGCGAACAGTTCGCCTGGGCGATGATGCATGTGGTGCTGGGCACGATCGTCCGCCGTTGGCAGCTGACGCTCGCCGACGGAGTCAAGGTCAAGGAGATGCCGTGGGCCACGGTCAACCCCAATCACATGCCTATGACGGTGTCGCCGGTCCGGCGCCGGGAGCCGGTGGCCTGTCCGTGACCCTGCGCATCACCGTCGACCTGGACCGCTGCTGCGGCTCGGGCATGTGCGCGCTGAGCGCGCCGGAGATATTCGACCAACGGGACACGGACGGCCGCGTGATCCTCCACGAGCATTTTGCGCCACCCGGCAGCGAGAAATCAGTCAAGATCGCGTCGGACAACTGCCCGTGCGAGGCGATTTCCGTGACAGACGTGGTACTGGGCGAGCGCGAACGGAGAAATGAATGAAAGCGTACATATTTGCGATGTGATCGAGTCGAGGTGGCTGAACTCTTGTGTGGCGCACCGGCGTTCGATTAGCCTGCCTGAGGTTGACGGTACGAGGTAGGGGGAGCCCATTGCCGGTCAGTCTCACGGGTAAGAGTCGGTTCCATTCCATACGGAACCCGGTCGATGTCATGGTGTGCGACAGTCATCCGCACGCACGATTCGGTTTGAAAATGCTGCTCGCTCAGGACCCGGGAATCTCCGTGGTCGCGGAAGCGGCGGACGAACGACAGGCGGTGAAGGGGGTTGCCGAATTCCGACCCGATGTCGTCCTGCTGGAGGCCGGGCTGACCGAACTGGTCCAGGAACTGGACCGGGCCGTCTCCAGCCCTCCTGCCACCGTTGTCTACGGCATCGAGGCGATGAGCCCCGAGCGACTGGCCGACCTGGTCAGAGGCAATGTGCGCGGAGTCGTCCACCGCAACGCGGCCAACGACGACGTCGTCCACGCCGTCCACGCGGTCGTGGATGACGGCGGCTTCGCCTCCTCGGAGCTCACCGCCTGTCTGCTGCAGGCCGTCCGAGCAGGCTGTACGCCCCCGGGAGTGGACCACCGCTTCCGGGACCTGCTCACCGAGCGCGAGAACGGCGTCCTCGCCCTGCTCTGTCAGGGGCTGTCCAACAAGGCCATCGCGACGGCCCTGTGCGTCACCGAGAAAACTGTCAAGTTCCATGTCTCCAACGTGCTCGCCAAGTCCGGCGTCAGCACGAGAGCCCAGCTCATCGCCGCCATGGGCTCCTTCACCACGCCCCACGGCCATTCCATCGGAGCTCGTGGCGCCTGACCCGTTCCACGGGGCGTTCACCACACTGGTCGATGGTCCAGGTCCCAGCTCGGCGAGCCCGGCCCGGAGACGGGCTCGCGGACCTGGTTCTTGGGCGGAAGACACCTCGGGTGACGTCCGGAAATACTGAGGTCACGCGTTCCGTGAGAATTCTTGCCGAACCAATTCGGAACGCCGGCGCACGGTATTTTACTGGACGGCTCCGATGGGAATGAGTGCTTGATGTCACGGCTGCGGTACCTGGATCCCAGCGAGGCTTATCACGCGTTTGTCGACTGGTCCGGTTCTTATTCGATAGCCGCCGCCGGCGCAGTGGACCCGGGCCGACTCATCCAGGCGTTCAAGGCGCTGTGCCATGCGGTTCCACTCCTGACGGGAAATCTCGGACGGGACGAGAACGGCTATTTCTTCCGGATTCCGCCCGGTCGGCTGCCCGAGGTCACCCTGCGGGAGACCGACGGCACACCCGAGGACGAGGAGGCCGTCTACCTGGCCGAGATGGCACGCCCGCTGGACTCCACCGAGCAGCTGTGCCGGCTCGTCCTCGTGCGCTCCGAGCACAGCGCGCGCATCATCCTCGTCCTGCACCACAGCATGATCGACGGGCGCGGCGGCGTCACCCTGCTCGAGAAGCTGTGCCGCAACTACACCGCGCTCACCGAGGGCCGGACATCGCCCTACGCCACCCCCGCGGCCCCGGCCCAGCTGTCCGCCGAGACCCTGCTGAAGGACCGTCACACGGCCGGTGTCGTGGAGAGCGCGGTGGACCGGGACGCACTGCGCGCGGCCCTGGCCGCTGCCCCCTCCCCGGAGCCGCTGCGGGTGGTGCCCCAGCGGCTGCGGCTCGACACCGAGGACACCGCCCTGCTGCGGGACGTGCTGCGCGCCGACTCCTTCTCGGTGCACGGCTTCGTGGCGGGCGCCGCGACCGTCGCCGTACGCGAGGGACGCCCTGGCGCGGACGCCCTGGACCTGGTCTGCGGCTGCCCGGTGGACCTGCGGAACCGGACCGAACCGGTGGTGACCGTCGAGGAGTCCACCAACTTCGTCAGCGGCGTCGAGACGGCCGTCTCCGTCCCGCGCGGCGCCGATCCGACCGAAGTCGGCCGGGTCATCAAGGAGCGCCTCGACAAGGCCATCGACGACGGCGAGGCCGAGCGCGCGATCCTCCAGGCCGGCCAGTTCGCCGCCGCCGAACCCGTCTCCGTCGACCTCGTCGTCACCAATCTCGGTCCCATCCCCGAGTTCACCGCACCGCGGGGTCTGCGCATCACGGACTTCCGCGGCTACACCACGACCACCATGCACGGCCTGCTGCTGTTCGTCGTCACCTCGTACGACGGCCGGCTCAGCATCGAGATCACCTCGCCCGAGGGCCTGCTGTCCGCAGCGGAGCGCACGGCCCTCGCGGAGCGCACCGCGGAACTGCTCCGCGCCCGCACCACGAACCAGGAGCGCGTATGACCCAGCAGGAAACCACGCCACCCCGTATCCCCACGGCACGGGTCCACCCGCTGGATCCCCCGCCGGAGCTGTCCGAGATGCGCGGGCGCTGCCCCGTGGCCCCGCTGACCTATGCCGACGGCCATGAGGGCTGGATCGTCACCAGCCACCAGCTGGCCCGGCAGGTGCTGTCCGACTCCCGGTTCAGCTCGAACCCGCGCATCCGGCACTCCGCGGTGCATGACGTCCTGGGCGACGGCCAGCCGCCCGAGGAGGACGTGCCCGGCATGTTCGTCGGCATGGACCCGCCGGAGCACACCAAGTACCGGCGGCTGCTCACCGGCGAGCTGAGCACCCGCCGGATGCGGGAGATGGAACCGAAGATCGCCGCGGTCGCGAACGAGTTGATCGACCGGATGCAGGCGGACGGCGCGGACACCGCGGACCTCGTCACCGCGTTCGCCATGCCGCTGCCGTCCCGGGTCATCTGCGATCTCCTGGGAATTCAGTACGCCGACTGGCAGGACATCCAGCCCGTCTCCGAGAAGATGCTGCGCATCGACTCCTCCGCCGAAGAGGTGAAGGACTGCTACCGCATCATCTTCGAATTCCTCGCGAATGTCGTGGCGCTCAAGCAGAAAGAGCCCGGCGACGATCTGCTGAGCGGACTCGTGCAGTCGGCGGAACTTTCCGATGTGGAACTCACCAGTGTGGCGTTCCAGCTTTTCACCGCGGGCCACGAGACCACCGCGAACATGTTCTCGCTGGGCACCTACACCCTGCTGACCCACCCGGACCAGCTCGCCGCCCTGCGCGCCGACGCCGGACTGATGAACAGCGCCGTCGAGGAACTTCTGCGCTATCTGACCGTCATCCAGTTCGGCATCTCGCGCGGCGCGGCCGAGGACGTGGAGCTGGGCGGGGAGACCGTGCGCGCCGGGCAGACCGTCACCGTGTCGCTGCCCGCCGCCAACCGGGACCCCGAGCGCTTCACGGACCCGGACCGCTTCGACATCGCGCGCGTGCCCTCCGGCAACGTGGCCTTCGGCTTCGGCGTGCACCAGTGCGTGGCCCAGCAACTGGCCCGCGCCGAGTTGCGGATCGGCTTCCAGGTCCTGCTCGACCGGCTGCCCCGACTGCGCCTGACGGTCCCGGCGGACCAGGTGCGGATGCGGGACGGCGCCATCGTCTACGGATGCCAGGAACTGCCGGTCGCGTGGTAGCTGCACGGCGCGCGGGGCCAACCGATGCCCGCCCCGCGCGCCGTGCGAACGGCCCGGCCGGCTCAGCGGGCCGGCAGCCGCAGGCCGGCGTCGAGCCGGATCGTCTCGCCGTTGAGCATGGGGTTGCGGAGGATGTGGAGCACCAGCTCCGCGAACTCCTCCGCCGCTCCCCACCTGCGCGGATGAGGCACCAGTCCGGCCAGTTCGGCCTTCTTGTCGGCGGGCAGCACATCGGCCGCCGGGGTGTCGAACAGCCCCGGGGCCACGGTGACCACCCGGATCCGCAACGGCCCGAGGTCCCGGGCCAGAGGCAGGGTCATGCCGGCCACTCCGGCCTTGGAGGCGGCGTAGGCGGCCTGCCCGATCTGGCCGTCGAACGCGGCGATGGAGGCGGTGTTGACGATGACTCCGCGCTCTGCGGAGACCGGCTCATTGGCCGCCATCGCGTCGGCGGCCAGGCGGACGACGTTGAAGGTGCCGATCAGATTGGCCTCGATCACCTCGGTGAACTCCTTCAGGGGGTGCGGACCGGAGCGGCTCACCACCCGCGCCGCGTGCGCGCGGCCCGCGCAGTTCACCACGGCCCGCAGCGCCCCCTGCTCGACGGCGGCCCCGACGGCCCGCTCCACATCGCCCTCGACAGCGACGTCCCCGGGCACGAACACCGCCTCGCCGCCCAGCCGCGAGACCGCCTCCTCACCCCGCTCCCGTGAGCGGCCGACCAGCACCACCCGCATGCCGTCGGCCTGCAGCCGCTGTGCGGTCGCGAGACCCAAACCCGAGGTTCCGCCGGTGATGAGAGCAACGGCACGAGACATGAGGACCTTTCCTGGAAACGGAGCCGAAACGCGGCAGGATTATTTAATCGTGAGTGACCGTGCAATACAAGGCAAGCCTTTTGGAAAGGGGTGTGCGGACGGTGTGGAATACTGCTCCGGTATCCGTGGGCATTCGGTCGGTAGGGCGTTTTGTGCCCGACCTCGAGATATCGAACGAAGAAATCGTCGCCCGTTTCGACACCAGTGACGAATGGATTCGGACCAAGCTGGGAATCACCACGCGCCGGGTGGCCCGGCCCGGCCAGCTGACCTCCGACCTCGCGGTCGGGGCGCTCCAGGACGCCTGCGCCCGCGCGAGCATCGCCCCGGAGACCATAGACCTCGTCATCTGCTGCACCGGCACCCCGGACCACATGCTGCCGGCCATGGCCGCGGCCGTGCTGCGCAAGGCGGGCCTCTTCGACATCAGGGGCTTCGACATCAACGCGGGCGGCTGCGCGGGCGGCGTGTTCGCGCTCGACGTCGGCGTGAAGTACATCCGCTCCGGGGAGTACAACCGGGTCGCCGTCGTCATCGCCGACACGGTCGCCCAGTGCCTGGACCCCGAGGACCGCACCGGGCACGCCATCTTCGGTGACGGCGCGGGCTGTTACCTGCTGGAGGCGTGCCGGGACGGGCAGGGGGTCGGGCCCACGCTGATGCGCACCAAACCGGAGCTGTACTACACGGCCTTCACGGAGCGTCTGGACCCGCCCGAGGGTCTGCCCAACCGCTTCAGCGGGCCCAACTACATGCGCATGGACGGCGGGGGAGTGCGCGACTTCGCGCTGGACGTCATCCCGGACTTCGTCGAACAGGTCGTCAAGGCGGCCGGGACCACGCTGGACGACGTCGACCTGATCGTCTCCCACCAGGCCAACCCGACACTGCTGCGCCGGCTGGTCCGCGAACTCGGCCAGCCGGAGAGCAAGGGCGTCGTCGTGGCGGACCGGCTCGGCAACACCAGCGGGTCCAGCGTGATCCTGGCCCTGTGGGAGGCCGTCGAGTCGGGCCGGCTGCGCCCCGGCGACGAGGTCCTGCTGGTCTCGTTCGGCTCGGGCATGAGTTACGGCGGCACGGTGCTGCGCTGGTGCGGGCCGGAGGACTTCGGCGCCGGGCGGAGGGATGCCGCGTGAGTGGACGTACGGGATCGGACCAGGTCACCCTCGTCACGGGCGCCTCCCGAGGCATCGGGCGGGCCGTGGCGGTCACGCTCGCCCGGCGCGGGGGCCATGTGGTGATCAACTACAAGCAGGACGAGGAGGCCGCGCACAGCGCCCTGGAGGAGGTGGAGAAGGCGGGGGGAGAGGGCAGCCTGTGCCGGGCCGACGTGGAGGACCCCGGGCAGATCGCGGAGCTGTTCGCCTTCGTCGAGGAGCGGTACGGCCGGCTCGACCACCTCGTCGCCAACGCGGCGGCGGGTCCCGCGAAGACCGTTGAGCAGGTGGAACTGCGCCACCTCGCGCGCAGCCACGCCATGAACTCCCAGTCCTTCGTGGTCGCCGCCCAGCACGCCGTCCGGCTCATGGACCGCGGGGGACGGATCGCGGCCGTCTCGTCGCTGGCCGCCGGGCGTGCCATCCCCGGATACGCGGCCATCGGCGCCCAGAAGGCGGCCCTGGAGGCCTGGGCCCGCTACTTCGCGGCCGAGCTGGCGCCCAAGGGTGTCAACGTCAACGTGGTGACCGGCGGGATGATCACGACGGACTCCCTGGGCCACTACCTGAGGGCCACCGGCCTGACCGCCGACGACATCGTCCCGCACATCCCCAAGGGCCGCCCCGGCTCCCCCCAGGAGGTCGCCGACGCCGTCGACTTCCTGCTGTCGCCCGCCGCCGAGTACATCACCGGCCAGAACCTGGTGGTCGACGGCGGCCTGAGTATTTCGGCACCGTTCTGCGGGCATCCCTGACGACGACGCCCCCGGCCGGCCGAAGAGGCCGGCCGGGGGCCGTGGACTCCTGGGGCTCTCGGACTACGGCAGCGCCAGCATCCGCTCCAGCGCCAGCTTCGCGAACGCCTCCGTCTCCTTGTCGACCTCGATCCGGTTGACCAGGTTGCCCTCGGCCAGGGACTCCAGGGCCCAGACCAGGTGCGGCAGGTCGATGCGGTTCATGGTCGAGCAGAAGCAGACCGTCTTGTCGAGGAAGACGATCTCCTTGCCCTCGGGCGCGAAACGGTTCGCCAGCCGCCGGACCAGGTTCAGCTCGGTGCCGATGGCCCACTTGGAGCCCGCCGGGGCCGCCTCCAGGGCCTTGATGATGTACTCCGTCGAGCCGACGTGGTCCGCGGCGGCGACGACCTCGTGCTTGCACTCGGGGTGGACGAGGACGTTCACGCCGGGGATGCGGGCGCGCACGTCGTTGACCGAGTCCAGGCTGAAGCGGCCGTGGACCGAGCAGTGGCCCCGCCACAGGATCATCTTCGCCGCGCGCAGCTCGTCCGCGGTCAGGCCGCCGTTCGGCTTGTGCGGGTTGTAGACCACGCAGTCGTCCAGGGACATGCCCATGTCCCGGACGGCGGTGTTGCGGCCCAGGTGCTGGTCCGGCAGGAACAGCACCTTCTCGCCCTGCTCGAAGGCCCAGTCCAGCGCCCGCTTGGCGTTGGACGAGGTGCAGATCGTGCCGCCGTGCTTGCCGGTGAACGCCTTGATGTCCGCCGAGGAGTTCATGTACGAGACGGGGACCACCTGCTCGGCGACCCCGGCCTCCGTCAGCACGTCCCAGCACTCCGCCACCTGCTCGGCCGTCGCCATGTCGGCCATGGAGCAGCCGGCGGCGAGGTCGGGCAGTACGACCTTCTGGTCGTCGGAGGTGAGGATGTCCGCCGACTCGGCCATGAAGTGCACACCGCAGAAGACGATGTACTCGGCCTCGGGGCGCGCGGCCGCGTCCCGGGCCAGCTTGAAGGAGTCACCCGTGACGTCGGCGAACTGGATGACCTCGTCGCGCTGGTAGTGGTGGCCGAGCACGAAGACCTTGTCGCCGAGCTTCTCCTTGGCCGCGCGGGCGCGCTCGACCAGGTCGGGGTCGGACGGCGACGGCAGGTCACCGGGGCACTCGACGCCCCGCTCGCTCTTCGGGTCGGCCTCACGGCCGAGCAGCAGCAGGGCGAGCGGAGTCGGCTGCACGTCGAGCTCCGGGGTCTGGGCGGTGGTCACGACACGCACCCTTTCTACTTTTCGTCTAACTGACGCTATCTATCATAACTGGTTCACGTCAGTTTGACGATGGCCATAGCGTCGATGTGACGTGAATCCCGCTCGGCTCCCCGCAAGGTCCCTCCACAGGCCGCTGCCGGTGCTCACGGGCATGTGCGAGCATGAAGAGAAGGAAAAACGCGACAGGACTGCCCGGCCCGGAATGAATCCGCGGAAGCGCCGGTTGCACTCGTCGGCAAGCAGTCTCCGTACAACCCGGGAGAGATGTAGATGTCCGTATCGGACGAGACCACCACCGTCACCGACGGCATCATCCTGACCGACGCCGCCGCGGCCAAGGTCAAGGCCCTGCTCGACCAGGAAGGCCGTGACGACCTCGCGCTGCGTGTCGCCGTCCAGCCCGGCGGCTGCTCCGGCCTGCGCTACCAGCTCTTCTTCGACGAGCGCTCGCTCGACGGCGACGTCGAGAAGGACTTCGGCGGGGTCAAGGTCGTCACCGACCGGATGAGCGCTCCCTACCTGGGCGGCGCCACCATCGACTTCGTGGACACGATCGAGAAGCAGGGCTTCACGATCGACAACCCGAACGCGACCGGCTCCTGCGCCTGCGGCGACTCCTTCAGCTGAGCCGACGGTCTGAAAAGGCGGCGACCCCGGCACGGGGCCGCCGCCTTCGTCGTACGCCGGGAGGCTAGCGAGTCCGTGCCGGCGTGTGGGGACGCAGCGCCCCCGGCTTGCCCTGCGGAATACGGCTGCCGTCGGCACCGACCACCGTCCGCCCGTCCAGTGGCGCAGCCAGCCGTACCGTCTTCGCGTACTCCTTGGCGATCAGCACACACACCTTGTCCGGCCGGCGATGCTCGGTCACCGTCACGGTCACCCGCTCGCCGCTCTCCTTCGCGGCCACCTCGTAGTCGGCACACACCCCGCCGTAGAAGCTCACGGTCAGCTCCCGATCGTCGGCCAGGTAACCGGTCACCCGCACGGTCCGGGGCGTCGGCGTCCCGGAAGCCGACGGAGCCGGGGGCGTGGCCGCCGAGGCCAGATACCGGGGATCGACCGCCGGATACGCAACGGTGGACGCGCCCTGGCCGACCGGCCCCCGCACCTCGAACAGCCAGGACGGCACCAGCGTCTGCCGCCCGGCGACGGAGTGCGAGGCCAGCCCGAAGACCGCCTTCTCCACGGTGACGGTGTCGGTGCCCGGGTCCGCTCCCTGCTTCGGCGCGCCCGTGGACTCCCCGCAGGGCCGCTCCAGCCGGTCCTGCAGCGGCATCGGGCTGGCACAGCCGCCGATCCCCATCCGGTGGTCGCCCTTCGGGGCCGCGTTCATCAGCTTCAGCGTCTTCCCGGCGCTCAGCACGGGATATGTGTCGCCCTTCGCCGGAGCCCCGAGCAGTCCGTGCCCGCCCACCAGCTCACCCCGCCGGTCCACGGTCAGGCCGGTCGTCCAGCCGTACGTCGGCAGCCCGCCGACCACCGGATCGGCGTTGACCACCCGCTGGCTGCCCATGACCTGGCTCGCGTCGATCTTCGCGTCGTCCAGACCGGCCGCCTTCAGCACCGGCGCGGCGGCCCCGGTCGCCTTCGCCACGCTCACCGCGGTGCCCGCGGGGGCCATCGGGTCGTGCACGCAGAGCACACCCTTCCTGCAGTCGTCGGTGCCCGGCGCATACCGGCTGTAGGTCCAGCTTCCCGGCGCGTCCCGGTTCACCTGGAGGCTCGGCCCGGAGCCGTCCTTGCCGCCGACCCGCCAGATCCGCCCCTCGGCCACCGGAGCGCCGCCGACACCGAGCGCCCTGGCCAGCCGGACCACCGCGTCCTTGCCTACCTGGCCCTCCGGGACGTACACCGGCGCGGAGCCGGGCCCGGCCGGCAGATCGCCCCGGGCCACGTACGTCGCCCCGTACGGGTCCGGTTCGCCCGGGGCGATACCGCCCGTGCCGCTCCAGCCGTCCAGGGCGAGCGGCCCGGGAGGGGCACCGTCGCCGGGGGTACGGCCTCCGGCGTCACTGCTCGCCGCGAGATAGGCGCCACCGCCGCCGACCAGCAGCACGGCGGCGGCGACGGAGACGACGGCGAGCCGCGACCGCCGCCGCCCGGCACGCCCACCCTCCATGTCGCTCTCCGGGCCGCCGGGCCCCTCAGCGCGGACAGCCGCCTCAGAGCCATCAGCGGCCTCAGCGCCATCAGCGCCGACAGCGGTCTCAGTGCCGACAACGTCGTCCGCGTCGTCCGTGCTGTGCTTGCCGTCGTCCTTCCCGGGCGCGCCGTCCTCCGTCGCGATCGTCGGCTCGGGCTTTCCCGAGTCCTCGGCTCCCTCGGAGCCCTCCTGGCTCCCGGCACCCCCAGGGCCCACGGCGCTCTCGGGCTGCTCGGAGCCCTCGGGGTGCTCGCGGTTCTCGGGTCGCTCGGTGTTCACCGCATCGCTCCTCGCTGGTCGTATCCCGCATCCCCCGCCTGGGGGACGGCGATGGGACGCGCGAGGGGAGCGTGCGGTTCCCTGCGGAGTGCGCCCGCGCGTCAGTCGCCGTAGTCCGACATCGCGTCCAGCAGCCGCGCGGACCGCGCCGGCACGTTCACCCCGTGAATCAGGGACGGCGGCACCGGCCGTGACGTCGCGTGCTCGGGAACCGTCCAGTGCGGAGCCATCCGGGCGCAGTCGCCGCGCAGCGCTGCGAGGCCGCCGTCGAGGTCGCCGTCGAGGTCGGCCGGGGCGGCGGAGCGGAACTTGAGGTTCGTCATGACCGCACCGTAGGCCTGCTCAAGCCGCGAAGAAAGATCTACTATCGGGTAGTTTCGCCACCTACAGCCCCGGCAGCCGACCGGGTAGCGTGAACTGTCAATCCAGCCTCCCGCAGGAGAATGCCGACGTGCGCATCGCAGTCACCGGCTCCATCGCCACCGACCACCTCATGACCTTCCCCGGCCGTTTCGCCGACCAGTTCGTCGCGGACCAGCTGCACACGGTCTCGCTCTCCTTCCTGGTCGACAACCTGGACGTGCGCCGGGGCGGCGTCGGCGCCAACATCGCCTTCGGCATGGGCCAGCTCGGCACCAGGCCGATCCTGGTCGGGGCCGCCGGCTTCGACTTCGACGAGTACCGGTCCTGGCTCGACCGGCACGGCGTGGACACCGACTCGGTCCGGATCTCCGAGACCCTGCACACCGCCCGCTTCGTGTGCACCACCGACGCCGACCACAACCAGATCGGCTCGTTCTACACCGGTGCGATGAGCGAGGCCCGGCTCATCGAGCTGAAGACCGTCGCCGACCGTGTGGGCGGCCTCGACCTGGTCGTCATCGGCGCCGACGACCCGGAGGCGATGCTCCGCCACACCGAGGAGTGCCGCTCCCGCCGGATCCCCTTCGCCGCCGACTTCTCCCAGCAGATCGCCCGGATGGAGGGTGAGGAGATCCGGATACTGCTGGACGGCGCGACGTACCTGTTCTCCAACGAGTACGAGAAGGGCCTCATCGAGTCCAAGACCGGCTGGAGCGAGGACGAGATCCTGGCCAAGGTCGGCCACCGCGTCACCACGCTCGGCTCGCGGGGCGTGCGCATCGAGCGGGTCGGCGAGGACCCGATCGAGGTCGGCTGCCCTGAGGAGGAGCGCAAGGCCGACCCCACGGGTGTCGGCGACGCCTTCCGCGCGGGGTTCCTGTCGGGACTGGCCTGGGGCGTCTCGCTGGAGCGCGCCGCTCAGGTGGGCTGCATGCTGGCGACGCTGGTCATCGAGACCGTGGGGACGCAGGAGTACCGGCTGCTCCGCGGGCACTTCATGGAGCGATTCACCAAGGCGTACGGGGACGAGGCCGCGCAGGAAGTCCAGGCCCACCTGAGCTGAGCTGCGGCTTTTCGTCTGCCACCCAGCCCCGCACCCCGAGGCCGGTCAGCTCGTGCGGCGGACCAAGTACGCCGTACCTCCTTCCGCCGGCTCCTCCCCGATGTACTCCTGCCCCCGCATCTCGCACCATGCCGGGATGTCCAGGCGGGCCGCCTCGTCGTCGGAGAGGACCCGTACGGTCCCGCCGACCGGCACCTGACCGAACACCTTCGCCAGTTCGATGACCGGGACGGGGCACCGCTTGCCGAGGGAGTCGACGAGCACCTCCCCGGGACCCTGCTGGGCGGCCGGTGCCGCCGGTGCGCCCAGCTTCTCCCGGACCCCCGCCACCGCCCCCGGCAGCACCGCGAGGAACCGCTCCACGTCCTCCTCGGCCGCCCCCATCGGCAGGGACACCCGTACGTTCCCCTCGCTCAGCACCCCCATCGCCCTCAGCACATGGCTGGGCGTCAGGGTGCTGCTCGTGCAGGACGAACCGGAGGAGACCGAGAAGCCCTCCCGGTCCAGCTCGTGCAGCAGGGCCTCGCCGTCGACGTAGAGGCAGGAGAAGGTGACGATCCCGGGCAGCCGCCGCTCGGGGTCGCCGACGACCTCCACGTCCGGTACGGCCTGCGGTACCCGCGTCCGGATCCGTTCCGTCAGCTCCCGCAGCCGTACCGCCTCCTGGGCCGCCTCGGCCCGTACCGCCCGCAGGGAGGCCACCGCCGCCACGATCGCCGGGATGTTCTCGAACCCGGGCGCCCGCCCGGACTCCCGCTCGTCGGCGGGCCCTTGGGCGGCGAACCGCACCCCCTTGCGCACGACGAGCAGTCCGACCCCGGACGGCCCGCCCCATTTGTGCGCACTGGCCGCGAGCAGCGACCAGTCGCCCCCGACGGGCCCCCACCCCAGCGACTGCGCCGCGTCCACCAGCAGCGGCACCCCGGCGCCCCGGCACACCTCGGCCACCTCGGCGACCGGCTGCGCGGTGCCCACCTCGTGGTTGGCCGACTGCAGACACGCCAGCGCGGTGTCCGGGCGCAGGGCGGAGGCGTAGTCCGCGGGGGTGACGGCTCCGGCCCGGTTGACGGCCACTCGGGTGACCGCACCGCCATCGGCCTCGAACACCTCCGCCGCGTGGAGCACGGAGGAGTGTTCGACAGCTGACACGACAAGGTGACGCCCAACCCGCCGCCGCCCGGCCAACGCCCCTGCGATCCCGCTGTGCAGGGCCCGGGTCCCCGACGAGGTGAACACCACCTCGTCCGCCCGGCACCCCACGGCCTCGGCAGCTGCCTCCCGCGCCGCGTCCAGCAACATCCGGGCCCTGCGTCCCTCCCGGTACAGCCGTGCAGGATCGGCCCATCCCTCATCCAAAGAGGCCAACAGCGCCTGACGGGCCACGGGATGGAGGGGAGCGGCGGAAGCAGCGTCAAAGTAGGCCATACGGCAACGCTAAACCGCCGGTCGGGGCAGCGCCCCAAAGGGGCGCGGGGCTGTGACATCAGCGGCTCCGCCGCGGGGCGCGACCAGCCACAACGGGCCCGCAGCCGCCAATTCAGCGAACCACCCGAGTCAGTAGGCACCCCTCCCCGCGAACCCCCGGAGAGGGTGGGCTAGGGTTTGGTCCGCATAAACATCCAAACCCCTGCCCGACGCAGGGCGGCGACCGACCAGCGAGAAGGCCGCAGCCGACCGCGCGGGCGAGACTCTCGGGAAGGCGCTACGTGAGTCCCAACGGCTCCGACCGCTCGCCGCGGCGCCCGATGCGGCGGAAGCTGCTGCAGGCACTGACCGCGGGCCTGGTCCTGGCGACCGCAACCGGTTGCACATACAAGGACTTCCCCCGCCTTGGCATGCCCACCCCGACCACGGAAGAGGCTCCGCGGATCCTCTCGCTGTGGCAGGGCTCCTGGGCTGCCGCGCTCGCCGTCGGCGTGCTGGTGTGGGGCCTGATCCTGTGGAGCGCCATGTTCCACCGGCGCAGCCGCACCAAGGTCGAGGTACCTCCGCAGACTCGGTACAACATGCCGATCGAGGCCCTGTACACAGTGGTCCCGATCATCATCATCTCGGTGCTCTTCTACTTCACGGCCCGGGACGAGTCCAAGCTCCTGGACCTCTCCAAGAAGCCCGACGTCACGGTCAACGTGGTCGGCTTCCAGTGGAGCTGGGGCTTCAACTACGTCGAGAGCGTCCCGGGTGTCTCCGGCGACGCCAAGACCGACAAGAACCTGGACGCCATTCCGGACCGGTTCAAGAAGGACTTCCCGGCGAACGCCGGCGGTGTCTACGACGTCGGTACCCCGGGCACGCGGAACCCGGACACGAACAACCCCGGTCCGACGCTCTGGCTGCCCAAGGGTAAGACGGTCCGCTTCGTCCTGACCTCTCGTGACGTCATCCACTCCTTCTGGGTGGTGCCGTTCCTGATGAAGCAGGACGTCATCCCGGGCCACACCAATGCCTTCCAGGTGACCCCCAACCACGAGGGCACCTTCCTCGGCAAGTGCGCCGAGCTCTGCGGTGTCGACCACTCGCGCATGCTGTTCAACGTGAAGGTCGTCTCCCCTGCGGCGTACCAGAAGCATCTCCAGGACCTCGCCAAGAAGGGGCAGACCGGTTACATTCCCGCCGGCATCGCGCAGACGAGCCACGAGAAGAACCGGGAGACGAACAACCTGTGAGCATCCTCAACGAACCCCAGGGTGCCGCGGCAGCTGAAGGCGCGTACGCGGACGAGCTGCCGGTCAGGCGCAAGCAGCCCGGCAATGTCGTGGTGAAGTGGCTGACGACCACCGATCACAAGACGATCGGGACGATGTACCTCACGACGTCGTTCGCGTTCTTCCTGATCGGCGGCGTGATGGCGCTGCTGATGCGCGCCGAGCTGGCCCGTCCGGGCCTGCAGATCATGTCGAACGAG
>NZ_JBITZN010000014.1:0-267723 GCF_044546895.1 Streptomyces sp. NPDC053069 | reverse complement strand
GTCTTGGCGACGGTGACCAGGTCGCCGCCGCGCAGCGCGCCCGCACACAGCCGGGTGATGGAGGACTTGCCGCGGATGCCGTTGACCAGCACCCGCTGGGGTATCGCGGCGAGGTTGTCGTAGTGCCTGCGCTGTTCGACCATGCCGGCGATCAGGAGGCCCAGGGAGCTGATGAGAAGGACGCTGTAGAGGAAGAGCATGACCTTGCTTCTCGGGGCGGGCTCTTGAGGGGAGCGGCGGCTAGGTGCTCTGGGACGGGAGTGGCTCAGGTGCTCAGGTGCTCAGGTGCTCTGGGGCTGGGGCCGCCGCTCGGTGGCGGGGGCGTGGTCGCGCCGCCGGCGTCCCGCCGCGACCAGCTGCTGCCGGACGAGTTCGAGGCTGCGGGCCACGGAGCCCACCTCGTCGTGGTGGACGGGGTAGATCACACTGGTCCGGTCACCCGAGGCGAGTGCCGCCGCCGAGCGGTCGAGGGCGCGCAGCGGACGCAGGACGGCCAGCTCCAGCCAGCCCAGACAGAGCAGCATCGCCGTGAAGGCGAGCAGCCCGGCCAGCTCGGCGTGCCGCTCCGTCTCGTACGCGGCGAGGCGCGTCCAGGACAGCGGCTTGTGGGTGACGACCCGCCAGTGCAGGCCCGCGACGGCCGGTGTCCCGCTCACGTCGGCGTCGGCGGCGAGGGTGGTGCGGCCATGGCCCGGCGGGGTGCTGAAGGCGATGAAGCCCCCGTTGGCAGCGATGATCCTGCCTCGCGCGTCGACCAGCCACGACCGGCCGAGGCCGGGGCGGTTCAGGACGCCGTTGAAGGCGTCCGGCCGCAGTTCGGCGAAGAGCTTGCGCCTGCCGTCGCCCACGGGCACCACGGCCGCCGAGACCGGCGTCGTGCCGGAGGTGTTGAGCTGGAGCACGGCGGGCGCACCCGGCTTCACGGACCTGGCGGCGGCGGCGCGGTCGATGCCGTACGGAGCCTCGCCGGAGCGTGCGACGACGTGGCCGCCCGCATCCACGAGGTAGAGGGAGCGCCAGGCTTCGTGCCGGAGCAGCTGCTCGTGGAGTACGGCGGAGATGCCGCCGCGGCTGTCGTCGGCGAGCTGGGCGATCGAGGAGAGGTCGGCGACGTTCTCGTCGAGGGTGCGCCGGACGCGGTCGGCGGCGGCCTGGGCGCGGTGCCGCTGGTCCTGCGCGGCCTGCGCCGGCGCCTGCGTCCGCCCTTCGGCGAAGCTGAGCAGGGGCAGCGCCACGGCCCAGGCCGTGACGAGGGCGGCGCAGCACAGGACGACGATGCGCAGACCGGCGCGGCGGGACGGCGCGAGGGCCGGGCCGGAGGCATCGCTCTCCCCGGAGAGCCGGCGGCGCAGCGACTCCAGCGACCGTCCGATCCGTGCGGCTTCCCCCCACCCGCGCACCGACACCGGACGCTTGACGTCCCCGCCTGCGAGGCGGCGTGCTTCCTGGTGCAGCCGGAGCAGCGGGCGCTGCACATGACGGACCAGCAGCCAGGTGACGAGGAGGCCTATCGCGAGCAGCACGCCCGCTGCCACGGGGCCGATGAGGCTGTTGCCGTGCGCGGCGGTCCCGGCCGGTACCGGAACCGCCGTGGCCACGGAGAGCCCGAGCCCGCGGACGCGGTCGCCGTCGGGCACGGCCGCGCGTCCGATGACGAGATAGCCCCGGCCCGCGCGGCGCAGGTCGACCTTTCCGTCCTCGACTGCCGTACGCAGGGCCGTGTTGGTGACGTTCTTGCCGACGGCGGCGATGATGCGGCCGCCGCTGTCGGTGACGAAGGTGGAGCGGGCGTCCTGCTCGCTCGGCAGGCGCAGTGTCGCGGACGAGACGACCAGCCGGCTCTTGCCCGCGGCTCCGTCGAGGGAGGCGAAGGACAGCAACCGGGGAGCGCCGGAACGCCCGGCGACGAGCCGGGGCCGCAGTCCACCGTTGCCACGGTCGGCCGCGGTGAGTCCGTCGAGCGGCACGGCCTCTCCGCGCGCCGCGAGCAGCCGGCCCGAGCCGGTGTCCACGACGGCGAGCCCGCGCCACTTGGAGTAGACGTTCGTAAGGGACGTCAGGATCGCGTCAGGGCTTTTCCGGCTGCCACCGCCGAGCAGCTCGACGGCATCGTGCAGATCCTGTGCGCTCTGTTCCAGAGACGCTCCCAGAGAAAGCGCGGAATCGGTCGCGATATCCCTCTGGGACTCGGAGACGGCGCGGGACACGTCATGGTCTTGAGAATTCCCGACAGTAAATATGGTCAGGGCGCAAACGGCCGCCAAGAGGCTCGGTAACAGGGCTATGGGTGGGCGGACACCACCGAGCAGCGGCATGTCCGCGCGCCGGCGTCGCACCTTGCGGGGGTGAGGGGCAGGCTTCTCTGCCTGCATGAGAACACTCCTGAACAGTCAGAACGCAGCTTGCATGGAGATGCCGGCGGTGTCCGCGACCGCCCCGGGGGCGACGTTCGCAACCACAGCTGCAGGCGACCTCCAAGACGAGGGAAGTCATGGGCGGGTTCATCGACAACCGCAAATTTCCCGTCAGTTGAGCCTGTGACGGGTGCCACATGATGTGACCGCAACCCGTGTCGGTGCGGTCTCTCTCATACAGAGGAACTGCGAATTCACGAACGAGCCCCCAGCCCGATTCCCGACGCGGCGAAAGGCCCTGCTGATCGCTCTCACCACAAGCGCGGCCGCGGTCTCGACCACCTTTGCGCTCATGACCGCGCAGGGCCCCGAGCCCGCACCAGCGCGCCTCCTGCGTCTGGCGGCCGACCTCCGCGGCCACGTCGACGGCTTCCCCGGGACGGCGGCCACCGCAGCCCCACTCCCGCCGAGCGCTCCGCCCTGGCCGCCGCCGAGCGCTCCACCCTGGCCGCCGCGTCATGGCGCAGGAGAGCGGCGCACCGCTGGGGATCCGGCAGGGGAAGTGACCGCGAGCAGCGCCGCCGCGTCGACGTACGGCGCGGTCGGAGTCGGCTCGCTGTACCGGCGCAGCGGCCAGGCCTCGCCCTCCAGCGCCGGAACGCCGACAGTCGTAGCGGTGCACGACGCCGCCGGCAGGAAGTGCACCCACACCGCGTCCCGCCGCCGCCCGCGCAGACGATGTCGGTAGTGACCCCAGTACTACACGCCGAGGTGTACCGGTCTGTGGCTCTACGCCGAACGGGGTCTCAAGACAGAGCGGTACCGAAGGGCGCGAGACTAAAGGTGGGACTCCAGTGCGGCGTAGACCTTCCGCCAGGCGTCCGCGCCGGCCTGCGGGTCGTAGTCGGCCGGGCGGTCCGCGCAGGCGAAGCCGTGCCGGGCGCCGGGGTAGGTCACCAGTTCGTGCGGGACCTTCGCCTCGGTGAGGCGCTGTTCGGCCTGCTCCCATTCCTCGGCCGGGATGATGTGGTCCAGTTCGCCGCGGAAGCCCAGCAGAAAGGCACCGCCCTCGGCGATCCGCTCGCTGGTCTCCAGCGGAGGCACCGGGCCGACCAGGGGGAAGCCGCTGTTCAGGAGCCAACCCGGGTAGAAGACGGCGGCCAGCTCGAAGCTCAGCTCGGTCGCCGCCCGTACCGCGATGTGGCCGCCCATGCTCAGCCCGAGGAAGGCCACGCCCCGCTCCCCGGCCTCCCCGCGTGCCGCCGCGAGGGCCGCCGCGGCGTCGGCCACCAGCTCGTCCCGGTCCAGCGCGCGCATCAGCACCAGGCCGTCCTCGCGTTCCTCGGCGGAGTATCCGAGTTCTGTGCGGCGCGCGTTGCGCCAGTAGTAGTCGGGGGCCAGCGCGGTGTACCCCGCTGCCGCCAGCTCCGCGCAGGTGTCGCGGACGTAGGCGTTCACCCCGTACAGCTCGGAGCAGACCACCACGGCGCCGCGCACCTCACCCGTCGCGCGGTGCACGTACGCCTCGATGCCGCCCGCTTCGCCGAGTGTCTCCCATTGACCGGTCATCATCGTTCCCCCGTACCTCGATCATCGGTTTTCGGCGTGAACTCTACTCAGGGGAAAGGGAGTTCGCCGTCGGACGGTGCGATGTGGCCGGAGCGGGGTCAAGCCGCCCCCATTCCCCACAGCCCCTTCGTGATCGCCGTCGCGCCGCCCGCCAGGGACAACAGGAGAACCAGATGGCGGGCCCGGTGTTCGGGGATGCGGTCGGCGATCGTGTGGCCGGTCAGGGCACCCAGCGCCAGCGCGGCGACGGCCACCGCCCACTGGGGTCCGGTCAGGCGGGGCGTGCCGTTCGCAGCGATCGAGAACGCGTTGACGGCGACACCGTAGAACTGGGCGTTGGGCACGAAGTCCCGTACCGTCCAGCCCGCGTTGAGGGCGTACAACGACACCGGTGGGCCGCCCACCCCCGCCGCCGCGTTCATGAAGCCGCCCAGCGCTCCCGCGGTCACCGCTCCCTTGCCGCCGCGCAGGGCCGGCACCCGGGCGCCGCGCATCACGAGCAGGACGGCCGCCGTCACCAGCCCGCCCATCACCACCAGCAGGAGGGGACGCGGGAGTTGGCGGGTCATCCAGGCGCCCGCCGGGACCGTGCAGGCGGCGGCCAGGCACAGCGGGACCATGGCCGCGGGACGGACGCGGCGCCAGCCGCCCGCGAGGCCCACGACGCTGATGGCCCCGGCGGCGCAGTTGGCGAGCACCACCCCCTCGGCGGGGCCGAGCAGCAGCACCAGCGCCGGTACGGCGACCAGCGCGAAGCCCATGCCGGTCAGCCACTGCACGCATCCGCCGAGCAGGACGATCCCGGCGAGCAGCGTTTCCGTCATGTCATGCCCCCCTCATGGAAGGGAACGCTAGCGGTGCTCGCTGTGACCCGGGGCACTTTCCGCGTGGTCCCCGGCCCGGTGGGCAAGAGCCCTTCCGGAACACGACGGCCGACGTCTCACCATGCGGGAGCACGGTGGTGGGATTCGGGCGCTCGTTAGACTGAGCCGACACAAACGAACCGAGCGAGGAGCGCACGTGGGCCTTGTCGTGCAGAAGTACGGAGGCTCCTCCGTAGCCGATGCCGAAGGCATCAAGCGCGTCGCCAAGCGGATCGTGGAAGCGAAGAAGAACGGCAACCAGGTTGTCGTCGTCGTTTCCGCGATGGGCGACACGACGGACGAGCTGATCGATCTCGCCGAGCAGGTTTCTCCGATGCCTGCCGGGCGCGAATTCGACATGCTGCTGACCGCCGGAGAGCGGATCTCCATGGCCCTGCTGGCGATGGCGATCAAAAACCTGGGCCACGAGGCCCAGTCCTTCACCGGCAGCCAGGCAGGCGTCATCACCGACTCGGTCCACAACAAAGCACGGATCATCGACGTCACGCCGGGCCGGATCCGCGACTCGCTGGACAAGGGCAACATCGCGATCGTCGCCGGTTTCCAGGGCGTCAGCCAGGACAAGAAGGACATCACCACGCTGGGCCGCGGTGGTTCCGACACGACGGCCGTGGCGCTCGCCGCCGCGCTCGACGCCGAGGTCTGCGAGATCTACACCGACGTGGACGGCGTGTTCACCGCCGACCCGCGCGTGGTGAAGAAGGCGAAGAAGATCGACTGGATCTCCTTCGAGGACATGCTGGAGCTCGCGGCCTCCGGCTCCAAGGTGCTGCTCCACCGCTGTGTGGAGTACGCCCGCCGCTACAACATCCCGATCCACGTGCGGTCGTCCTTCAGCGGACTGCAGGGCACCTGGGTCAGCAGTGAGCCGATTGGGGACAAGAAGGTGGAGCAGGCCATCATCTCCGGTGTCGCGCACGACACCTCCGAGGCCAAGATCACGGTCGTCGGCGTGCCGGACAAGCCGGGTGAGGCCGCCGCGATCTTCCGGGCCATCGCCGATGCCGAGATCAACATCGACATGGTCGTGCAGAACGTGTCCGCCGCCTCCACCGGCCTGACGGACATCTCCTTCACGCTGCCGAAGACCGAGGGCCGCAAGGCCATCGACGCGCTGGAGAAGAGCCGCTCCGGCATCGGCTTCGACTCGCTGCGCTACGACGACCAGATCGGCAAGATCTCGCTGGTCGGCGCCGGTATGAAGACCAACCCGGGCGTCACCGCCTCCTTCTTCGAGGCGCTGAGCGACGCGGGCGTGAACATCGAGCTGATCTCGACCTCCGAGATCCGTATCTCGGTCGTCACCCGCAAGGACGACGTGCCGGAGGCCGTCCGTGCCGTGCACACCGCTTTCGGGCTCGACTCGGACACCGACGAGGCCGTCGTCTACGGCGGCACCGGCCGTTGATCCCGGGTACAGGCCGATGACCAGCAAGCCGACGCTCGCGGTCGTGGGAGCGACCGGAGCCGTCGGCGCGGTCATGCTCCAGATCCTGTCCCAGCGCGCGGACATCTGGGGCGAGATCCGCCTGATCGCCTCCCCCCGCTCGGCCGGCCGCAAGCTGGCCGTGCGCGGGGAGGAGGTCGAGGTGACGGCCCTGAGCGAAGAGGCCTTCGACGGGGTCGACATCGCGATGTTCGACGTCCCCGACGAGGTCGCCGCCCAGTGGGCGCCGATCGCCGCCGCGCGCGGTGCGGTCGTCGTCGACAACTCCGCCGCCTTCCGGCTGGACCCCGAGGTGCCGCTCGTCGTACCCGAGGTCAACCCGCACGCCGTACGGGTCCGCCCGCGCGGGATCGTCGCCAACCCCAACTGCACGACCCTGACGATGATCGTCGCCCTGGGCGCGCTGCACGCCGAGTTCGGGCTGCGCGAGCTGGTGGTGTCGTCGTACCAGGCGGTGAGCGGGGCCGGGCGGGCCGGCGTGGACACGCTCCGCGCCCAGCTGTCCCTGGTGGCCGGGACCGAGCTGGGGACCAAGCCCGGCGACGTACGGCGGGCCGTCGGCGAGGACACCGGGCCGTTCCCCGATCCGGTCGCCCTGAACGTCGTCCCCTGGGCCGGCTCCCTGCGGGAGGACGGCTGGTCGTCGGAGGAGATGAAGGTCCGCGACGAGGCCCGCAAGATCCTCGGGCTGCCGCAGCTGCCGGTCGCCGTGACCTGCGTACGGGTCCCGGTGATCACCACCCACTCGCTGACCGTGCACGCCCGCTTCCAGGGCGAGGTGACGGTCGACCGGGCCCGGGAGATCCTCGCGACCGCGCCCGGTGTGGTGCTGTGCGACGACCCGGCCGCCGGCGAGTTCCCCACCCCCGCCGACGTGGTGGGCACCGACCCGACCTGGGTGGGCCGGCTGCGGCGGGCCCTGGACGACCCGACCGCGCTCGAACTCTTCGTGTGCGGCGACAACCTCCGCAAGGGGGCCGCGCTGAACACCGCGCAGATCGCGGAACTGGTCGCGGCGGAGCGGGGCGACCGGGCTTAGGCCCGTCAGGAGCAGGTTTGTAGGATCTGTGTAAGAAGTGTGGCCGGAAGCATGGTCCGAACCACTTGAAACCATTGCCCAGGGCAACAGAGGATTTCCCTCCCCGTCCCCGCAACCTTGCGGCGGACGGGGAGCGTCTTTGCGGTCACTCTTCGGGCGTGGGGACGCCGTGACCGGGTCGGGTGCGGGGACCCACCCATATCGGAATATAAGGGAAGAGCGGGACGCATGACGGCACTTGAGGTACGGCCGGTCGTCGCACATGTGACGCCCGGCACGTACAACCCTGGCGGGGGCAGGCGTGTCCAACTGGCGTGGCAGAGGTACTCGAACTCAGTGCGGTCCGCGGCACGGCGGCCCTCCGGCCGCCCCGTGCGGCGCTCCGGCCCCGCACGCCCGGCGGCATGCCGGTGATCGCGCCCATGCCCGCAGCGCGGCCCGCCCGCATACCCAGTCAGCGTGACGGTGCCGAGGATGCCGCGGCGACCGAGGCCGTCGGTACGACCGTCGACCACCTCACCGAGACCTACCGCGCGCACTACCGCTCGCTGCTCGGCCTCGCCGCGCTGCTCCTCGACGACACCGCCTCCTGCGAGGACGTCGTCCAGGAGGCCTTCATCCGCGTGCACTCGGCCCGCAAGCGCGTCCGCGACCCCGAGAAGACCCTCGCGTACCTCCGCCAGACCGTCGTCAACCTCTCCCGCTCGACCCTGCGCCGCCGCATCCTCGGCCTGAAGCTGCTCTCCAAGCCGATGCCGGACATGGCGAGCGCGGAGGAGGGCGCCTACGACCAGCTGGAGCGCCGCGACCTCATCAAGGCGATGAAGGGCCTGCAGCGCCGCCAGCGCGAGGTCCTGGTCCTGCGCTACTTCGCGGACATGACCGAGGCCCAGGTCGCCGAGAGCCTCGGCATCTCCCTCGGTTCGGTGAAGGCGTACGGGTCACGGGGGATCGCCGCGCTGCGGGTGGCCATGGAGGCACCGGCATGAGCGAGCGAGCCGAAGGGGGCGATTCCGATGAGCGCCACTCCCACGAACGTCACGAGCCCTTCGCCTGGCACGAACCGACGAAGCGGGACGAGCAAGAGCACACGCAATCGCACGCTGGGAACGGAACTGTGAACCACGGCCCCGACGAAAAGGGCACCGAGGGCCGCCGCCACGGCCCCACCGGGCCCGAAGCGGACCGGGACGGGCTCGGCCAGGACCTGGACGGGTCCGGCCCGGACCGGGACGGGCTCGGCGCCGACGAGGCGGCGTTGCGCCGGATGCTGCACTCCGCCGTCGACGACATCGAGCCGCGCGTCGGCACGCTGGACCAGCTGCGCCGGGCCGTCCCCGCGCGGCGGGCCCGCAAGCGGCAGGCCGCCGTCGGCATGGCCGCCGCGGCCCTGTTCATCGGCACCGCGATCCCCGCGCTCGTGCACGTCTCCCGCGCCGGCGACACCGACTACAACACCGCCATGGCCGGCCAGTCCTCCCAGGCCCAGGGCGGTACCGGGCAGAGCAGGGACAAGGGCGGCGACAAGGGCCCCCGGAGGGGCACCAGCAGCGCGAGCGCCCAGCCGGACAAGGGGCCCGGCAAGCCCGGTGAGACGGGCAAGCCCGGCGGCGGCACCACCGGCTCGACCGGCGGCGCCAACCCGTCCGCCACCCTCACCGCGGGCGGCGTACCCACGTGCACGGCGGCCCAGCTGGGCTCCGCCACCGGCACCGCCGACGTCCCCAACTCCGCGGGCGTGGTCTACGGCACGTTCCGCGTCGTCAACACCTCCGCCGCCGCCTGTACCGTCGCCGGTGCGGGCACCATCACCCCCACCGCGGTGGGCGCGGCCGAACAGGCCAAGATCAGCAGTACCCGGCATGTGGCCGGGGACGCGGCGACCGATCTGCCCGACCCCTCGCTGGAGGTCACCGGGCTGCTCCTGCAGCCGGGCGCGGCCTACGAGGAGAAGTTCGCCTTCGTACCCTCGGAGACCTGCCCCACCACCGGCGGCGACAACCCCACCGGCGGCACGGACCCGGGCCGGCCCTCGCCGGATCCGACACCCACCCCGGACGCGAACGCCTCCGGCGGTTCGGCCGACGGCGGCGGTTCGGGGGGTTCGGCGGGT
Organism: Streptomyces sp. NPDC053069; assembly: GCF_044546895.1. NCBI lineage: Bacteria > Bacillati > Actinomycetota > Actinomycetes > Kitasatosporales > Streptomycetaceae > Streptomyces > Streptomyces sp. NPDC053069. The sequence goes on along the minus strand of NZ_JBITZN010000014.1, from coordinate 258,317 downwards.
CCCACGACCCAGCTGATGACCGAGGGCGGTACGGCGGACGGGAGCGTGCAGGTCACGCATACCGCGGAGGGCGGTTCACCGTCGGCCACGGCGACGGTGACCGGGGAGTGCGCGGGCACCGTGATCTACACCGGGGTGCTGGCGGGGGCTTAGCGCCGTCGGCGGTCAGGCGCCGTAGCTGCGGGCAGTCGTGCCGCCGGGGCGGCACGGGTGGGCGCAGCGGCACCCTGCACGGGCCGGCAAGCGATCCCGCCCCCGGCCCGCACCGGTACCGGTCAGCTACTGCTCACCGGTTCCGGCGCTTCCTCCGGCACCAGGCCCAGCGCAGCGTCCCGCACCGCCTCCGCCTCCCGCCGCAGCAGCCGGAACCACATGAAGACCACGAAGCCGGCGAAGACGAACCACTCCCCGGTGTATCCGAGGTTCTGGAACGCCTTCAGATCCAGCCCGGTACCGCCCGGCGCCGTCGCGGGCACGCCCCTCATCCCGGAGTCGGCCCGGTCGAGCGTGACCCAGGCGTCGTACAGCCGGTCCGGCACCAGGTTGACCAGCGACGCCGAGCTGATCGCCGCGGTCTGCCCCGCCGGCAGCCCGCCCTGCGCGCTGACCCCGTTGTCCCCGGGCGTCTCGGACGCCTGCAGCGCGCCGGTGACGGTGACCTCACCGCTCGGCGGCGCGGGCGCCTTCGCCGGGTCCGCCTTGCCCGGCAGCCAGCCCCGCACGACCGGCAGCGCCTTGCCGGAGCCGGTGCGCAGCAGGGTGAGGACGTAGAAGCCGTTCTTGCCGTCCAGTTGCCGGCCGGGCACCAGCAGCTGCTTGCCGTAGTGCCCGCTCGCGGTGACCCGGCGGCCCGAGGTGGCCTTGTCGACGGGCAGCATCGCCTCCAGCGGACGTGCGGTCTCGTGCCGGTCGGACGCGGCCTGCTCGGTCGCGGCCCGGTGGTCCTGGACCCGCCCCTCGAACCGGCTCAGCTGCCAGGACCCCATGAAGACGCAGAACGGGATGGCGAGCAGCACGAAGACGTTGATGCCCCACCAGCGGGGTGTCAGCAGAAACCGGTACACGCCTCCCACGGTACGGCGCCCGTGCCGCATCGCTGCCCGCGGGTCAGCCCTTGGTGGCCTTGAGCGAGTAGATCAGCGGGATGCGCGGGTGGTCCGCCGGGAAGCGGTGGTAGCCGTCCCGGACCTCGAAGTTCTCGAAGCGCGGGAAGAGCGAGACGTCGTGTTCGTGCAGGAACTCGATGCGCAGCCCGGTCGCGGCGAGCGCGGAGACGACGTCGCCGAGGGTGTGCTGCCACTGCACGCTGCGGTTGTGGACGGTCACGGCGTCCTGGTCGGCGTAGGTGCCGGGCTCTTCCCACACCTGCCCGTCGCGGGCGAAGTAGTCGCGCACGATCCGCGAGCCGGTCGCGTCGTCCAGGGCCTCGGTGATCGGGTGGAACTCGGCGAGGTACAGGAAGCCGCCGGGCGCGACCAGCGAGGCGGCCGTCTCGGCCCAGCGGCGGATGTCGGGCAGCCAGCACAGCGCGCCCAGCCCGGTGTAGACGATGTCGTACGACGCCTCGGGTACGGCGTCGGCCGCGTCGTACACGTCGCTGGTGACGAACGCGGCGCGTTCGGGCCCGTGGCCGAGGTCGGCGGCGAGGGAGCGGGCGGCCTCGACGGCCGGTGCGGAGAAGTCCAGGCCGACGACGCGGGCGGCGCCCCGGTGGACCCAGGAGAGGGTGTCCGTCCCGATGTGGCACTGCAGGTGCAGGAGCGTCCTGCCGGTGACGTCGCCGACCTCGGCCGCCTCGAAGTCCCGCAGGACGTCCGGGTGTGCGCGGAAGCCGGCGAGGTCGTAGTACTCACCGGCGACGTGCACGGGGACCCTCTCGTCCCACATGGCCCGGTTGTCCTCGCGCCAGCCGTCGGGTGCGGAATGATGGTCGACCTGCGTGCTCATGGTCGGGAAGTTATCCACAGGCTGCGCACACTCGCCACCCAATTGTCGGCGCGGCCAGGCAGTATGGGCGCATGACTGGGGCGATGAGTGAGAGCAACGGGCCGGGTGCGCGGGACGCGGCCGGCATGCCGGACTGGGAGAAGCGCTTCCGTGCGCCGCGGGTGTCGCTGCCCGACTGGGCGGAGGACGCGCCGCACCGCTCCCTGTTCGTGTCGAACGCGACGGGCACGTACGAGCTGTACGCCTGGGACCGTGCGACGGGCGAGCAGCGGCAGGCGACGTTCCGGCCGAACGGCACGACGGACGGCGTGCTCTCCCCGGACGGCGCCTGGATCTGGTGGTTCGACGACAAGGACGGCGACGAGTTCGGCATCTGGCGCCGCCAGCCCTTCGGAGGAGGGGCGGACGAGCCCGCCGTCCCCGGCCTCGACCCCTCCTACCCGGCCGGCCTGGCCCTGGCCCGCGACGGCCGCACGGCGGTCGTCGGCCGCTCCACGGACGAGGACGGTACGACGATCCACCTGGCGCGCGAGGGCCAGGACCCGGTCGAGATCTACCGGCACCGCGAGTCGGCGGGCGTCGGCGACCTCTCGCACGACGGCTCCCTGATCGCCGTCGAGCACACCGAGCACGGCGACGCCATGCACGCGGCGCTGCGCGTGCTCCGCCCGGACGGCACGCCGGTCGCCGAGCTGGACGACACCAAGGGCGGCACCGAGGAGCTGGGCCTGGAGGTGCTGGGCTTCGCACCGGTCGACGGCGACACCCGCCTGCTCATCGGCCACCAGCGCCGGGGCCGCTGGGAGCCGCTGGTGTGGGACGTGACGACGGGCGAGGAGACCGACCTCGCCCTGGACCTCCCCGGTGACGTCAGCGCCGAGTGGTACCCGGACGGCTCGGCCCTGCTCATCGCCCATGGCTTCGAGGCCCGCAGCGAGCTGTACCGCTACGACCTGGGAAGCCGCGAGCTGACCCGCATCCCCACCCCGCCCGGCACGGTCTCCGGCGCGACGGCTCGCCCGGACGGCAGCGTGGAGTACCTGTGGTCGTCGGCCGCCGAGCCCCCGGCGGTGCGGTCGACCTCCGGTGGTGTGGTGCTGGATCCGCCCGGCATGGCCTGCCCGCCGTCGGTGCCGGTGGAGGACGCGTGGGTGGAGGGCCCCGGTGGCCGCATCCACGCGCTGATCCAGAAGCCGGCGGGTGCGAGCGGCCCCCTGCCGACGGTGTTCGACCTGCACGGCGGCCCGACCTGGCACGACAGCGACTCCTTCGCCGCGGGCCCGGCCGCCTGGGTCGACCAGGGCTATGCGGTGATCCGCATCAACTACCGCGGCTCCACCGGCTACGGCCGCGCCTGGACCGACGCCCTCAAGCACCGGGTCGGCCTGATCGAGCTGGAGGACGTCGCCGCGGTCCGGGACTGGGCGGTGTCCTCGGGCCTCGCCGACCCCGCCCGCCTGGTCCTCACCGGCGCCTCCTGGGGCGGCTATCTCACCCTGCTCGGCCTCGGCACCCAGCCCGAGGCGTGGACGCTGGGCATCGCGGTCGTGCCCGTCGCGGACTACGTCACCGCGTACCACGACGAGATGGAGGCCCTGAAGGCCATGGACCGCACCCTGCTGGGCGGCACCCCGGAGGAGGTCCCCGAGCGCTTCGAGGCCTCGTCCCCGCTGACCTACGTCGACGACGTCAAGGCCCCGGTCTACATCTCGGCGGGCGTCAACGACCCGCGCTGCCCGATCCGCCAGATCGACAACTACGTCAAGCGCCTGGAAATGAGAGGCGCGCCCCACGAGGTGTACCGCTACGACGCCGGGCACGGCTCACTGGTGGTGGACGAGCGGATCAAGCAGGTGAGACTGGAGATGGACTTCGCGGCCCGGCACCTGGGTGCTTCCTGAGCGAGGGTCAGCGCAGTTCCGCGAGGCCTCTGCGAGTGGCGGCGACGACGACCCGGTCCTCGTTCGACAGCACATGGTCCGGTGCCGTGTCCGTCCGTCCCTCCAGGGCCAGTACCCTCCAGGACCCGGCCCGGAAGGCGTCCCGCACCGTCCGTCCCTCCAGCTGGGGGTGCCCGGCGACATCGACCGCGGCGAACAGCAGCACCCTCCGCTCCACCGCGATGGCGCCGAGCACCTGCCGCCCGAGCATCGCCCCGGCGAACGCGGGCGCGGCCAGATGGGTGACGCTCCGGCTCCGGGTCAGGGCGTGCGGGTACGCGGCCCGCAGCGTGCGGTACACGGCGGTGGCGAAGTCGTCGTCGTACAGCCGCAGCACCACCCGCAGGTCGGGCCGTACGGACCGCGCGTACAGCACGGCCTCCAGGTTCGTGGTGTCCGCGCTGGTCACGGCGAGCAGTGCGTACGCCCGGTGGATCTTGGCGGACTCCAGCACCCCTTCCTGGGTGACGTCCCCGAACACCACCGGCACCCGCAGCCTGCGCGCGGTCGCAAGGCCCCGTGCCTCCGGGTCGGACTCGACGCACACGACGGGGATGTTCAGCTCGCGCAGCCGGGTCAGCACCCGGGTGCCGATCTTGCCGAGCCCGAGCAGCACCACATGGCCGCCGAGTCCGCGCGGTGGTTTGCGCAGCGCGGAGGCCGTGCGGAAGGTGCCCAGCGCCTCCAGCACGGCCGCCAGCAGCACCGGAAGCAGCAGCAACCCGACGAGTCCGGAAAGGAGTTGGAGGATCTGCCGGCCCAGCGGCGCGCCGATGGCCGGGTCGTCGATGGCGAACAGGTCGAGGAGGGTGTAGTAGAAGGCACGCAGCGGATGGATCCCCGGCGTGACCACCCACAGCGCCACGGCGAGCGCGACCACGCACGCCGTCGCGCCCGCCAGCGACCACCGCAGCCGCCGGGAGAACAGCGAGGCGAGCGGCGGTACTCCGCCTCGGCCGGGCGCGGCCGACTCCCCGCCGCCCGCCGACGACACCTGCTCCAGCACCACGGCCGCCCGCCCGGCGGCCTGCCGTACCTCGTCGTCGTCGGGCAGCAGCCGCGGCTCCTGCTCCCCGCCGCCCTCGGGATCCGCGCCCGGCGGGGACAGCAGGGCGAGCGTGCACAGCCCGGATCCGGCCGACGGCCGTTCGACGGCGCGCAGCAGCAGCCCCTCGGTCTGTACGACCTTGCTGGTGCCGGCGACGGCGGTGGCGGCCAATGCGGGTGCGGCGGTGTCGGCGTCGGACAGCACGGTGGTGGACGCGTCCGAGCCGCCCTCGCCGTTGCCGGCCGCCAACGCAGCGGCCTGGTCGAGGAGTTCCTCGATGTGCTGGCCCAGCCGGCGGTTGTAGAGCCGGAGGACGAGCCGCAGCCGCGGGTTGAGCCGGCGGGCGGTCAGCGCGGCCCGGATGTTGGTCTCGTCGTCGTCGAAGACGAGGGCGAGCGCGGCGGCCCGTTCCACCCCGGCCTCGGCGAGCACGGCCTCGGTGACCTCGAAGGCCTCCAGCACGCGTGCACCGTCACCCCCGTTGCCCCCGCCGCCGGTGCTCGTGGCCGGCGCGGTGTGCGCGGATCCGGCGCCGCCGCGGCCGACCGCGGCGCTCACCACACGGTCGAACAGCGCGGCCGACGCGGAACGGGCCCGGCCGACCACCGGGGGTCTGGCGGTGCGCTCGTTCGGCGGTACCACGAGGGTGACCTGCTCGCCGTAGACCCCGCGCAACTCGGCGGCCAGCCGGTGCGCGAGCCCGTCGTCACCGCACACCACCATGTGCGCCGGCGGGGCACTGGGCCCCCCTTGATACGGAACGCTCGCCACGAGGTGAAAGAGTGCCCCAGGGAGAAGGGTGGTTCCAGCAGCGGTGTGAACACCCGGGGGACACTGCGCGTACTGAGGGGGAGGGAGCCAGTACAGCCGGAGGTATCCACCCGTGGCCATCACCGAAGACGCCCCGCCCGGCGCGGAGGTCACCCCGACCGGTGTACCGGCCGCCCAGGAGGGCCGCCGGCTCAGCTCCCCGCTGGTGCTGGTGCTGACGCTGCTGCTGGCGGTACTCGCCCAGTCCCCGATCCGCGGGCTCCTCGGCACCCCGGCGATGCAGAGCTGGATGACGGTGTTCGTCGCGGTGACCGTGCAGGCGCTGCCCTTCCTGGTGCTCGGTGTGCTGCTGTCGGCGGCGATCGCGGTGTTCGTGCCGCCGTCGTTCTTCGCCCGCGCCCTCCCGCGCAGCCCCGCCCTCGCCGTCCCCGTCGCCGGGATCGCGGGCGCCGTGCTGCCGGGCTGCGAATGCGCGTCGGTGCCGGTCGCCGGAGCACTGGTGCGCAGGGGCGTGTCCCCGGCCGCCGCCCTCGCCTTCCTCCTCTCCGCCCCCGCCATCAACCCGATCGTGCTGACCGCCACCGCCGTCGCCTTCCCCCACGACCCGGAGATGGTGCTGGGCCGCTTCCTGGCGAGCCTGCTGGTGGCGTGCGCGATGGGCTGGCTGTGGCAACGGCTGGGCCGCACCGACTGGCTGCGCCCGCCGGCCCACGGTGCGCACGAGGGCGCGACGAAGGGGGAGGCGTTCTGGAACTCGGTGCGGCACGACACCATGCACGCCGGCGGGTTCCTGGCGCTCGGCGCGATGGCGGCGGCCACGCTGAAGGCGGCGGTCCCGGCGGACTGGCTGCGCACGGCGGCCGGAAACCCCGTCTTCTCCGTGCTCGCCCTCGCGGTCCTGGCCGTGCTGCTGTCCATCTGCTCGGAGGCGGACGCGTTCGTCGCGGCCTCCCTCATCCAGTTCTCGCCGACGGCCAAGCTGGTGTTCCTGGTCGTGGGTCCGATGATCGACCTCAAGCTCTTCGCGATGCAGGCCGGCACCTTCGGCCGTACCTTCGCCCTCCGCTTCGCCCCCGCCACCTTCGCGCTGGCGATCGCGGGCGCCGTACTGACCTCGGCGGTGCTGCTGTGAACCGTCAGTCCCAGGCCGCCGTCCTGTTCCTGCTCGGTGCCGCCCTCCTGCACGCGGGCGGCACCGGCCTCTACCTCCGCTACGTCAAGGAAGGCCTGCGCCCGCTGCTGCTGGCCGCGGGTGTGGTGCTGATCGCGGCGGCGGTGGCGACGGTCTGGTACGAGCGCCGGCGTGCCCGGGCCGCCGCCCGCTCACACGGTCACGCCCACCCCGAACCCCGCATCTCCTGGCTGCTGCTGCTCCCCCTCCTCGCCCTCATCCTGGTCGCCCCGCCCGCCCTCGGCTCCTACAGCGCCCTGCGTTCGGGGACGGCGCTGCAAAAGCCGTACGCCTACGGCGCGTTGCCCACCGCCGACCCCGCCCCCCTCTCCGTGATCGACTACGCCTCCCGCGCCGCCTACGGCCACGGCCGCTCCCTGCACGGCCGCACGGTCCGCGTCACCGGCTTCCTCGCCCTGGACCACTCGGGCGCGCCGTACCTGGTCCGCATGGCCCTCAACTGCTGCGCGGCGGACGCCCAGCCGGTGAAGATCGCCCTGACCGGCACCCTGCCGCCGGTCCTGCGGCCGGACGCCTGGCTGGAGGTCACCGGCACCTACTCGCCCCGGCTCACGCGGGATCCCGTCAACGGCGGCCCCATCCCGTACCTGAAGGTCACGTCGGCCAAACCGGTTCCGGTACCGCACGACCCGTACGACGAGACCTGGAACACCTGAGCCATCCGCGCACGAGGTCGTCAAGTGAGCGTGGTCCAGGCAACGCCTGACCCTCCTTCATTGCCGGAACCGGCACAAGAACACCCCGGCGGCCCGGATGCACAATCGCGGGCGTGAACAGCTCTGACATGCTCTGCCGGTCCCCCTGGAAGCACGGCGTCCGCTGGTCGGTGGACATCGGGGCGGGCGGGGGACTGCTCGCCGGAGTGGGGCTGGGGTGTGCGGGCGTGCTGCCGGACACCGTCCCCCTCGTGCTGGTGACCATCGGACTGTGCCTGGTGGGGGCCGCCGCGTGGTCGCTGTACCTGGTGACGGGCTGGGCGCGCGCGGACGCCTACGGGCTGCACACCTGGACGTTGCTGCGCCGCCGCAGCGTGCCGTGGCAGGAGGTCACGGATCTGCTGGTGCGGGTGCAGACCCTGCCCCGGGGCGGGGAGAACCGGCGCGTCATGGTGGCGCTGCGGGGTGGGCGGAGGCTGCTGCTGCCCCAGCCGTCCAGTGCCGGGTACGGCAAACCGGCCTTCGCCGAACGGCTGGCCGCGCTGCGCCGGATGCACCGTCGGTACGGCACTCCCGAGTCGACCGCGGTCCGCCATGTCACCGGCAAGAGCGTGGGCAGCGGCTGGGCGGGCCGGTTGTGTGCCTGCCTGTTGCTGCTCGTGGCGGCGGGAACGGCCGCGTGGTTCGTGTCGGCCGCCACGGCGCACCAGCGGGCCTGGGAGAAGGCCGTGCCCTGCGCGGCCGGGACGTCCGACGCCGACGCGTACGACTGTCTGTCCACCCTTCCGGCGGTGATCTCCCGGACCGATCCGCGCGGGCCGAAGCAGACCAGCCATCTGTACTTCGCCCATGGCAACCCGACCGACCGGCTGGCGGTGTCCGCCGATGCCGCCGAGGCGTTCCAGCCCGGCGACCGGGTCGAACTGACCGTCTGGCACCGCCAGGTGATGAAGGTCGCGGGGAAGCGGTACGTCTGGCACGACCACGTCATCACGGGCGGCAGTGTGGCCGTCACGGCGGCCGCGCTCGTCCTCGTCGCGGGGTGTCCGGCGGCCCAGGTGCTGCTGCGGCTGCGCGGGCGGCGGCTCCGGCGGCCCGACGACGAGGTGCTGCCGTCGGTCCTGCCGTTCGCGGGCGCCCTCGCCGGTACGGCCGCCTGGCTGCTGCCGCTGTGCTACCTCCACCCCACGGACCTGGCCGGCGCCACGGGGCCGGTCACCTGGCTGGCCGTCGGTTCGCTGGTCTCGGTCGCCCTGTTCGTCCTCGCCTGGCGAGCCACCCGTTTCCCGACGCCGCCAGAGCCGCAAGTGCCGCGACTCGCATAGGACTTCGGGGTGCCGGGGCGGTGGGCCCGCCTACTTCCTGCCCTCCTCCCCGAGCAGGCCGAAGCGCTCCAGGTCCCGCAGCCAGGCGTGGGCGTTGCCGTCCGACGGGGCGCGCCAGTCGCCGCGCGGGGAGAGGGAGCCGCCCGCCGAGACCTTCGGGCCGTTCGGCATCGCCGAGCGCTTGAACTGGGAGAAGGCGAAGAAGCGGCGGACGAAGACCTCCAGCCAGCGCACGATCTCCGGCAGCTGGTACGTGCCCCGGTCGGCCTCCGGGAAGCCGGGGGGCCAGGCGCCGGCCTCCTTGTCGTGCCAGGCGTGCCAGGCGAGGAAGGCGATCTTGGAGGGGCGGAAGCCGTAGCGCAGGACGTGGAAGAGGGTGAAGTCGTGCAGCGCGTACGGGCCGATCTTCGACTCGGTGGACTGCATCTCCTCGCCGGGGACGAGTTCGGGGCTGATCTCCGTGTCCAGGATGGCGGCCAGGATCTTGCCGGTCTCCTCGTCGAACTGCTCGCTGCTGATGACCCAGCGGATCAGGTGCTGGATCAGCGTCTTCGGCACACCGGAGTTGACGTTGTAGTGGCTCATCTGGTCGCCCACGCCGTACGTGGACCAGCCGAGCGCCAGTTCGGACAGGTCGCCGGTGCCGAGCACGATGCCGCCGCGCTGGTTGGCGAGGCGGAACAGGTAGTCGGTGCGCAGGCCCGCCTGGACGTTCTCGAAGGTGACGTCGTACACCGGCTCGCCGGAGGCGAAGGGGTGGCCGATCTCCTTCAGCATCAGGCGTGCGGTCGGCGTGATGTCCAGCTCGGCCGCGGTCACGCCGAGGGCCCGCATCAGCCGGTGGGCGTTGTCCTTGGTGTGGTCGCTGGTGGCGAAGCCGGGCAGGGTGAAGGCGAGGATGTCGCTGCGCGGGCGGCCGGCGCGGTCCATGGCGCGGGCGGCGACGATCAGCGCGTGCGTGGAGTCCAGTCCGCCGGAGACGCCGATGACGACCTTGGGGCCGCCGATCGACGCGAGGCGCTGCTGGAGGCCGGCGACCTGGATGTTGTACGCCTCGTAGCAGTCCAGGGCGAGGCGGTCGGGGTCGGCGGGCACGAACGGGAAGCGTTCGAGGCGGCGGCGCAGGCCCAGGTCGGTCAGCGGAGGGTCCAGCTCGAACGACACCGTGCGGAAGTCGGCGGTGCGGGCGGTGTGGGTGCGGCGGTTCTCGCCGAACGTGCCCATCCGCTGCCGCTCCTGCCGCAGCAGGTCGAGGTCGACGTCGGCCACCGCGTACTGCTCGCCGAGCGGGAAGCGTTCGGTCTCGGCCAGCAGCACCCCGTTCTCGTAGATCAGGGTCTGGCCGTCCCAGGACAGGTCGGTGGTCGACTCGCCGAGACCGGCCGCCGCGTAGACGTACGCGGCGAGGCAGCGTGAGGACGCCGACCGGCACAGCAGTTTGCGGTCCTCGGCCCGGCCGACCGTGATCGGGCTGCCCGAGAGGTTGACCAGGACGGTCGCCCCGGCGAGGGCCGCCTCCGCGCTCGGCGGCACCGGCACCCACATGTCCTCGCAGATCTCCGCGTGCAGCACGAGACCGGGGACGTCCTGCGCGGCGAAGAGCAGGTCCACGCCGAAGGGGACCTCCGCGCCGCCGAGCCGGATCGTTCCGCCGCGTTCGTCGTCGCCCCCGGCGATCTGCCGGCGCTCGTAGAACTCCCGGTAGTTCGGCGGGTACGACTTCGGTACGACGCCGAGGATCCGGCCGCGGTGCACGATCACCGCGCAGTTGAAGAGCCGGTCGCGGTGCCGCAGCGGGGCGCCGACGACCAGCACCGGCAGCAGGTCCGCTGACTCGGCCACGATCGTGGCGAGCGCCTTCTCGACGTCGTCGAGCATGGCGTCCTGCAGCAGCAGGTCGTCGATCGCGTACCCGGACAGACACATCTCCGGGAACACGGCGACGGCGACGCCCTCCTCGGCGCACCGGCGCGCATGGCGCAACACCGCCCCGGCGTTGGCGGCGGGGTCGGCGATGACGGTGTGGCCCGTGCACGCGGCGACGCGCGCGAAGCCGTGCTGGTAGACCGACCAGAAGCTCAACGGGACCTCTTTCCGAAGCGACTTTCCCACAACAGGAAGCCTAAAGGGCGCCCGTCACCCACCGCCCACCTGCGGGTTTCAGTGTGCTGAAGCCCTTCCTGGCGGGCTGAAACCCGGCTGAAGCCGTGCTGAACCGCCCGGGCGGCAGTCTCTGCGGCATGACGACGACGGACCACGAACTCGCGATCGCAGCCACCGGGCTGCGCAAGTCCTACGGGGACAAGACCGTCCTCGACGGCATCGACATCCATGTGCCCGCCGGGACGATCTTCTCCCTCCTCGGACCGAACGGCGCGGGCAAGACCACCGCGGTCGGCATCCTGTCCACCCTGATCTCCGCCGACGGCGGCCAGGCGCGGATCGCCGGGCACGATCTGACCCGGGAGGCCCAGGCGGTCCGGGCGGCCATCGGGGTCACCGGCCAGTTCTCGGCCGTGGACGGGCTGATCACCGGCGAGGAGAACATGCTGCTGATGGCCGACCTGCACCACCTCTCCCGCCGGGAGGGCCGGCGGGTCACCGCCGGGCTGCTGGAACGCTTCGACCTGGTCGAGGCCGCGAAGAAGCCCGCCTCCACCTACTCCGGCGGTATGAAGCGCCGCCTGGACATCGCCATGACCCTGGTGGGCGACCCGCGGATCATCTTCCTCGACGAGCCGACCACCGGCCTCGACCCCCGCTCCCGCCACACCATGTGGCAGATCATCCGCGAGCTGGTCTCCGGCGGTACGACCGTCTTCCTCACCACCCAGTACCTGGAGGAGGCCGACCAGCTGGCCGACCGCATCGCGGTGCTCAACGGCGGCAAGCTGGTCGCCGAGGGCAGCGCCGGAGAGCTCAAGCGGCTCGTGCCCGGCGGCCATGTACGGCTGCGCTTCGCCGACCCGGTGACGTACGAACGTGCGGCCACCGCGCTGCGCGAGGTCACCCGGGACGACCAGGCGCTCACGCTGCAGATCCCCAGCGACGGCACCCAGCGCGAGCTGCGCGCCATCCTCGACTGGCTCGACGCCGCCGGTATCGAGGCCGACGAGCTGTCCGTGCACACCCCCGACCTGGACGACGTGTTCTTCGCCCTGACCGGCAGCTCCGTACCTTCCCAGCCCACCGACAAGGAGACCGTCCGATGAGTGCCGCCGCCACCCACGCCGTCCGTGACAACCTCACCATGCTGCGGCGCAACCTCCTGCACGCCCGCCGCTATCCGTCCCTCACCCTGAACCTCCTGCTCACCCCGGTCATCCTGCTGCTGCTCTTCGTGTACGTCTTCGGTGACGTGATGAGCGCCGGCATCAACGGCGGCCACGCGGACCGGTCGGACTACGTCGCCTACCTCGTCCCCGGCATTCTCTTCCTGACCGCCGCGATGACCTCGCTCGGCACCGCGGTGTCCGTGTGCACCGACATGACCGAGGGCATCATGGCCCGGTTCCGCACCATGGCGATCTCCCGCGCCTCCGTGCTGATCGGCCATGTGGTCGGCAGCGTGATCAAGACGCTGCTGGCTCTGGTGCTGGTCCTGGGCATCGGGCTGGCCATCGGCTTCCGGCCCGACGCGACGCCGGTGGAGTGGATCGCGGTGATCGGGCTGATGGCGCTGGCCGGCCTGGGGCTGACCTGGATCGCGGTCGGCATGGGCCTGGCGAGCCCCAACCCCGAGGGGGCCAGCAACATGGGCACCCCGCTGGTCATGCTGCCGTTCCTGTCCAGCGCGTTCGTGCCGGTGGACGCCATGCCGAGCTGGTTCCGCTGGTTCGCCGAGTACCAGCCCTTCTCGCCGGCCATCGAGACGCTGCGGGGGCTGCTGCTGGGCAGCGGGATCGGCACGGAGAACGCCGTGCTGACCGTGGCGTGGTTCGTGGGGCTGTCGGTGCTGGGGTATCTGTGGTCGAAGGCGCAGTTCAATCGCGAGCCGAAGCGGTGAGGTCTGCCGGCCGGCGGCCGCGGGTGCGTGGTGGGCTGGTCGCGCAGTTCCCCGCGCCCCAGGGGAGCTGCAGCTCGCCGCCCCGTTCAGGCGCCGTAGCTGCGGCACCTGCCGACGCGGGTCAGCGAACCCACTCCCACCGGCCCGCAGGGTGCCGGTCAACCTTGGGGAGCAGTCAGCTCGCGCAGCGCCTCCGCGCGCAACTCCTCCCGACCCAGGGCGGCGTACCTCGACCTCGCGTCGGCGTACGCCGCCCCGTCGGCGTTCCCGGCCAGTGCCCGGGACCGGGACAGGGACAGGGTGGGGAACTCCCGCACCGCCGGCATCCGCTCCGCGAGCGCCACCAGCCGTACGGCTTCCCGTTCGCCCCGGGCCAGCCCGGCGAAGCCGAGCGCCAGCAACACCGTGCCGTACACCGGCAGTTCCACCGGAGCGCCGTCGGCCACAGTGCCGTCCGCCGGGGCGCCGGACAGCATGTCGAGCAGCCGTTCCCGCAGTTCCTCGGCGAGGTGGGCCACCGGCTCCAGCCGGCCGGCCTGCGCGTGCGCCGCCAGCGCGGCCGACCGCAGCTCCAGCGACCACGGTTCCACGAACGGGTCACCGGCATGCAGCAGTCCGACCTCCTGTACCTGCGCGACCGCCCGGCGCCACAGCCCGAGTCCGACCTCGGTCAGCCCCCGGGCCAACGCGATCTCCGCCCGGGTCGGCAGATCGGAGGAGAAGATCTGGGCGGACTCCGATGGCCGGTCCAGCTCCGCGAGCCTCAGCCAGTACTCGGCCTCGTCCAGTTCCCCACGCTGCAGACAGGCCAGTACCAGCCCCGAGTGCACCCCGACCGAGTCCGACCAGTCGCCGTGCCGGCCGAACTCGTCGAGCGCGTCCAGCGCGGCCCGCAGATGGCCGTACGCCTCCGCGCCCCGCTCGGACTGCAGGCACAGCTCGCTGATCCGCCCGTGACTGAGCAACGCCATGGCCGGATTCCCGAGCGGTTCGAGCGCGTCGAGCATCCGGCGGGCGTACTCCAGCGCGCGTTCCGAGTCGTGCCGGGATTCCCATACGTAGCTCGCCACGCAGGCCGCGACGCCCGCCAGCAGGGGCTCGTCGGCCTCGCAGAGTTCCAGCAGCCGCCCGTACCGCGGCGGGTGCATGTCCGGTACGGCACACAGCACGATCGACAGCGCCCGCACCACGGTGTCCGGTGGCGCGGGCGGCAGCCGGCGCAGGATCACCAACTGCCGTACGGCGTGCGGGCCGCGGCCCATGAACAGGCTCGCGGTGCACACGACCGCCGCGCTGCGGGTTGCCTCGACGTCGTCCGGACCGGGGCGGAACCGGGACAGCGGCCCGCCGGACTCGGCGACCAGGGCGGCGAGCCGGAGGTAGTTGGAGTCGGTGGCCCACAGGGAGGCCAGTACGGCGGTGACGGCGGCCGTGCTCGGCCCGTCCTCGCGGGCCAGGGCGTGCCGCAGCGCCAGGACGAGGTTGTCCTGCTCGGCGCGGATGCGCAGCCACGCGGCCACCGCGTCGGAGCTGAACAGGACGTCGTGATGGGCGCGGCCGAAGTCCCGTGCCCAGGCGAGGAACCGGTCGGTGACCGCGTCCTCCTCGCCGGCTTCGGCACGCTTGACGGAGCCGAACTCCCGGAGTGTCTCCAGCATGTGGAAGCGCACCCCGGAGGGGCTGTCGTCCACCTTGATCAGGGACTGCCCGGCCAGTTGCTCCAGCAGCGCCAGCGTGTCCCCGCCCTCGCCGAGGACGTACTCCGCCGCGTCCTCGGCGAAACCCCCCGGGAACACGGACAGGGCGCGCAGGGCGGCCTGTCCGTCGGGTTCCAGCAGGTTCCAGCTCCAGTCGACCACGGCCCGCAGGGTGCGATGCCGCTCGGGCGCGTCGCGCGCACCCCCGCGCAGCAGGGTGAACCGGTCCCTGAGCCGGCGGGAGATGTCGGCCACGGACAGCACCCGGACCCGGGCCGCGGCAAGCTCCACGGCGAGCGGCAGCCCGTCCAGGTGCCGGCAGATGTCGGCGACCAGCTCGGGAGGCAGCTCCACACCGGGCCGGGCGGCCCGTGCCCGCTGGGTGAAGAGTTCCACCGAGGTCGCCTGGGACAGCTCCGGCAGGGCGTACACGGACTCCGAGGTCAGCCCCAGCGGGGCCCGGCTGGTGGCCAGGACCCGCAGCTGCCTGGACCGCGACACCAGCGCCTGGACGAGAGCGGCCGCACCCGTGATGACGTGCTCGCAGTTGTCCAGCACCAGCAGGGCCGGCCCGGCCCCCAGCGCGCCCACGATGCCGCTCACCACGTCCCCGCCCCCGGCGAACTGCCGGCCCTCTCCGGCGCCGACCGCCGAGGCCACCTCACCGGCCACGTCGGCGTCGGCGGTGACACCGGCCAGGGCGACGAAGTGCACCACGGGCTGCTCGGCCGCCCGGCTCACCGCGTGCGAGAGCCGCGTCTTGCCCAGCCCGCCGGGGCCGACCACGGTGACCACCCGGGCCGTGCGCAAAAGCCCGGCCACGGCGGCGATGTCGGCGTCCCGGCCCAGCAGCGGATTCGGGTCGTGCGGCACACCGTGACGGACCGGCGGTGCGTCCGCGCTCAGCAACTCCTGGTGCACGGCCCTGAGTCGGTGTCCGGGATCGGCGCCCAGATCGTCCCGCAGCCGGCGGCGGTAGGCGTCGTAGCGGGTCAGTGCCGCGGCCCGGCCCGCGGTGGCGGCCTCGCAGCGCAGCAGCTCCGCCAGCACCTCCTCGTCCCGCGGCAGCTCCTGAGCCAGTTCGGCCAGGGGCGCCGCGGCCTGATCCCGCCGGCCCAGCCGGGCCAGGGCGAGCGCCCGGGAGCGGACCAGCGAGCGGTGTGCCCGGACCCGGTCGGCACGCAGCGCCACCAGCGGGTCGTGCAGGTCCTCTCCGGCCGCGGCACCCACGCTTCCGTCCCACAGCGCCAGCCCGGCCTCGGCCTCGGCCAGCGCGCCGTCGTGGTCCCCGGCCCGTGCGCGCTCGGCGCTCGCCGCCTCGCGCAGCAGCAGCGCCGACGCGTCGACCTGCGTCTCGTCCAGGGCCAGCCGGTACCCGGCCGGTGTGCTCACGACCAGCTCGGCACCCAGCTGCGCCCTGAGCCGCGATACCAGGATCTGCACCGCCTTGCCCGGCCGCTCGGGCAGCTCGTCCGCCCACAGCCCCTCCACGAGCCGGGCCGTGCTGCAACCGGTGTGCAGATCCTCCGCGAGCAGCGCGAGCAGACCGCGCAGCCGGGGTGCGGTGATCTCCCGCCCGCGGCAGGCGACTTCGGACAGCAGGGTCAGCTCGGTCGTCACGCCCCGAAGAGTAACCAGGGGCCCGGCCGGCGGATGCCTCGCCGTTGCCGGGTGCGCGTCCATGGCGGCCGGCCCTGCCCGCGCGGCGCCCCCGCCGGAGCGGGTGCGGCTCCCTTGCCCGGCCCCGGTGCCGTCAGCATGCCGTCAAGGGCGTCCCGAACACCGTAAGCGTCCCGTCAGGGCACCTCCGGTACGCCCCGGCACCGGGCATAACCTCGGCACCGCGCCCCGGCACCGCCTCCCCGCGTCCGGGGCACCCAGATCCCTCGCTCCCTGCCGAACCGGGAGGCACCCCATGGCAGAACTCCGCTACGGCGAAGACCCCGAGCCCTCCGATCCGTTCCCGGCCGGACCCCTGTACGTCCCGGTCCGGCCGGGACCCTCCGGGTGTGCGGCCCGGCTCTTCCGCACCCCGCTCGGCGACCGTACGGCCGTCGGCTTCACCACCGAGCGCCGGCTGTCCGCCGCCCTCGGCCCCGGCCGGCCGTGGATCCGCCTCGCCGAGCCCGCCCTGCGCGCGCTGACCGCGCCGCTCGGTGTCACCGCCCTCACGGTGGACCCGCGGTTCACGGCCCCGCCCGCCGCACCGGCCGCCTCCGAATCGCCCGCGCTGCGGGCCGCGTGAGGGAGCGGACACGATGACCACGGTTCACGAACACCCCACCGCCGCCGAGCTGTCGGTGTGGCCGGCCTCCACCACCGAGTCGCCGTACGGCGACCTCGCCGTCGGCGGCGTACCCCTCGCCGAGGTCGCCGACCGCTTCGGCACCCCCGTCTACGTCCTGGACGAGGCCGAGGTCCGCGACCGCTGCCGTGCCTATCTGAACGCCTTCCCCGACGCCGACGTCCTGTACGCGGCCAAGGCGTTCCTGTGCCGGGCCATGGCCCGCTGGACGGCCGAGGAGGGACTCGGCCTCGACGTCTGCTCCGCCGGCGAGCTCGAACTCGCCGTCACCACCGGCTTCCCGGCCGAGCGGATCGTGCTGCACGGCAACGCCAAGTCCCCGCGCGACCTGGAGACCGCGCTGCGTCTCGGCGTCGGCCGGATCGTCATCGACAGCCCCGCAGAGATCGCCCGGCTGGCCGCCGCCGTCGGCCCGGACGGCCGGCAGAAGGTCATGATCCGGGTCGCCCCCGGAATCGCGGCAGGCGGCCACGAGAAGATCCGCACCGGCACGGACGACCAGAAGTTCGGCCTGTCCATCGCCGACGGCCACGCCCAGTACGCCATCACCCGCATCCTCGACCAGCCACAGCTGGAACTCACCGGACTGCACTGCCACTTGGGCTCGCAGATCACCACCGTCAAGCCGTACCTGGTCGCCGTACGCAGGCTGGTCGGCCTGATGGCCCGCCTGTACGAGCAGCACGGCCTGGTCCTGCCCGAACTCGACCTCGGCGGCGGCCACGGCATCGCCCACCGCCCCGGCGAACCGGCCCTGGACCTGACGGCGCTGGCCCGCAGGGTCCGCGCGGAACTCGCCGGAGCCTGCGCCACGGCCGGACTGCCGGTGCCCCGCCTGATCGTCGAGCCCGGCCGGGCGATCGCCGGCCCCGCCGGAATCGCCCTGTACCGCGTCCTGTCGGTGAAGCGCACGGGCGACCACGTCTTCGTCGCCGTCGACGGCGGCATGAGCGACAATCCGCGTCCGGCCCTGTACGGCGTCCGGTACGCACCGCGCCTGACCGGCCGCACCGGCACGGCGGAACGCGCCCGGGTCACCGTCGTGGGCCGGCACTGCGAGGCGGGGGACGTCCTGGCCGCAGACGCGGAACTGCCCGCCGACGTCCGCCCCGGCGACCTGCTCGCCGTCCCCGTGGCAGGCGCGTACCAGCTGTCCATGGCCTCCGGCTACAACCTGGTCGGCCGCCCGCCCCTGGTAGCCGTACGCAACGGCCACGCCCGCCTCCTGATCCGCCGCGAGTCCCTGGCGGACCTCCGCAGCCGCGATGTGGGCCTGTAGAACTCCGAGCAGCGTCCGGTCAACCTGAGCGTTCCGGCTGCCGCCCGGTGCGTGCGCCGATACAGTGCTGGGACCATCGGGGGAAAGACGACGACCGTGGACGAGCTGACATTCACCGTGACGACAGTGCTCGCGGCACTCCTCAGTGAGGCGTCACAGGACACCTACGCCAAGGCCAGGGATGTCATCCGGCGTGCCGTGCGACGCGGTGACCGGCGGGACACCGGCGTCGTACTGGAGCGGCTGGACGAGGATCGAGCGCGTGTGGAGCGGTGCCCGGCGGCGTACCGCGACGAGGAGGCGCGCAGTGCGGCAGCCGCCCGGGCTCCCGCTCTGGAGGAGCTGATGCGAGGGGACCCGGTGGCCTTTGCGGAGCTACGGGCCCTTACGGGGGCGGATCGGCCGACAAGCGTGATCAACCAGCACAATCACGGCCAGGGCACGTTCATCAACGGCAATGTCCAGGGCGGCCTCACGATCCATCACGGCGCGACGCATGGCCGAGAAGCCTGAACCCCTGAGACAGCGGGAGCAGCACAACCACGGCCCCGGCATCTTCATCGCAGGGCATGTTCTGGGTGACGTGCATCATTACGCGCCGTCCCCGCAGGAAGGGCATCCACCCGACCTGCCTCCGAAGGGGGCCGGCACCCGCACCGATGGGAGGGCGTCCGATGCTCAGGAGACCGCCGGTGGCAGGGGCGCCGCATACGGCCCGTTCGGGTCGCTGATGGGTTGTTCCTTCGCCGCACTCCTGCTCTTCGCGGCTGCGGGCGTGGGAGTGGCAGACACGTTCGCCGCGCGTACGCCGACAGCGGATCGGGTCCTGTCGGTGCCCGTGGCCGCAGGCCTGGCGATCGGTGGACTGGTGCCCCTGGCGTTCGCGCTCGCCGCGCTTGCCGAAGTCTGCGCCGCGGGCGCCGGTAATGCAGCCGGCGCGGCGGTCGCACGAGGAGAGGCGGGCAGGGCCGGCGCGGCTCGGCTCAATCTGCGCCACGCCCGGCTCCTGGCCCGGACAGCCGACAGGAGCGCGGTGCTCGCAGGGTATGCGGCGGCACTCGTCGGGTTCCTGGCAGTGGGCAGAAGAGCGGCGGATCGCGCGCAGGAGGCGTCGGATGCGGCGGTGAAGGAGCTGGAGAAGGCCGAGGCCGCATGGAGAGGCAGCGTCACCTGAACGCCCTGCTCACCTGAACGCCCTGCTCAGGTGAGCGCCCCCGCTGTGGCGCCTGCCGCTCTCCTTCGGCCTTTACCGGGCACGGCCTGTGCTGGATGCTGTGTCGGGTCGTCGGTTGATCTCGGGGGAAGCGCCGTGCGCATAGTTCTGCTGGGCCCTGTCCAGGTGCAAAGACACGGGGACGGCGCAGACGGTCCGCCGCCGGCCGTCGTCTCGGGGGCCCGGCTGCGCATGCTGTTCGCCCGGCTTGCCCTGGATGCCGGGCGGCCGGTGTCCGTGGACGCGCTGGTCGGCGGTCTGTGGGGCGAGGACCCGCCGGCCGAGGCGGGCAACGCGCTGCAGTCCCTGGTGTCCCGGCTGCGCAGGGCGCTGGGCGGCGTGGCCCGTGTGGAGTCCGCCGCCGGGGGCTACCGGCTCACCGCCGACCAGGCGATGGAGGTCGACGCCGCCCGGTTCGAGGAACTGGCCGCCGAGGGGCGCAAGCGGTGCGCGGAGGGCGACCACGACGAGGCGGCGGCCGTACTGCGCGAGGCGCTCGGGCTGTGGCAGGGCGAGGCCCTCGCCGACGTACGGGAGGCGCCCTTCGCCGCCGCGGTCGTCACCCGCCTCGACGATCTGCGGGTCGCGGCGGCGCAGGACCTCTTCGAGGCCGAGCTGCGGCTCGGCCGGCACGCGGAGATCCTCGCCGACCTGGGCACGGTGGCGGCGGCCAACCCGCTGAGCGAGCGCCTGGCCGAGCTGCGGATGCGGGCCCTGTGGGCGGCGGGCCGTCAGTCGGACGCCCTCGCGGCGTACGAGGAGATCCGCGAGCGGCTCGCCGACGAGCTGGGCGTCGATCCGTCGGCCGGCCTTCGGGAGACCCATCTCGCCTTGCTGCGCGGAGAGTTGGCGCGCCCGGCGGCGGCCCGGCCGCACACGGTGGCGAACCCGCTGCCGGCCCGGCTGACCAGCTTCGTCGGCCGCGAGCGCGAACTGTCCCAGCTGGCCGCGCTGATGGCCGCGTCCCGCCTGGTCACCATCGTCGGCCCGGGCGGCGCGGGCAAGACCCGGCTGTCCCTCGAAGCCGTCGGCCGGGACCGGGCCCAGGAACGCGGCCGCGTCCGGTTCGTGCCGCTGGCCGGGGTCGGGGCGCCCGACCAGCTGGCCGACGCCGTGCTCGGCGCGGTCGGCTCCACGGACGGTGGCCTCTACGACGCCGGACGCACCCAGGGCGCCGCACCGGTCGACCGGATGGCCGAGCTCCTCGACATCGGCGACGCCGTCCTCGTCCTCGACAACTGCGAACACCTCGTCGACGCCGCCGCCGAACTCGCCGGGCAACTCCTCCAAAGGCTCCCGCAGCTGAGGATCCTCGCCAGCAGCCGGGAACCCCTCGCCATCGACGGCGAGGCACTGTGCCACCTCGGCCCGCTCGACGTACCCGCCGGCGAGCCGGAGCCCGCCGAGGCGGCCCGGTCGGCCGCGGTGCGGCTGTTCACCGAGCGGGCCGCGAGCGTCCGGCCGGGCTTCACGCTCGATCACGCCACGGTCGGCGCCGTGGTCGAGATCTGCCGGCGGCTCGACGGGCTGCCGCTCGCCCTGGAGCTGGCCGCCGCCAAGCTGCGCTCGATGGGCGTCGACCAGATCGCCCGCCGCCTCGACGACCGGTTCCGGCTGCTGACCTCGGGCAGCCGCACCGCCCTGCCGCGCCAGCGCACCCTGCTCGCGGTCGTCGAATGGAGCTGGGACCTGCTCGATGCGCCCGAACGGATCCTCGCCCGCCGGCTGTCCGCGTTCCCCGGCGGGGCGACGCTCGCCGCCCTCGAAGCGGTCTGCGCGGACGCGGACCTCCCCGCCGACGACGTCCTCTACATCCTCGACGCGCTCATCGAGAAGTCACTGGTCGACTCCTCGGACTCCGCGCACGGCGAGCCGCGCTACCGGATGCTGGAGACCGTACGCGCCTATGCCGCCACCCGGCTCGACACCTCCGGCGACGACCTCACCGGCCGGTTCACGCAGTACTTCCTTGCCCTCGCCCAGGAACACGAACCCCGGCTGCGCACCGGCCGGCAGCTCGATGCCATCGCGGTGTTCGACGCCGAGCACCCCAATCTGGTGCATGCGCTGCGCTCGGCCGTGGACGCCGGGGACGGGGGCCTGGCCGCCCGGTTCGTCGGAGCGCTGTCCTGGTACTGGGGTGTGCGCGGCATGAGTTCCCAACTGGACTCGGCGCTGGCGGAGTTGCAGACCCTCGGTGGTACGACGCCCCGGGCGGGCCTGCCGGTCGCGGACGTGGACTCGGCGGGCGCCCGCGAGTTCCGCCCGGCCGGGCTGTTCCTGCGCATCTCCCAACTCGCCACGTCCGACGACGAGTCGGAGACCCCCGAGGGCCGCCTCGCGCGCTCGCTGCGGTCGCCCGACCCATGGGTGCGGGCCAGCGCCCACCTCGCGTACGACTTCGTCCTCACCGAGCAGGGCGATCTGCGCACCGGTGCGGCCTCCCGGCTGGCCGCGCTGCGCGGCTTCGAGGAGGTGGGGGACCGCTGGGGCCTGGTGATGAGCCTGCTCCCCATCGGCCGCGACCACTCGCTGCGCGGTGAGTACGCACAGGCCATCGCCACCTTCGAGCGGGTGGTCGCGCTCAGCTCGGAGCTCGGCACCGACGACTACCTGGACCTCGGCCGGGTCCGCCTGGCCCGCGAACGGCGGCGCAGCGGCGACCTGGCCGGCGCGCGGCGCGACCTGGAGTGGGCCCAGGCCCAGGCCAGGGAGCGGGGCCATCGCCGCCTGGAGGCCAACATCGTGGCCGGCATGGCCAATCTGCACCGCAGGGAAGGCGATCTGGCGGGCGCCGACCGGGTCCTCGACGCGCTGGAGTCGTTCGTCCGCAGCCGGTCCCTCCCCGCGGAGTCGGCCCGGGACCTGATCATCAGCACCCGGATGGAGAACCGGCTGGCCGCAGGCGACGCCGCCGGGGCGCGGGCCCTGCTGCCCGAGGCGGCCGGCGGGCTGCTGGCCCAGGGTGCGGGAGCGGGCCTCGCCTGGGTCGCGGAGCTGCTCGGCGGGCTGCTCGCGCTGGAGGGCGACCCGGCCGGTGCGGCGCGCTCGCTGGGCATGAGTCAGGTGATGCGGGGCGCGTTCGACGAGGGGGAGCCCGAGCTGCGCGAACTCGTCGAGCGGCTGACGGGGCGGCTCGGCGAGCAGGAGTACCGCGCGGCGTTCGACGAGGGCGCCGCGCTGTCACGGGCGGACGCGCTGCACCGGCTGGCCGGTGAAGTCGGCCGGCCGGTGCCGTCGTAGCGCCCCTGTTTTCCGAGGGAGTCGGTGATTACCCGACGTTCTTGCGGTAGGCGCGCATCGCCAGCGGGAAGAAGACCGCGACCATGCCGGCCATCCAGCCGAGGCTGCCGAGCAGCGGGTCCGCGACGGCGCCGCCGTTGAGCAGACCGCGCACGGTGTCGGCCATCAGACTGACCGGGTTGATGTCCGACCAGGCGTGCAGCCAGCCCGGCATGGTCCGGTCCGGCACGAACACGTTGCTGGCGAAGGTCAGCGGCAGGACCACGACCGTCATCAGGCCCTGCACCGAACCGGGCGTCTTGGCCAGCATGCCGATGTACACCGACAGCCAGGAGAAGCTCAGCGCGAAACCGATGAGCAGGACCAGCGCGGCGAGCGTGGACAGCGGGTCCGTCCCGACCCGGTAGCCCATGATCAGAGCGAGGACCAGCAGCGTGCCGAGGCAGATGGCGTACCGCACGAAATCGGCGAGGACGGCGCCGACGAGCGGTGCCGAGCGGGCGATCGGCATGGACCGGAACCGGTCGAACATCCCGGTGCTCGCATCGGCGTTGAGGGAGACGCCGATGCCGATACTCGCCTGGAAGACGGTCATCACCATGACCCCTGGCGTGACCATCTGCAGATACGCGTGGTCATGGCCGCCGGAGATGGCGCCGCCGAAGAGGTAGACGAACATCAGCAGCGAGATGACCGGCGTCAGCACCACGTCGGTGAGCTGCAGCGGCGACTTCATGAACTTGGTGGCGCCGCGCCCGGCAAGGGCGAAGCCGTGCCGCAGGGAGCGTGCCGCACCGACGCGCAAGGGGGCGGCGGCCTGGCGGGTGGTGCGGGCGGGGGCGATGGTCTGGGCGCTCATGCCGCGGTCCTCTCAGCGAAGGTGTCGTCGTTCTGCTGGGCGTCGGTGGTGCCGGGGCGGCCGGTCAGGGCCAGGAAGACCTCGTCGAGGCTGGGCAGGCGCAGCCCCATCTCGTCGGTGCCGATGCCGTCCGCGGCCAGACGGCGGGCCAGGGCGGACACCAGCAGGGGGTCGTCAGCGGGCACGGTCAGCAGCCCGTTCGTACCGTCCTGGACGGGGGCCGTGCCGGTGAGCTCGGTCAGCATCGCGGTCACCCGGGGCACGTCCTGCAGCAGCGACGGACGGACCTGGAGGATCTGGCCGCCGATCTGGCGCTTCAGCTCGCCGGGGCGGCCCTCGGCGACCACCCGGCCGCGGTCGAACACCGTGATGCTGTCGGCGAGTTGGTCCGCCTCCTCAAGGTACTGCGTGGTGAGCAGCACCGTGGAGCCGTCGTCGACCAGGCGCCGGACCACGTCCCACACCTCGCCGCGGGCGTGCGGGTCGAGTCCGGTGGTCGGCTCGTCCAGGTACAGCACCTGCGGCCGCCCGACCAGGCTCGCCGCCAGATCCAGCCGGCGGCGCATACCACCGGAGAAGGTGCTGAGCGGCCGGCTCGCCGCCTCGGTGAGCGAGAACTGCTCCAGGAGTTCGGCCGCCCGCGCCTTCGCGGCCCGCTTCGGCAGATCGAGCAGCCGGCCCAGCAGCACCAGGTTCTCCGTGCCGGACAGGCTCTCGTCGACGGACGCGTACTGCCCGGTGAGTCCGATGAGCTGCCGCACCCGCACCGGGTCCCGCACCACGTCGTGCCCGCCGACCGTGGCCCGTCCGCCGTCCGGCCGCAGCAGCGTCGACAGGATCCGTACGGTGGTGGTCTTGCCGGCCCCGTTCGGCCCCAGCACGCCGATCACCCTGCCGGCCGGCACCTCCAGGTCGACGCCGTCCAGCGCGACCATGTCCCCGTAGCGTTTGACCAGACCCTCGGCCCGGATGGCGTACGACATCTGTGCCCTCCCCATCTCTTCGCTCGCCCGCTCTCGCGGTCCTCGCTGCTCTCGATGAGGAAGACGGTGCCGGACCGTGCTGGCAGGCCACTGGCAGACCGCTGGCAGAGGCCGTCGAAGCCTGTCAGCGGCCTGGCAGCGACGGGGAGTGTTCCGGCCCCGGCACGCCCACGCCCGCGCCCGGTGCCTCGGTGCCGGTCGGCGGAACCGCCAAGGGGCCTGATCCATTTCCTGGATCAGGCCCCTGAGCCGGTACGGCACTGGCGGGGTCGCGGATTCCGCACGGCGCCCCGCCGGGTGCTGCGGAGGTCTCTCGTCGCCCCGGCCGGCTCAGCCCTGCCTGCGGCGGCGGAAGCCGGCGAACAGCGCTCCGCCGAGGAGGACGGCCAGTGCCGACGCCGTGGCCGCCAGCGGCACCACACGGCTCGTGCCGGTGTCGGCCATGGCCCCGTTCCCGGAGCCGCCCGTCACCGTGGCGCCTCCGGTGCCGGTGCCGGTGCCTTTGCCCTCGGACGTGCCGCCGGACCCCGCCGCACCGCTCGCACCGTCGTTGCCCGTACCGCCGTTGCCCGTACCGCCCTTGCCCGCACCGCCGGCGCCCGAGCCGTGGCCCGGGGAGCGGACGACGATCGCCGCGGTGTTGTTGCTCGCGTCGGGGTCGGTGCTCAGCGACGACACCTTGACCCGGCCCGGCTTCAGGGCGGCCGGATCGACGACGCGCAGGTCGAAGGTCCAGGTCATGTACTGGCCCGGGTAGATCCACGCCTCGTGGGTGTCCTGGAAGCAGAGGTAGTGGACGGCGCCGTTCCTGGGTGCGAACTTGACGCAGCCCTTGGGCGTGGTGACCGCTTCCGTCCCGGCCGGGAGGTAGACACGGGTCTCGTACGGCGGGTCCTCGCCCATGTCGCTGCCGAGCCACGCCGGCATCCCGGCGGGACCCTTGTTGCGCACACCGACCGTGGCCTTCACCGGGTCCCCGGCCTTCTTCTGCCGCACGGTGGTCCCCACGGCCTGGATGTCCGCGGTGTTGTCGACGTCGAACGCAATGGTCGCCTCGGTGTCGTGCGGCGTGGCCGGGGGTGCGGAGGCCGGGCGCGGCATGCTCATCACCTTCATGGAAGTCCCCGGCTTCACCTTCTTGGTGCCGGGGGTGCGCTCCAGCCGGTCGGGGACCAGGCCCGCGTCGGGGACCGTCACCTTGATCGTCCGCGATGCGAGCTGGACCCCGTGCGACTCCACGGTCATGCGGATCTCACCCGAGGCCCCGACCAGCGCGCCCTTCGCGCGCCGCAGACCGACCCGGAACTGGTCGAACCCACGGGGCACGAGCCCGTGGCCCTCCTGGCAGACCAGGATGTGGTCCGCCTTCTGCGGGCACGACGTCACATCACGTCGGAAGATCCCCGAAGCCATCCGCGCTGACGCTCAGCACGGCCCAGGACATTCCGCCGGCCTTCGACGGGGCCCGGTGGTGGCCCGTCGGGCTGCGGCAATCTGAGGGTCTGCCAGGCGTCCTCCAAAGCGCCATGCCGGCAGGGCACGGACGAGCTCCGGCGCGCCTGGCTGAGCGCGGGTCGTACACATCCGCACGACCCACCCGCAGAGCCGGACCCAGCAGCGGTACCTCTTTCGGGTCAACATCCCTACCCCACGGTCCCGTCTGATCACGGATATCCAGTCACTCATGGTGACTGGTACGGATGCGGTGCGTTATGTCGGGCTGTAGCGTACTTCTCGATTTACCGCAGCGTTGCGGTCCGGCCTTCGCAACGAACCGGCGGCGTACGACAGAACACACGGGGAGGGGAACCACGCGTGGCGTGGGAGGAGTGGGAGCAGCTCAAGGCAGCGGCGGCCGAACGGCACTCCACACGGATGCGGCTCGACCAGCTGCCCTGCGACCAGAACAGCACGAGTCCGAGTGTCGGCGGCGCTTCCGGCAGGCTCCGGTCCGACAAGAAGGCGTGGTCCCTGGCCGGCGAAGGCGTGGGCGACCTGCGGGACAACATCGGCAAGGCGCTGAAGAAGCTGGAGAACAGCCAGACAGGGCTCGGCAAGGGCTCCGGATGTCTGACCGCGGCGGCTCAGAAGAGCGTGCACGACTCCTGGGAACGCCGCGTCAAGGACATCGGTGAGCTGTGCGACGGGCTTGTCGGCGTGCTGGAAAAAGTGGGGCATGACCAGCTCAGGACCGACGAGGCCATCAAGGCCGAGATCGCAGGCTTGAAGGTCCACTCCGAGGACACGTCCGCCGCCGGCGGCACGGGCAAGGGCCGGTGATCCGGACCCATGGACCTCAAGAAACTCCAGGCCATCAACCCCTTCGAGTACGCGGACGCAGCGGACGGTTACCGGGCGATCAGTGACATGGCAGACGCGGCCAAGGACCGCGTCGACCAGCAGATCACCAAGGCCCTGCAGAAGGCCAACGAGGGCGAGGCGGCGGACGCGGCACAGAAGCAACTGGCCAAGCTGTCGCAGAATTTCCACTACACCCAGGTCGAGTGCGGCCTGATCAGCGGAGCACTCAACGGATTCTCGTCCGAGATCGCCGCCCCACGTCGCCGCCTGCTTGAGGCACTCGATGACGCGAAGGCGCTGTCGTACACCGTCAACGCAAATGGCAGCGTCGTGTATCCCGCCGGTGGCGAGAACGAACTGACCGGCGAGAAGATCTCCGGGGGAACGGTCACCGGGTTCAACGGCATCTACAGCCCCGCGCCCGGCCCGGACATGTCCGGTCTGCGCAGCCCGAATCCGAACCGCGCGAAGGCTCAGGACATCGCTGACCGCATCGCCCACGCTGTGCGGGAGGCCACGGAGATCGACGACAGCTACAGCAAGACACTGGGGAAGCTCAAGGCAGCCCCGGGGCTGACGGTCGACACCAAGACGTGGACGGACGTGGCCGCCGATGCCGACGCCGTCAGCTCGGCCGCGAGCGACTGCATCAAGGATCACGTTCCGCTGGACAAGTCGCCTGCCGACTGCAAGAAGTGGTGGGACAGCCTCAGTGATGAACAGCGCGACGAGTACAAGAGGGCCTTTCCGGAGATCATCGGCAACCTGGACGGCATTCCGGCCTCGGTCCGGGACGCGGTCAACCGCGAGAACCTGGACATTCTGATCGGCAAGCTCTCCGGTGAGGACGGCGACAGGGCCAAGACACAGTTGGACGCTCTGAGGAGCATCCGGCAGCAGCTGCAGGACAACGCCGCGAAGCAGCTGGTGGACCCCAAAGAGCCGCCCATGTACCTGCTGGGGATCGGCGACCAAGGACGTGGTCGGGCCATCGTTGCGTTCGGTAATCCGGACAAGTCGAAGAACGTGTCGGCGTACGTTCCCGGCCTGGGTACCGCCCTGGACACGGATTTCGCCGAGGGCGATGTGAAGCGCGCCTATGACACTGCCGTCGACGCCCGGAACATCGATCCGTCCAGCGCATCCATCGTGTGGCTGGGCTATGACGCGCCGCAGCTCGACGCTCCTCTGGACCCCGCCACCTTGGTGTCCGACACGGATGTCATGTCCACGCATGACGCAGAGCAGGGTGCGCCGGCGTACAACTCGTTCATGGGAGGGCTCGCCGCGACGAACGACCACAAGGACCCGCACCTCGTCGCGATCGGACACTCCTACGGTTCACGCCTCGTGGGCGCGGCAACGCAGGAGCCAGGGGGAATCCCCGGGGCCGATGACATCGTCCTCGTCGGGAGCCCTGGCACAGGCGTCCATCATGCGGAAGGTCTCGGGGTGGGAAAGGAGCACGTGTTCGTGGGCGCGGCCAAGAACGACCCCGTCACCCACCTGCCGTCGAAGAGGGAGGCAGCGGCGGGCACTGCCGGTTTCTTCGGCGGTGGTCCGGCCGGTGCGTACCTCTTGGGTGACATCGCGGACCAGGGCGACGACGACCTCTGGTTCGGCAAGGACCCGGCCAGTGAGGCGTTCGGTGCCAGGCGCTTCAAGGTGTCGGACGGCCCGGTGCCGGTGGTCGACGGGCAGGGGCTTACTCCGGCGCATTCCAACTACTTCAACCCGGCCAGGGACAAGGATCCTGTGTCCGCAGCCAACATCGCGGCCATCGTCGCGGACCGTCCTGACCTGGTGACCAGGGACCAATACCGATGAAAACTCGTGCTGTGGCCCTCGTGGCGTCGACTCTCATCGTTTCCGGTTGCGGCCTCATCGGCGGCAGCGGAAGTGAGGGAAGGAAAGCGGACGCGCCGAAGGAGACGAACATGAACATGCAGGAGGCGGCTGACCACGCAGAGGGGATCATCGATGCGACCCTCAAGGCGATCAACCCGTCGGTCGAAGTCATGCGGGGGCCGTCGAGCGACTCCAGCTGCAGAGACTTCAGGAACGACGGTACGGGGGCCGGGTCGGTGACCCGGCGGCGGTACGTGATGACGGTCATCTCGGCCGAACGGCGTGGCAGCTTCCTCGGTGTTGTGGAGCGGTACTGGAAGAAGGAGGGCTACAAGATCACGTCGGTGCGTAAGAGCGCCGACATGCCCGCGATCTTCGCGACCGCGTCCGACGGCTTCGAGGTCAGTCTGGAGTTCGGGTACAAGGGCCAGGCCGGCTTCCGCGTGAACTCGCCGTGTGTCGACGCGTCGAAGGTCACCGAGGCGCCCAGGAAGCCCCTTGATCCGAACTCTGCGGAATCCAAAGGGCTCCCGTACGTTCACTCCGATTTCTGGTCGGCGCGTACCCCTGTCTCCTCGGCCTCGCCGACGTCATCGGCGGGCGAAGGGTGAGCAGATCCCAGTCAGTCCACCCACACGGGTGAGCCAGAGCCGTCGGGCGCCAAACGGCCCAGCGCGTACGGCAGCAGCAACGGCTTGTGCGGCGCCCGGATGCCGTCCGGCTCCACTGCCCACGCGCGGCGCGCCCCAGCCAAACCATGACCGTGATCGTAGTGACGCCCCGCAGTACATCACGTTGTCCCGGGTCTGCCGCCGCCTGTGCTCCCCGCCAGCGCACCGACTCCTCCCATGCGTTTGCCGGCCCGCCATTCCAACGCCTGGGGTTCTTCGGTGAACTCGATCAGATGTAGTCCGGCGAACCGTTGCAGCGTGTCCCGCACCTCCGCCGGGGCGGCTCCCGGCGCTGTGCCGCCCCGTCGGCGACAGGGGCGGCACGTACGGCGTCAGCGTCGAAACGCTCGAGTCCATGCACGACCTGCCGTGGGGCACTCCCGTTGCCCGCACCTACGACCGCTGGAGCCCGCGCTGATGGGGCGCCCGGGTCCAGATCAGCCCACGGCTTCTGCCGGGCTCCAACTCGGCGTCCCCCAGCGGAGTGCGCTGTTGGCCGGGGCCCGAGCGCCGACTTGAATTTGCCTAGGAGAAGCCGAGCAAGATCTTCCCCCAGGCTTCTCCCAAATGATCTCCAGAAACCCGTCAGGGGTCTGATCCACTTGGTGAATCAGGCCCCTGACCTGGTATTACGGCGTTGGGGTGGCGGTATTGGAACCCACGATCTCTTTGTTCCGAACGCGATCCGGCCGTTTGTGACCTTGCTTCGGTCCGTCGGCCTGCTCGTTGCCGTCTGCGCGGGCCGCGCCGCGAGCGGATCGCGGGCACTGCCAGGATCAGAGGCTTGAGCGTGGATCTTGCCTGTCAGCACGTACACCGCCGCCGTGAAGACAGCCCTCTCGTCGCAGGGAGCGGACCCGCCACCCTGCGGACGAGCGGTGAAGGACGGCAGCAACGGGGGTGCTCAGTTCCCAGAGTTCATCAGGAACCAGCGGAACCAGATGCTTCGACAGATCAGCACCCGTGACCCGCCTCATGCCGCACGGGCATCACGCCACGTGAGACAACTTTTTAAGCGCGCTGCTCCGCCCGTGACGGGCGGAGCAGCGTCGGTCCACCTCGGGCTCGGCCTTCTCCGTGAAGGCCGCAGCGCTAAATTTTGTAGACCGCTATCCCTGTAACGGCGCCGGGATTGTCTGCGTAGTGGCCCGGATTCAGAGTAGCCAGCTTGGTGCCTTGGTTGCAGCCGGTGGTGATGTGCCAGAGTTCCACGCGATAGGGCGTCTGGTTTGAGACGGACCGATTGACCCTCTCAAGGGGATAGCAGCCGGGCGTCAGGGAGTTGACGTGCCTGGTTCCGGTCCTGTTTGCCCCCGTCCATCCACATGCATACCCCTTCGGGCAGGTATTTGGATCGGCCGCAGCCGGCGTGACGAACGCGCTGCCCAGCAACGCGCCGGTCACAGCTGCCAGCGTCAGACCTTTCTTAAGCATGCTCATGCCAAGTATCCTTATCCTTGATCGAACAGACTTTTGGATTTTAACTCAAGGGGCTTAGCTTTAGCAGTTTTTGACATACCGTCAGTTGACGAGTGCTCAGAGGCTGTCATGGCGGCGTGGCGGACGTGGCGGATTCCCCAGGAGGGGAAGCGGCAAGCAGCAGGGCTCGGACGCCAGTCGAGGAGCAATCCCGGATGAGCATCACCCTTGCTTCGCCGCTCAGCGGGTTCTGTACCGACCGGAAGAAGCGGCGGCGGCCCTGGGTATCGGCCGCTCGCTGGTCTACGAAGAGATCCGCCTCGGGCGTCTCCAGACGGTGCGGATCGGCAAGGGGCGCCGACCGAAGGTGTACGGCGATACCAAGACTGAGGTCCGCCAGAAGATGCGGGACCTGAGGAAGGAAGGCCAGTCGGGCGTCAAGGCGCCGGCCAACTGCACCGTGGCCGACGCGGTGAACGACTGGCTGGAGCGCGGCCTGAAAGGTCGCGACGAGAAGGGCACCCTCGGCAAGAACCGCTCGATTCCGCTGGAGCGCATCGCGCAGCTTGTCGGGCACACCAGTCAAGCGACGACGGAGGCCGTCTACCGGAAGCAGCTCCGGCCGGTCATCATCGAGGGCGCGGAGGCCATGGACGTGGGGTTGTGGCGGTTGCTGTACTTCGCTGCCGTACAGCAGATGTACGGACAGCGGAAGCGTGAAGCACGCGCTGCATGTGAAAAGGCTTCAAACTGGTGGGGAAGTGCCCCTAAGGTCTGTCTCTTCGGTCAGCGTCGGGTCTGGTTTCTCACGGCGGCTGTCGGCGTCAGCGAGTGAACAGCTCGGGGTTCTTGCGGACGAAGTCGGCT
Source organism: Streptomyces sp. NPDC053069 (assembly GCF_044546895.1). NCBI lineage: Bacteria > Bacillati > Actinomycetota > Actinomycetes > Kitasatosporales > Streptomycetaceae > Streptomyces > Streptomyces sp. NPDC053069. The sequence goes on along the minus strand of NZ_JBITZN010000014.1, from coordinate 226,747 downwards.
ACTCCTTCGGCGGACCGCCCGGTGACCTCTGCCATGCCTTCTGCCTGGCGGTCATAGCGGCCGTCCAGGTGCAGGCGAGCCATGGTGGAGATGTGCTGACGTACATGGGCCGGCAGTTCCAGCGCCGCGAGATCGTTGTCCAGCCATTCCTGCAACGGGACGGCGGTGTAGCCGACCGTGCGGTGCAAAGCATCGGAAATCTCCGCGGCCAGAGCGGCGACGTCCTGTGATCGGGGGCCGGTCAGCTCATAGCTCCGGCCGATGTGCCCGGCCGGATCGGCCAAGATCTCCTCGACAACCGCGGCAACGTTATCGGCCGCGATCGGGGAGGTTCTCGCCTCGCCAAAGGGCCACCTGATCACGCCGTCCTTGGCGATCGAGGAAAACACGGTCTGGAAGAGCGGGTTCTCCATGAAGACGGTGGGCCTGACCTGAACCACGGGCAGGCCTGACCAGTCGAGAACCTGTTCGACCAGCCACTGCTGTCGATGCTGGTGCGACTCGGAGCCGCTGGTGGCGTCCATCTCGGAGACGGTCAGCTGCGACATGTTCACGAACGCCTCCAGCCTTCCGTAGGCGCGCGCGACCGCCGCCGTGGTCACGGCAGCCAGCAGATACTGTGCCGACACGGCCATGCCGAAATACATCCGACCGCAGCCGTCGAGGGCGTCGGCGACATCACGAGCACACGTCAGATCTCCGACCACGACCTCGGCGCCCGTCGCGCGCAGCGCCTGGGCACGGTCGTCATCCCGGCGCACCAGAGCACGGACCTGGAGACCCCGGCGCCGTAGACCCTGGACCACGGTCCTGCCGACAGCCCCGACGCTGCCCGCAGCACCGGTCACCAGAATGGGCCGCATGCCTGCTTCCGCGCTGTAGTCCATGTCGGCAGACTGCGGCCCGCATGGCCAGGACGCAATCGGGGGGCGTCCGGTCGACTCGCACTGGGGCCCAGCTTCGACGACCTAACGTGTTGTGGCCTTCACGCCCTGTTCCGCGGTTGCACCGGTGCGTTGCCGAGAGACGATGGGAAAAGGTGGGGCCGGCCGCACATACCGCTACGTCTGAGGCAGGAGGCGCGTTGTGCCCGATTCTCGATCTGTGACAACCCCCGTCCTGGAACCCTCTGCCCGAGAGCTGACGGAGGCCACATCACCGCATCCACGCATCTACGAAGTCCCGCCGGAGAACGGCCGCGAGATCCTCGACGGCCTCCAGGAGGGAACGGGGGTGGCCAAGCCCGCGGTCGATGAGGACTGGGTAACCATCGACGCCGGACAGTACGGCCACGTCCGCACACGCATTATCCGCCCCCAAGGATCGATGAAAACCCTCCCGGTGATCCTGTACATACACGGCGCCGGATGGGTGTTCGGCGATGAGAAGACGCACGACCGGCTGGTCCGCGAACTGGCGGTGGGAGTGGACGCCGCGGTGGTCTTCCCCGTCTACGACAGGGCCCCCGAGGCGAAGTACCCGACTCAGATCGAGCAGAACTACGCGGTCGGGAAGTGGATCCTTCAAAACGGCGGGGAACAGAACCTCGACGCCTCACGGATGGCGGTCTGCGGCGACTCGGTGGGCGGCAACATGTCGGCGGTCTTCGCACTGATGGCCAAGGAGCGCGGAGATGTCCAACTGGCTGCCCAGGTGCTGCTGTACCCCGTCACCGACGCCAACTTCGACACTCCGTCCTACCAGCAGTTCGCCGACGGCTACTACCTCACTCGCGACGGGATGAAGTGGTTCTGGGACGCCTACACCTCGGACCCTCAGCAGCGCACCGAGATCTATGCCTCGCCGCTGCGAGCCGACATCGAGCAGCTCCGTGGTCTTCCCACCACGTTGGTCATCACCGACGAGGCCGACGTGCTGCGCGACGAAGGCGAGGCCTACGCGGCCAAGCTCCGCGAAGCGGGAGTAGACGTCACCGCGGTCCGAGTGCTGGGAATGGTCCACGACTTCCTGATGCTCGACAGCCTCCGTGACTCCAAGGCCACAACGGTCGCCCGCACACTCGCCATCGAGGCACTGCAACAAGCACTGCGCCCCTGAAGCGTCCCAGGGCCTCCGATCGGCAATGTCGAGTTTGCTGAGGTGGCACGAGTGTTCCTGGATGAAGCTGCGGCCAACACCAAGACGGTCGTCTCAGCCAGTGCGAAGCGTGGCGTCCAGAGGTGGAGAAACCTGTAACCGCTCACCGGGATGAAACGTCGCCGCCGAGCTCAAGAAGTGAGCGCTGGTGATCACACTCGCTGGGATGTGGGAAGGGGTGGAAGCACGTCGGGCGATGGGTTCCGCTCGCCAGTAGGGCGCTGGCTGGAGACGAATTCCAAGATCGTCTCCAGGATTTCTCCAGAGAGCCCCGCAGAAGCAGGTCAGGCCCGGTGTTGCACTGTCGGGGTGGCGGGATTTGAACCCACGACCTCTTCGTCCCGAAGCAACTTGAATGGGGACTCCACCTTGGGCTGGCGTGCTTCTCACCTGCTCAGATGGTCCGCAGATGTCTGCGCCCGTCCGCCGCTGTTCGTCGGCGTTGTCACGCAGTTAGACACTCACCCCTGCTGCGCCTCTACGCGTGAATCGCCCAGTGCGGGGACGCTGAACGCTGTCCTGCGGTGGCAAATGGCGTCCGGGTGACATCCGTCAACGGGCCAACAACGAGGAGCCCTCAGGCGAGTAGGCGGTTGCCGGCCAGCGGGCCCCGGTCCGTCCGCCCGAACCTGACCTGCAAAGCCAATAAGTGCGCCATTTGCCTTGTCATGCTCTTGTCGGTCGATTCGGTGTGTAGACCTCACAAAGATCCCTATATGAAAAACCATCAAGTTTTGCGGACAAGTCTTGGAGGCTTCTCTCGAGCCAAACCGCCTGGGACACGAGACCCTGAAACAGGTCACATCTCGTGACGCCATCACTTCAGTGGGTCACCAGGCCACACCTCCCCGAACGGAGTCTCCATGGCTCGTACACATATCGAGCGCCGGCCGGCGCGCCACTTCTTGTACCTCTTCATGGCAGCCGCGCTGCTGGCGCTCGGGCTGACCGCTGTGCCAACAGCGTTCCCGGTCCGTGAGGGGGGCGGCACCGCACACGCTGCTCCTGCGGGCTCCACCATCCGTGACTTCCTCCTGGCCCACCGCAAGGAGATCAAAGCTGCCGTCGACACGGCCGGTGATGGTGCAGGGGGGACGGTCGTGGACCAATTCCTGGGAGCCTCCGGGTGGCATTGCCCGTCCCTCGGCAACCAGCTCCTTGACTTCATTCTCGGGATCACGCCTAGGATTGGCGACGTGGCCACGGCCTTGTGCTGGCAGGACACAGCAGCTGATCCCAGCTTCCATCAACGTCGGCTCGATACCGTGGACGCGAGCCGAGCGGTTACGGGCACAGTCAATTCGGGAGACCCGACAGTTCCGCTTAACGTGCGTACGACGCCCAGCACGAGCAAACCGGTCGTTCGCACCCTGTCTCCGGGCGCCCAAGTGACGATCTTTTGCCAGACGCGCGCTGAAACAGTGCTGTACGGACCTTGGGCGCCGACGAACGTGTGGGACTACATCGGTGACGATGCAACAGGTATGACCCAGTTCGTCACTGACGGTTCAATGGATACAGGATCAAATGATCTGGTTACGCCACAGTGCCCTGACGCCGTGGCCGGGTATGGCGCTGGCGTGAAGTAGACACACCCTGTCCCACGAGACCTGGTCGACCACGGGTAGTCGACGACTGGGTCTCTTTTTCTTGTGCCGGTGCATTTGTTCAAAACCCACATCCGCTGGCAGCAGGCTGATCACGTGCACCGGTGTGCGGCGGACCGAGGTCTGAACCCCGGCCGACGACAGTCAGCCACGATGGCGGGCGCGTCAACCGATCAGGCGCGCGTGTGCAGCGCTGGCCCCCACCGACCTCAGCCACGCTGCTTGATCGACGTCCGTCCCGTCTGCGCCCGCGGATCACGCGCCCGGTGTTCCCCATTGCTTACCGCTCCATCGGGCACGGCTGGGGCACGCCCACTGGGCCCCCGCGTCCGGCGCTTGTACCGTTCCGAAGTGGCCTGGATATCACTACTTGCAACACTTGTTGGTGGCGTGATTGCTCTGGGATCGGCGCTTCTCGTGGAGCACCGAAGGGCGCGGCGAGAGGCGGTGTCCGAGTGGCATAGGACACGGCGGGAGCTCTACTCACGGTTTCTCGCGGCTCATGCCCAAGCCGGCAGCGATCTGCGGAACATTGCTGCCACGCCCGGTCTTGATGCGGGCGAGCGGTACCGGCTGACACGGTCGGCCTACACCCTCTGCTACGCATCACGCCATGAGTTGGAGCTTGTCGCGCCGCCCTCCGTCGTTCGCCCGGCTGAGGAATGTAGTCGGGCGGTGCGAATGATGCGCGATGCCGTGAGCGCGGGGGTGGGTCTCGACAGCGATGAGCTCGAGGAACTGACACGCAGGTACCTGGAACTGCGTCTGGAGACAAGAGGTGCCATGCGCTCGGACATCTCGGCCGATACCCATTGACCTGCTTCGGGCTTTCGACTGCGCTGCGACGTTCGGCTCTGCCTGGGTCGGCGGCGGACGGGATGGGAGCTCTCCGCGCCCGCCCCTACGGATCCGCAGTCGGCGGCGGCGCCCCCTCCATTCCGGTGCCGGCCGATCCCCCGCCGGAGGCATTGCCTTGACCGCGGGCCGCACTATGCGGTGATCGACTCATGGCCACCGGCCCCATCCACCTGTGGGCGCGCGTCGGCGCAGCGCGGGCGGAGCGGGCCGGAGGCAGGAGCGGCGCCCGCAGCGGAGCCGGGGCTTGATGAGGTAGAGAAACCTGTAACGGGCTGCGGAGCTCAGCTACTCAGTCGGTATTCGAGGACGTAAGAGCCAGCATCCAAGAGCATCTGGTTGACCTCGACCGGTCGGTCCTCGGCCGTGTACGCGATGCGGCAGATCTCGACCACAGGCTTCATGCCTGGACCTGCTGGACCGTCCGACCAGGTGCCCCGGCTGCCGTGCTCACGCGCCCGGCTGGGTTCGCGTGTCGGTGGACGGACTGTGCGTGCTCACCCACGACGGTGACCGGATCTGCCCGGCTGACCCCTCCTTCGGCACGTCGGCGGTGAGGGTGCTCCCCGTTGCTTCGCCCGTGGCCACGGTGGAGGTGGCTGCGTGACGGTCTTTCCCGTCGCCCCTGAGGCCGTGGCTGGTGCTGCGGCCTCCCTGGGCACCGACCCGACCACGCTCGCCGACCTGTTCCGGGTGGCCAACAGCCCTGGTTTCGACCGCTGGCAGGAACAGATCCGCCGTACCGGCGGCTGCGCCCACCCGATCCGCCTCATGGGCCAGACCGTCACCCGCGACGCCAAGACCGGCGACATCCTGTACGCGTATTCGACCGAGCAGGAGCCGGGCGGCATGCTCCGGGTCGCCTGCGGCAACCGGCGGGCCTCCCGCTGCCCCGCTTGTGCCTGGACCTACGCCGGGGACACCTACCACCTGATCCGGGCCGGGATCACCGGCGACGAACAGAGGGACGTGCCCGCCACCGTCCGGGATCATCCGCGCGTCTTCGCAACCCTCACGGCTCCGTCCTTCGGCCCCGTGCACAACCGGCCCGACACCGGCCGCTGCCGCTGCGGCACCCGGCATGCCGACGGCGACCCGGCCTTGGGCACGGCGCTCGATCCGGAGCGCTACGACTACGCGGGCGCGGCGCTGTGGAACAACCATGCCGGGGACCTGTGGCGGCGCTTCACCATCTACCTGCGCCGGGAGCTCGCCGCCCGCGCGGGCCTGACGCAGACCGAACTGAAGGAGGTGTGCCGGGTCTCCTTCGGGAAGGTCGCTGAGTTCCAGAAGCGTGGGGCCGTCCACTTCCACGCCGTGATGCGTCTCGATGGTCCCGACGGCCCCGGTACCGCTCCGCCGGCATGGGCGACAGTCGCGCTCCTGGACGACGCCACCAAGGCAGCCGAAAGCACCGGAGCCATCGACACCCCGGTCTACTGCAAGGCGTGCCGGGGGACCGGCCATCACCTGCACTATCACCAGCCCTCTTCAGCGCTGAGCCGCTGCACCACCTGTCGCGGCACGCGCGTGCGCGAAGACTTTGCGCAGCTGGACATCCCGGAGCACACCCGTCGCCTCATGGCCGCGTGCGCCGAACTCCAACCCTTCTACCCCGACCGCCAGCTGACCCGCTGGGCCCACATGCTCGGCTTCCGCGGCCACTTCTCCACCAAGTCCCGCCGCTACTCCACCACCCTCGGCGCTCTCCGCCAGATCCGCGCCGACTACCGCGCCCACCAGGAACGCCGCGAACGCGGGCTCTCCGAAGACCTCGACGACACGGAGGGCTCCACGCTCGTGCTCGCCCACTGGACCTACGCCGGACAGGGCCACACCCCCGGTGAATCCTGGCTCGCTGCCTCGATCGCCCGAGACATCCGACTGAACCGAGAGACAGCACGTGATGCCCTGACGGACCTTCAAGACATGGGGGAGTGGGATGACTGACGAGCTCCTGACGGTCCGTGAGGTCACGGCCGCACTGAAGATCGGTCGAACCAAGGTCTATGACCTCATCCGGACCAAGGAACTGCCGTCGTTGACCATCGGTCGTAGCCGGCGGATTCCGGCTGAGGCGGTGCGTACATACCTCGCTTCGCGTATGGACCTGAGGGAGGCGGCCTGATGGCGAAGCGACGGAGCCGGGGCGACGGCGGTCTCCACTGGGATGAGAAGCGGCAGCGTTGGATCGCCACGGCGAGTCTCGGCTACGACGCCAGCGGCAAGCGGATCGTGAAGCGGGCCAGCGGCAAGACCAAGACGGAGGCCAAGACCAAGCTCAAGGAGGTGTTGCGCGACTACGAAGACGGCCTTGCCATCGCGCCGACCGGCTATACCGTCAAGGACGCGGTGTCGGACTGGCTGACGTACGGTCTGGCGGGCCTCGACTCCAGCACTGTCGAGACGGTGACCCTGCTGAGTCAGAAGCACGTCATCCCGTCCCTCGGCGCCCGCAAGCTTCGTGACCTGAGCGCGGAGGACGTAGACCGCTGGCTGTCCACCAAGGCAAAGACGCTCAGCACGCGCACGCTCCAGGGGATCCATTCGCTCAGGCTGAGGCAGTGCTGAAGGGGGCCGAGGGGACGTCGATGTACGCCTACATCGTCGTCGCGCTGCTGGCCGGGGCCCGGACCGAGGAACTGCGGGCGCTCACCTGGGACCACGTCTTCCTGAAGGGTCGGCCGGACCTCGATCCGCCACAGCCCCCACACATCGCTGTCTGGCGCTCGGTCCGGCAAAGCGGGGACACGAAGACCCGGAAGTCCCGGCGCACGCTCGCTCTGCCGGCGCGCTGCGTCGAAGCCCTCTGGCAGCAGTTCGAAGATCAGGGCTGGGATCGGCTCGCCGCCGAGGACAAGTGGGAGGAGCATGGGCTCGTCTTCTCCTCGGCCGTGGGAAAGCCGCTCGACGCTGCAAACGTCCGGCGTGCCTTCCGTCAGGCGCTCAAGGGCATCGATGGGATCAACGCCGACGAGTGGACACCCAGGGAGCTGCGGCACAGCTTCGTGTCCCTGTTGTCCGACCGGGGCGTCCCGCTGGAAGAGATCTCCCGGCTTGTCGGGCACTCCGGGACGGCCGTGACCGAGGAGGTGTACCGGAAGCAGATCCGGCCTGTGATCCAGACCGGCGCGGTGGTCATGGACGGGATCTTCGGAGCGCAGGAGCGGCGCCCGTAGACACGCGAAAAGCGGTAGTCACGCAGTTAGACACGCAGAGAAAACAGGTGAGGCACCTACTAGTCGCTAGTAGGTGCCTCACCTGCTGTTTCGGCTGTCGGGGTGGCGGGATTTGAACCCACGACCTCTTCGTCCCGAATGAGGTTCGGGTGGGATCGGCACCAGTCGGTTTGCTGTTCTGCCTGGTCAGGGCGTTGGGGTGCGGTGGTCTCGGGTGGTCTGGAAGGGGCTTGGGGAGTGGGTTGGCTCCCCGATGGCTCCCAGCGGGACATCAGCCAAGGGCGAGTCCATCTGTTCCGCCGCATCGGCGCACACGGAATCCTTGGCGGCGCGGCGCTTGACCAGCGAGCTCAGATCACCGTTGAGGGCGCGTGCCGCCCTGACCGGCTCACGTAGCTGTCTGGGTCGCTTGGCCGCGCCAATCGGCCACAGTGCATCCGGGCGGACGAGGCCCCACACTACTCGGCTGGACGCCACCGTCGGCATGAGCCGCGGCAAGAAAGCCTGTTCTAAGGGGCGCCTCCTAGCATAATTACGCGGCCAACAGGTGTGGAAACGGCAGATACTGAGCATGTGTCACCCCTGCTGCTAGCGTTTTTCGGGCAGTCACATCAGCGAACTCGAGCTCCTCACCTTCGCCATTGGGCGGTGGGCGGCAACGCCGGCAGTCGAAGCCGGTACGTCTCGGAAGTGCGGTCGAGCGTGCTGATGCCGTCTTGGACACATCGGGTCTTGCCCGGGCGAGCCGAGGGGGAGAACGGGAAACAGCGTGACCGATCTCCTTGGACGACCACGGCGTCCAGGTGCGTGCCTGGATGGACACCGGGACGAAGATCGGAGAACACCTGATGGAGCCGTCATCCGGCGCGGGCGAGACCGTGCTGCCCCGCCCCGTCGAAGCGCTGCCCCTGCCTGCATTGGCGGCCGCAACACGGAAGCTCGCCGACAAACTCATCGAACACTTCACCATGGGCGAGCCCGCCGCATTGGCCCTCGCGCAGGCTGTCGTCGACCCATCTGCCGCCCGCCGGGCGGTAGAGTCCCCGGAGCGGCTGCGGGTGCCCGGCGGCGTGATCCTGGCCATCCGGGCTGACGTATGGGCGCGCTATATCATCCCGGACCCGCGAAACCCGCGGATCGGTCCGTCGCGCCGACACCCGGCCTCGAACCTGATCGGCACTGGCGAGAGCACGCGCTTCCGTCCGTTGGCCGAGCCGATCGCGGCGTCAGGGAGTCGCCCGGAACTCGTGCAGAGGCTCGCGAACCAGGAACACCTCGCGTGGGCGGCGCAACTGTCCAAGGAGTACGTGCTCGACCACAACGACTGGCGCGAGTCCCTCCGCCACCAGGGAGTGATGACAGAGGTGTGGCTGGCCGCGACGGCCTTCCAGCACGAGGACAGCACACCCGGGGTAACGGTTCCGGTCACCGTCGAGGGGTCGAGCCGCGTGACGTGCGCCCACGACCTGCTCACCCTCAGGTCTGCCGACGTTCCCTACATCCGGGACACAGCGAAGCTGCGGTCCCACATTCGCAAGCTCAATGAGGCGATCACGACCGCGGGCGACCCGGCGCAGGTCGACCCCGAAGTGGCGGTCACCGTGCGCTGCGAACGGCTTCCGGCGCTGCTGCTCGTCGGTTTCGAGCCGCACGACGGCACCACCGCTGACTTCGGCGTCGCCGTGAAGTCGTTGGTTGCGCTCCGGCACGTCGATTCCCCCAAGCCGTGGGGTGAAGCCGCGGAGAACGAGGCCCTCGCCGACGCCGTGGTGGACGAGATCGAGCGGCGGACACTGATCACTCCCACTAAGGCTGACTGGCTGCGTGGTGCCCTCACTCCCGATCAGGCAAAGGCCGCCGGCTTCAACGACGACCCGTCCGTCCGGGCGGCTGCGATCGTCCGGCTCTTCACCGAACGCGATCAGTCGATCCACGCCGCTGTGCGGGTCGCCATCACCGGACAGAGCACCCGCAAGAACATCACTACCAAGCTGCTGCTCGACGTAGCTTCCTCTCTGGTCATGCGTTCGGTTTCGGAAGAGGACTCCCGCAGGCGCGAGCGGATGCGGAAGTACCTGAAGTCGGCATTCCCGGGCGAACTGGCCAAGGACTGGGAGGCCACGTTCCGCGGAACGGAGGAGCTTGCCCAAGCCGCACTTGCGGAGGTGACAAAGGGGGAGCCAGGCGTGGCGACCCGGGAACTTGCGGCCCGCAGCGCCTATCCCCTGGTGATCAACGGCCAGCTCACGGGTGACCGTGGCACGAAAAACAACGATCAACCCGACCGCCGGCACCCAGGCGAGGTAATCGACCGCATGCGCAGTACCCCGCACGGCGTGCACCAGCTGAAGCAGACACTCCTCGACTCTGCGGCGGGCCGCAGGACCCGCAAGGTTGACGAGACGGGCCAGGTCACTCAGAACGAAGACGGCCGCGACATTCTCGTCACCGACGCAGACCTCCGTCGCACCTTCCCACCCGCTGGCGAAGGCCCATCACCGACACCGGCTCCCCGAAACGCGGCTGAGATTCTCGGGAACGCCCTGCACGACTTGGCCACTTCGATCCAGGCGGTCGAGGGGGCGGTCAAGGTCGTGGAGGCGGTCAGGGCCGACGACGGGACCCGTGCTATCGATTCGCTGGGCGCCGACCGAGCCGACTGCGAGGCGTGGCGGAACATCCTGCAGGACGTGCTTTTCAAATTGCCCGTCTGGCAACAGCGGAGCGTCCAGCGACACGGGATCATCGCCGAGGACCCGGACGACCTCGACGCGGACCGTGACGATGAGGAAGGCGAGGAACCGGACGACGAGTTCGACGATCAGCCGACTGACGAAGACACCCCACCTCAGGACGAGGTCGCCTGAATCGCTCGTGCCGCCCGGGTTCTCCGGACAGGCATAACAACCCGGCCGCGGGCCGGGAACGCGACGCGGATAAACGGTGAGGCCCACCCACCCGACCAGGGCGAGGGCGGCAACGTCGGCCTTCCGGGCTTGAGCCCGGGAAGCCGGTACACCTCGGGGCCGAACCGCGATCTGCTGCCGCTTGCCGTCACACCGGGCGTGACCCGGAAGACATCAAGTGGGTGCGCCGGGCAGTTCCCAGCTCACCCTGGCTATTCACTGTGGACCGGACATGGCCACGAGCTGGAGTACTCGATGGACAGCCTGCGCTTTCTCGTTGGCCGCGAACAGGAGCTTCGCGATCTGATCCAATCGCCTCAGCGCTGGGACTCAGTCCGTGCGGCATGCAGGGGCATGGACGTGAGTCTCTACCATCCGGAGGATGGGGAGCGGCCCGCCGAGGGTTCCTTGGCCGTATGCGTTGGCTGCAGGGGCCGCTTGGAGTGCCTAGCCCTGGCGTTACGGGCGGAGGACCCGGAAGCCCGTCACGGTTGGTACGGCGGCCTCGGCCCGGTAGACCGCGACCGTATCGCAGCAATGTTTCGGCTTGCCAAGGGGACAACGCCCCTGCCGGACCGGGCTCTCACGGCCATCCGTCTGGGCCGAGACGGATGGCGGGTCAACGACATCGCGCAAGTGCTTGGTTGCTCCAGACGGACCGTGCAGCGCTACCTCGGTGCCGTGCGCTGACACAAAGCCGTATGTGCATGAGGTGGTCACCGCGCTGCCGAGACCGACTCGCAGAAGACACAGCGGGTGACACGGAGAGCACGGTGCAGGTGGTTAACCCCTTGGCAGGACTGACGAAAGGCGAGGTATGCAAGGTCGGGCGTGATGCGGGCCTCACTATGTCCGACCTGGAGTCCACCTTGAGTTGCGGCAAGCCGCTAACCCGCCGAAGTGGCGGCCCTCCAACCGCCAACTGCGGCGTCTGCTTCCCGTGCCTCGTGCGCCGCTCCGGGCTGCTCCACGCTAACAGCGCCGACCACACCCGGCACGAGGCATTGCCATGGGCGGATGACCTACCTCTTCACCGTGGTGCCGACTGGCGCGCACTGCAGATGTGGCTGCTTGGTCGGTACGCCCTCACGGACGTCCTCACCGATACCCCGTGGCCGCCGGACATGGATCCGGTGGTTGCCTTCGACTCGATCAGGCGCGGGCGGGAGGAGCTGGAGCGCCTGCTTCCGATCGCGGCTGTCGCTGAGGCCGCTGACGTAGCGTAGTCGGCAGCGTGAGGTGCGCATCAACGGCGCCCGCGTGAGGACCAGTTGGGACGTATTCTTCTCTCTGGGCTGAGAGTTGCGGCAGGAGTGACAGCTCCGTATCCATTCTTGCCGTGAGCGCCGGGCAGCAGAGGCAGCAGGGGGAGACGTCGTGGAGATTCAGATCACGGTCGATGCGCAGGGCGACGACGCGGCGACACATGATCTGTACTACTGGCTGCGGCAGGATCGCGAACTCCGGCGTCACATGGAGTTCGAACTGGCACCGGCCTCCGAAACCTCTGACCGCATGAGCGCTGGCGAGATCATCAACATGTTCGTCAGCAATGGAATTGCCGCGGCAAGCTTGCTGGTGAACGTCGTGGTCGCCTGGCGATCAGCTCGCCCTTCGCAGCGCGGGGCCGTGACCTTCGAACGCGGCGGTATGACAGTGACCGTGCACGATACGTCGGGCGACACGTTGCGCCGTGTCGCAGAGCTGTTGGCTTCCGAACCTCACGGCGGAGACCCGGAGACCACTGGTGCGGGGCAGCAGTCGGCTCCGTCGGGCTCCGGGAATCGGTAATGGGGCTGCCCGATCCCGACAGAACCCGTGTGGTGCTGATCGGCGCGGACGAGTACCAGAACTTCCCGGGCCTGCCGGCAGTGCGCAACAACCTCGTCAAGCTGGCAGAGCTGTTCACGTCTCCGCAGGCCGGGGGACTGCCTAGTGGTCATTGCGTGACGGTGCGGAACCCCGCTGACCGTAAGGACGTGCTCGATGCCGTCTACCAGGCGGCGAGCGAGGCGACAGACACGCTGGTGGTGTACTTCGCCGGTCACGGTATGCCATCACCCGATGGCTCTCTCTACCTTGCACTGGGACATTGCGAGCAAGGGCGGAAGTTGTACGAGTCAGTGGCGTACAGAGACCTCCGCGCTGAAGTGCTGGAAAGCGCGGCGCCCAGAAAGGTCGTGATCCTCGACTGTTGCTACAGCGGTGCCGCGCTGGAGGGACACATGGGTGGCTCGGATGAGTTCGCGGACCAGACTGCCATCGAGGGCACCTGCGTCATGACCGCCACAGCCGCGACGCAGGCGGCCATGGCTCCCGTGGGTGCGCCCTTCACCGCGTTCACCGGTGAACTTGTGCGAGCCGTTTCCGAGGGCATTCCAGAGGTGTCGGACCCACTCGACATGGACTCTCTCTACCGGCACGTCCGCCATCAACTGGCCGCAAAAGGCATGCCGGAACCTCGGCAACGGGCCGGTGACCAGGGGCACGCCATCGCGCTGTTCCGGAACAAGTGGAAGCGGCCTCGGGAGAAGCCCACGCTCGCGGCTCTGCGAGAGGAATGGTTCCGCGCCATCCAAGAAGGGCTGCTCTGGCATGTGCGGGATGTTCCGGCACTTGGCAAGGGGCGACTGCGCACCGACTTCGGTGATGAGGGGCTCATCGGCTCCCTGCTGATCGCGCGGATCGCCGTCCGGCTCGCCCGGGGTGAGTGCAGGGCGAGGATCCGTGACTGGCTCGCCGCCAGTCCGTTCTTCACAGCACCCGGCCCTGATGGCAATGAGCTCAACGATCTCATCGCCAAGGTCCAGTTCGGGTTCGAGCACGACGGACTGGCCACCACCGTTGTGGTTCTCGACGGCCTGGGATTGCTCCCTTGGAGCCCGGAGAGCACGGACATGCTCCTCATCGAGTACTGGGCTGCCCAACGAGGTCGTGTGGTGCCTCGTACGCGTGTGGAACGCGAACTCAGGGAGTTGTGGGACAGCACGGACTCTCGCGTCCACGCGGCCCTCTCGGCGCTGCCGTCCTCTCCACTGGAGGCATACCCCGACGTGTGGGAGAGACTGAAGGGCGAGCCGGACTTCCGTGTCGGCAACGCCGGAGCCATGGCGCTCGGACGGCTTGGCGGCGACCGTGCCTGGGAGCGATGGACGTCCACCCGCCCCTGGAGCATCCTCAAGGCTCGCCACCTGGTGAGCCTCGGCGGAGATCTCGCCCGCTGCCACGCTGCGCAGCGTGCTCTGGGTCGTATCCTCGATCAGGCCCCTCCCAGCGACGAGTTCCGCGGTGTACTTGAGCGTGCTGCAGAGATCATCCAAGAGCAGTTGGAGCAGATCGCCCTGGCTGTAGATGGCATGAGCGCTGTTGAATACGAGTTGCTACGCGAGCGCAGCCGGGACGAACATTTCCAGGACAGTTGCCTCGTCACCTTCCAGCAGTATCTGCTGGAGCGGCGGTACCAGTCATTCACCCCTTTCCCTGAGCACGCGGCGACCCACGGCACCTGGGGCCCGCTTCCATGGTGGTCGATCGCCCTTCACGACGAACGCGAACAACGGGGAGCGCAGGAACTTCTCGCCCGCGGCGGTATGCAGCTGGGCGTCACAGCCAAGAGCCGAGACGCCGACGAGCTCGTCATCACCTGCCAGGAGCCCGGGCCCTCGCGCATCACAGCCCGCCTCCGCTTTGATCTCCACGACGCAGTACACGCCTGCGAGCTGCTTCTTCTCGCCCGTCGGCAGTCGGTGGCGGTGGACTTCCTCACGGACCACATCGATGAGTGGGACGATCGCGAGGTCAACCTCATCGGCACGTTGCCCATCGACCTGGGCGGCGATCTTGGAGCCACTCTTGCCGACATCGCGACCCATGCGCTGCGCCGACTTATGCCGGGCGCATCGGGAGCAGCCTTTCACGATGAAGGGGTTGCGTCGCTCGACAGGCTCCTGAAGTCATCACGGCTCCCGCAGATGTGCCGTCATCCGAGGTAGGGGCTGTTGCACGCGTCGTGGCCGGCTGCGGGTGCCGCGCCGGGTGTGAGACGTCGCCGGTGCGCGGCGAAGACGGCAGGCACCCGAGCCGGACGGCCGCTCGGTCCCCGTCTACAAACCGGTTTCGGCCGCTCCCTATCGCGATAGGCTCGACCAGGCACTTTTGCATTGTGGTCCGTGAGGCAAGCCTGGGGAGGGCGGACGGTGACAGCTCAGTCAGGCGCGTCGGCACCGAGGTCCGGCGTACCCAAGCCGGGCCCGCCGCGCCCCGCCCGGCAGTGGTTCCAGGAGCGTCCCTCGCCGTACCCGTGGGAGCAGGACGCGCTGGACCATGTGCGGGGGCTCATGCCGCAGGCCGAGCCGTTCCGCGCCTGGGCCACGTTCTCCTTCACCGCGATGTCCGGCCGCGTCAACGAGTGCGATCTGCTGGTCGCCGTTCCCGCCGGCATTTTCCTGATCGAGATCAAGGGGCATCCGGGGCAGCTCCGCAACACCGGGTCGACCTGGAACTTCCAGGGACCCGACCGCATGCGGACCATCAACAACCCGCTGCACCTGACCGACCTGAAGTCCAAGGAGCTGAAGAGCCAGCTCCAGTGGGCGGCCCGCAAGCTGGGCCTGTCCGAGCGGGTGGTCCCGCGCGTCGAGCCCGCTGTGTTCCTGTCGTCGCCCGACCTGGAAAGCCATCTGGACGAGGTCCAGCAGATCAAGGTCTACGGCCGTGACGACGGCGGCAGCGGCCTGAAGCGGATCTGGCAGGACTTCCTCGGCCTGCCCCCGGACCGTCCCGACCGGCGCATCACGCCGGAGTTCTCCCGGCACACCCTGCCGCAGCTGCTCAAGGCGATCGGGATCCGCCAGTCCACGGCCCACCTCCGCTTCGGCGACGCCTGGAAGATGGAGCCGCACCCGCTGGACGCCGGGCCGTCCTGGGAGGATCGCCTGGCCACCCGGGACGACGGCCTTGTCCACGAGGAGGGCCGGGTCCGCATCTATCTGGTAAGCCAGATGGCGACGGAGGCGGCCCGCAGGGCCACCGAGCGCGCCGCGCGCCGCGAGTACCAGGTGCTGCAGGGCATCACCCACCGTGGGATCGTCGACGCGCTCGACTTCCGCGAGCACCAGGGCGGACCGGCGATCCTCTTCCGCCACCGGCACGGCGATCTGCGCCTCGACCAGTACCTGGACACCTACGGCGGCAGGCTCACGCCCGAGATCCGCCTGGACCTGGTCCGGCAGCTCGCCGAGGCGGTCCGCTACGCGCACAACCGCTCCCTCTACCACCGGGCGCTAGCGGCCCGCTCCGTCTATGTGTCGTTCCGCGCCGACGGTACGGCTCCCGAGCTGCGGATCACCGACTGGCAGACCGCGGCGCGGGACTTCGACAGCAACGCCACGTTCTTCCGCTCCATCGGCGGCTCCGCCCTCGACGTCGCCCTGATCGAGGACGCGGCCCGCGTCTACCTCGCCCCCGAGTCGGACCAGCCGTACGCCGACCCCGCCGACCTGGACATCTTCGGGCTCGGCGCGCTCGCCTACCTGATCCTCACCGGCCGCCCGCCGGCCACCCAGCGCAGCGACCTCGCCGAACGGCTCCGCAGCGACGGGGGCCTGCGCCTGTTCGCGGTGGCCGACGGTCTGCCCGACGCCCTCGACGACCTGGTCTTCCGGGCGACCCGTGCCGACGTCGACGAGCGCCTGGGCTCGGCCGAGGCGTTCCTGGATCTGCTGGACGAAGCCGAACGCGCCAGTGTCCTGCCCGACTCACCGGCGGCGGCTTGCGTCGACCCGCTCGAAGCGGTGCCGGGGCAGGCGCTGGACGCCGAGTGGACGGTACGCCGGGTCCTCGGCACCGGCGCCACCGCCCGCGCCCTGCTCGTGGAGCGGGCCACCGAGGACGAGGACGGCCGCACCCAGATCGACGAGCACGTCTTCAAGGTCGCCCTCGACGAGGAGAAGGCGGGACGGCTGCGCGCCGAGGAACGGGCGCTGCGCAAGGTCGGCGGCGGCTCCGTCGTCCAGCTGCGCGGCGAGGGGCTGCGGGAGCTCGGTGGGCGGACCGTCCTGGAGCTGGAGTACGCCGGTGAGCAGTCGCTCGGCGAGCGGCTGCGCGGCAAGGGGAAGCTCAGCTACCATGACCTGGAGCGCTTCGCGGACGACCTGTTC
The DNA here is from genome assembly GCF_044546895.1 of Streptomyces sp. NPDC053069. Lineage (NCBI taxonomy): Bacteria > Bacillati > Actinomycetota > Actinomycetes > Kitasatosporales > Streptomycetaceae > Streptomyces > Streptomyces sp. NPDC053069. The sequence continues at coordinate 209,945 of NZ_JBITZN010000014.1, read as the reverse complement.
CGCGCCCTGGACCAGCTCGCCGCGCAGGGCGTGCGCCACCGTGACATCAAGCCGGACAACTTCGGCATCCAGCGCCGCAAGGACCGCACCCGGCAGCTCAAGCTGTTCGACTTCTCCCTGACGGACGCCTCCGACCGGGACGTGAAGGCCGGCACGCGCGGCTACCTCGACCCGTTCCTCGGCTCGATGCGCCGCGCTCACTACGACGACCACGCCGAACGGTACGCGGCCGCCGTCACCCTCCACGAGATGGCGAGCGGGGAGCGCCCGCTGTGGGGTGAGGGGCAGCTCGACCCGCTGACCAACGAGTCCGCCGAACTCCGCGTCGCCACCGAGCTGTTCGAGCCCGCGCTGCGCGAGGGACTTACTGCCTTCTTCCAGCGTGCGCTGCACCGGGACACCGAGCAGCGTTTCGACACGCTGCGGCAGATGTGGGACGCCTGGCGGGAGGTGTTCCGCGCGGCCGACGCGACCGTCCCCGCCACGACCCCGTCCACCGTGGGCACCTCGTCCGACGATCCGGAGAAGGCCCGCGACCGCGCCGCCGCGGCGGCCGACCTGACGACGCCGCTGGACGCCGCCGGCCTCTCCCCGCGTGCCGTGTCGGTGGCCGGCCAACTGGGCGCGACGACGGTCGGCCAGCTGCTGGACATCCAGCCGTACACCATCTCCAAGGCGCGCGGCTCGGGAAACCTCGTCCGCAAGGAGCTCAACCGGCGCCGCAGGCAGTGGGCCACCGCGCTGCGCCCGGCGGCGCCGTACGCACCCCGCAGGCAGGCGCCGGACGCCGCCCCGAAGCAGTCCGCCGTCGGCGACGGCGAGGCCCGCATCCTGTCGATAGACGACATGGCGGCGCTCCTCGCCCCCGAGCCGGGCCGCAAAGGCTCCCACCGCGCCGACGTCGTACGCCTCACCCTGGGCCTGCCCCCGGACGACGGCGGACTCTCCCCGCTCGGCGCCTGGCCCGTGCAGGCCCGGATCGCCGACCACCTGGGCATCAAGCAGACCTCCGTGTCCCGGCACCACCGCAACGAGATCAGGAGGTGGGCGGAGGCGGACTGGCTGGAGCCGGTCCGCGCCGAGCTGACCGAGATCATCCAGTCCGTCGGTCGGGTGATGACCGCCACCGAGGCCGCGGCCGAACTCCGCGCCCGCCACGGCGCGGGGTCGGACACGCCCGAGCGGACGCTCGCCAGGGCCCTGGCCGTCGTACGGGCCGCCGCCGACGCGGAGACCGCCGAACGCCCCGACGAGGATCTCGCCGGGCAGCACGAGCCCCGCTTCCTCGTACACCGGCGCGGCGAGACGGTCCTGCTCGCCGCCGACTCCGTGCCGGGCGCGGACGACCCCAGCCCGCGGGAGCTGGCGGACTACGCGGCGCTCCTCGGCCAGGCCGCCGAACGGCTGGCACGGCAGGACCCGCTGCCCGGCCGCGGCGAGGTCCTGCGCGTCCTGCGCGCCGTGCCCGCGCCCGACGGGCTGGCCCCGCTCGCCGACACCCGCCTGGTGTCCCTGGCCGCCGCGACCGCCCCCGGCGTGGCGGCCACACCCCGGCTGGAGCTGTACCCGCGCGACCTGAGCCTGGAGCGGGCGCTGCGCATCTCCCAGGCGGGCGCGGGCGTCCGCCGCGACCGGGGGATCACCGTCGCCGAGCTGGTGGCACGACTGCGCGCCCGCTTCCCGGGCCTGGACCTGGTGTCGGGCTCCCGGGAACCCACTCATGTGGAACTGCTGGACGCCCTGGAAGGGGCGCGCTTCGACCTCGTGTACGACGACGAGGCGGAGAAGTTCCTCCCCCGGGCACCGGAGTCGAGGGGCCCGTGGAGCTCCACCGGCGCCGTCACCAGCTACCAGCCGCCCACCCCCGTCACCCGCGCCGACCGCGAGGACCCGCACGGCCCGACACGGGAGCGGCTCACCGCGGTGGCGGAGCGGGGCGGCTTCCTCGCCCTCACGGTGAAGCCGACCGCGCTCGCGGGAGCGGCCGAGACCGTGGCGGCCGCCTTCCCGGTCGAGGCCGTCGACCTGTCGGACGTGTTCCTCACCGCCTTCCGCGCCCTGGCCGCTGAGAAGGGCCAGGACTGGCAGAAGGTCCTGCGCGCCGACAGCCTCTCCACGCCCGGCAGCATCAAGCCCGGACTGGCGTCCTTCGTCCGGGTCGTCTGGCAGCGCGCGGAGGAGGCGGTGCTCGCCCGCGCCGACGCACCGCGCACCGTGCTGTTCCTCCACGACGCCAGCCTGGTCGCACGCTACTGGGACGAGGGCGGCCACGCCTTCCTGGTCCGGCTCCAGAACGCGGCCCGCCGCCCCGCCGACACCCCGCACGGCCTGTGGCTGCTGTGCACGGTCGAGACACGCGCGCAACAGGAGCCGAAGCTTGACGGCCGGACGGTGGAGGTGATCGGCGGGGACGGCGAACGGGCGCACCTGGACCGGGAGTTCCTGGACTCCTTGCGGGTGCTGGCCAGCGCCGGCTGAGGCTCAGGACTTGCGTGGCACCCCGCCCTTGCGGCCGATGTTGAACGCCAGCCGGTAGACGTCGGGGAGGTCGAGGGCGCCGTTGGTGCGTTTGGTCAGGACGCCGAGGGCGACCAGTTCCTCTATCCATGCGAAGGGGTCGCGGGCATCTTGAGGGCCGCTGGTCGCGTCGTCGTCTTCCCGCATGCGGCGCAGGATCTCCTCAAGGCCGCCCTGCACCCAGTACTGGCGGACGACGGACGGCTCCATGGGTACCTGTCCGCCCTCTAGCTGCTCTATGGCGGTGGCGGCCCAGCCGATGTCCTCCTTCAGCTCGTCCACCCGGACCCGCGACGCCTCGTGCAGGCTCTCCCGGAGCGCCTCATAGTGCAGCGGGTACGGCTGTGTGGCGTATCGCTCCGCCGTCAGGTCCGCGGCCGTACGCAGGGCGAGCAGCCAGGTCCTCGGGCTCACACGTCCGTTGCCGTCCTGGAGGTGGTTCGGCACCCAGGTGAAGGTGTGGCCCTTGCGCCGGTCGGTTCCCATGTAGGGGCCGGCCAACGTGACGAAAGCCTGCTCCTGACACTTCTCGTCGGCGATCAGGTCGACCGGCGCGATGAACCGTTCCTCACCTTGTTCGTCCCACTTGCCGTACTGCGCCCGGAACTTCTTCGCCTCGGCACTTGGATGGTTGCCCAGCCGGTGGAAGAGCAGCCCGTAGAGGTTCTCCCGGCTCCACGTCAGGTCGGCCGCGTTCGCGCCCAGTTTCGAGGCGTCCGGGAACGTCTTGGGCGCGCTGTCGTACATGTCCGGCCGTACGAAGATCTTGGCGCGCAGGGCGCCCGTGGTCAGCCGCAGTTCCAGCGCCACCTGGAACAGCGCCGACACCAGCCGGTCGGCGGTCCTGCGGTCGGCGTGGAGATGGTCCAGGGCGTCGAAGAGCAGGACGCGCGTCTCGCCGCTGTCCCGGGCCTCCCGGTCGGCCTTGCGCAGCGCGTCCTCGTACGCGTCCTCGTGCTCCTCGGCCCACCGGAGGCGGTCGGCCCAGTCGGGGATGCTCGCGATCTCCGGCACGCCGAGCGCCATCATCACGACGGCGCACCAGAAGACCTCGGGATCGGCGCCCTCCCGCAGCAGCCGGGCGATCCTGCGCTTGCCGGGGTATGGCGTGTCGGCGCCGCCCCCCGTGGTGAACCCGGTGGTGACGCGGACCCGCCGCAGCCGCGGCATCATGTACGACCGTGCGGCCACCTCCCGCAGCCCGGGGTCGGTCAGCGCCTTCGCCCAGTACGTCTTGCCGGTGCCGCGCGCGCCCCGGACCACGGTCACATCCGGGTCGAGCGCGAGGCGGTGACTGGACGGCGTGAACAACCGCCGCAGGTCGGGGCCGTCCGTGTCCGCGTCGAGCGCGACACCGAGGGCCCTGGTGATCAGGGTGCGGTACTCGTCGGTGGTCGGTGCGGCGGTCATGAGGGCTCCGGGGCGGGGTGCGGTGGCGGCAGCAGACGCTCCACCGTAGTCGTGAAGGTCCGGTACGCGGCCTCGACGAACGGCAGCTCGGGCCAGTCCCGGCTGCGCAGGGGGTCCAATCCCACCAGGTCGTTGCCGAAGAGGATGGGGATGGGGGCGTGCGGCGCGTCGTCGTCTTCCAGAGGAGGGTGGTACAGCTCGTCGCCCTCGTCGTCCGCGCCGTCCTCGTCCGGGTCGAGCCGGTCGTAGAGCGTGTCGGCGAACAGCTCCTGGGCCCGGTCGCGCAGGGCGGGCAGTCGCTTGGCGTCCCCGGCGGAGTGGAACATGGCCGCCACGATCCGCAGCCGCTCCCGCAGCTCCCGGGCCAGGGCGGGACGCTGCTGCCACTGCATGAACAGCATCTTGTAGCCCTCCCAGGTGGAGGGGTTGTCCACGGCGAACAGCAGCGCCAGCCCGCTGAGATGCGTCAGGGTGACCGCCGCGATGTCGTGCATGCCGGCCCTGCTGTCCAGCAGGACGACGTCCGGTGGCCGCGACAGCTCGGTCACCTGGTCCTCGCAGGCGGCGATCGCCTCTTCCAGCCGCGCGGCGAACGGCCGGTCCCGGTCACCGGGGTTGAGCCCTGCGAGGTCGCTGTAGATGCGGTTCAGCTTGGCGAGGTAGTCGTACGGCTCACCGTTCCGCTCCAGCGGGCGGCCGCCCGCCGGCGCCAGCCACACCTCCCCGTTGCCCTTGACGGGCAGCGCGGTGCTGCGCGCCACCAGCTCCAGCCCGTCGGCGTTGCCGACACCGCCCTCGATCAGGTGGTCCACGATGCCGTGGCGGGGGATGCCGGCGGGGTCCTCCAGCAGGTTTGAGACGCCCGGGGACTCCAGGTCGAGGTCCACCACGAGCACGCAGCGGCCCCTTCCGGCCAGGTGCCGGGCGAGGACGGCGGTGGCGGTGGTGCGGCCCACCCCGCCCTTGAAGCCGTACAGCGCCACCCGCCGGTCGCGGCGCCCGGCCGTCCCGTCGGAGGGGGTGGGGACACTACGGGCCCAGTCGGTGCCGATGACGGTCCGCTCCAGGGCGTGCACGCTGCCCGTGCCGGAGCCCTGCCGGGGGCTGACCTGTACGCGGTCGTCGGCGTCGAAGTACAGCTCGGGCGCGAAGAGTTTGTCGCCGAAGAGGAGGGGTTCGAGCCCGGTGAAGGGATGGGTGGCGGCCGTGAACGCGTCACGCAGGGCCACGACGTCCGCGTCGTCGTGGGCGAGGGCGCGCCCCCGGTCGTCGATGAGCAGACAGGCCCGGCCCAGGACGTCCCGGGTGACGACGACGTCCATGCCGAACCGCGCCGCCGCCTGCCGGGCGTGGTCGAGGGCGGCCTGCCAGGCGGTGTCGAAACGCGTGCGGGAACGGCTCATGTGCGGGTCCTCGTGCCCAGGATGCCGGCCTGTTCATGGGCGGCGATGAGGGCGTAGGCGGCCTTCAGGTGCTGGTCGATGTCCGCCTCGGTGATCGCGGTGCCGTCGCAGTAGCGGCCCGCGACGTCCCAGCCGTCGAACGGGTTCTTCCAGATGAGCTGCGTGAACAGCGCGCCCGATCCGCCTCCCCGGCGGCGGTGGGCGACGGCGGTGAGGTGTTCCCACAGCTCGGGGAGGTGCCCGTGCTTGTTCGTCCACTGCGGCTTCTTGCGGGAGCGGTCCAGGTACTTCACCTCCGGGTGCTCCGGCATGTTCCGCCCGTCCAGCCGCGAGCCGAGGAAGTCGATCAGGATGGCCTTCACCGCGCACTCCGCCGCCAGCCCGGCCAGATGGTCGGCGGATATCCGCAAGTCCTTCTCGGCGGCGAGCGTGGCCGCGCGATAGTGGTTCCTGCTCGCCGTCGCGAACGCCGGCGGTTGTGTCGCGGAGTAGGTCGAGGCCGTCACGACGATCACTTTAACGAGCCGATCAGTACGACTGCGGGGGCTTTTCCCAGATCGCGACCACCCTGGGCCGCCGTACGAGGGCACGGGTGCGGCAGGATGGGAGGTCCGGTCCGCGGCTGACGCGGTGGGGCGCTGACGCGGTGCAGGGAGAAGGAAGCGAAGAGTGACGGTGACGACTACGGGCACGGACAGGGCGGCCCTGCTCAAGGACCTGAAGAAGCTGGTCGTCGACCTGGAGGACGACCTGCGGGACCGCAGCGAGTCCGAGGAGGAGTTCCGCACCCGCCTGGACCGCGAGTGGCGCGAGGCCAAGGAGGCCCGGCGCACCGCCCTGTCCTACCCGGCCTGGCGCGACGAGCGCGTCACGCAGGCCGCCGTGGCGTGGGTGCTGGGCTGCGTCTTCGTCCGCTTCTGCGAGGACAACGGCCTGATCGACGAGCCGTACCTCGCCGGCCCCGGTGAACGCCTCGCCGAGGCGGAGGCCCGCCACGAGGCGCACTTCCGCACCTACCCGCAGCACAACAACCGCGACTGGCTCATCGAGGCGTTCCGCCACCTGGCGAGCACCAACGAGACCGCCGCCGGCCTCTTCGACGAGCGGCACAACCCGCTGTGGGGTCTGACCCCCGGCTACGAGACGGCGACGGAACTGCTGATGTTCTGGCGCCGCTGGGGCGCGGACGGTGAGATCCGCTACGACTTCACCGACCCCGAGTGGGACACCCGCTTCCTCGGCGACCTCTACCAGGACCTCAGCGAGCACGCCCGCAAGACGTACGCGCTGCTGCAAACCCCGGAGTTCGTCGAGGAGTTCATCCTCGACCTGACCCTGGAACCGGCAGTCGCGGACGACGGCCAGGGCTTCGGCCTCAACCCGGTCTGGACCGGCCCCGACGGCCGCGAACGCCGCGGCCTGCGCACCATCGACCCGGCGTGCGGCTCCGGCCACTTCCTGCTCGGCATCTTCCACCGCCTGCTGGACAAGTGGCGCCAGGCGGAACCGGGCACGGACGACTGGACGCTGGTCCGCCGCGTGCTGGAGTCCGTCCACGGATGCGACAAGAACCCCTTCGCCGCGAGCATTGCCCGCTTCCGCCTCCTGGTCGCCGCGATGCGGGCTGCGGGCACGCGGCGGTTGGCGGAAGCGCCGCCGTTCCCCATCAACGTGGCCGTGGGCGACTCCCTGCTGCACGGCCGGGACGCGGCGGGCATCCAGACCGACCTGGACACGCTGTTCGCGGAGGCGGCCGTGGGGCGCGAGGAAGGAGAGACGTACGCGTACGCCACGGAGGACGTGTGGGAGTACGCGAAGCGGGTGGACCTTCTGGGGCGCGGGTCGTATCACGTGGTGGTGGGGAACCCGCCGTACATCACGGTGAAGGACAAGCAGGAGAAGGAGAACTATAAGAAGGTCTACGACGCCTGTGTGGGCCTCTTCGCCTTGTCGGTGCCGTTCGCGCAGCGCATGTTCGAGCTTGCGGTGAAGGGGCCGGGCGGGCGGGACGGAGGCGGTGGATTCGTCGGTCAGATCACTGCCAACTCGTTCATGAAGCGGGAGTTCGGACGCAACCTGATCGAGGAGGTCTTCCGGAACGAGATCGAGCTGTCGCACGTCATCGACACCTCGGGTGCCTATATCCCCGGGCACGGAACTCCCACGGTCATTTTGGTGGGGCGCAACCGTGTGCCCAGCGGCAGCCGGACCATCCGGGCGGTGCTGGGCGTACGGGGTGAGCCGGAGCAGCCGGAGAACGCTGCCCAAGGGCAGGTCTGGCAAGAAATCGTCAGGTACGTCGACCGGCCGGGCAGCGAGACGGACTGGGTCTCGGTGGCGGACTTCGACCGCACCCACTTCGCTGAGGCACCCTGGTCGCTGAGCGGCGGCGGCGCCTCTGCCGTGTTCGGTCAGCTCACGGCTGCGGGAGCGGAACTGCTGGGCTCGCGGGTGAAGCTGATCGGGCGCACCACGCACACGGGCGCGGACGAGGCATACTTCGCTCCACCCGGCACCTGGACCAGGCATGGAGTGGCAGCGAGCCGGGTGGTGCCGTTGGTGGAGGGCACCGTCATCCGGGACTGGGACCTCGAACCCGAGACCGAGGCGCTGTTCCCGTACGGTCGCGACCTCTCCGCCAGCCTTTCCGACCCGGCCTCCGAGCGGCTGCTGTGGCCACAGCGCAGCATGCTCAGGCTGCGCCGCGAGCCCGGCGGCACGCACGAGGAGATCGGGCTGACCTGGTACGAGTGGAGCCGCTGGCATCCGGAACGCTACTCGGTGCCTTTGGGCATCGCGTTCGCGTTCGTGGCGACGCACAACCACTTCGTGCTGGACCGGGGCGGGAAGGTGTTCAAGCAGTCCGCACCCGTGATCAAGCTGCCCGAGGGGGCCGGGGAGGACGAGCACCTGGAGCTGTTGGGGGTGCTCAATTCTTCGGCGGCTTGCTTCTGGCTGAAGCAGGTTAGTCAGGGCAAGGGCGGCAGCGGCCTTGGCCGGGGGCTTCAGGACGAGGAGTGGGAGGAGCGCTACGAGTTCACCGGCACCAAGTTGCAAGAGTTCCCCCTCCCGGCCAAGCTCCCGCTCCACCTCGGTCGCGTCCTCGACGCCCAGGCGCAGAAGCTCGCCAAGCTGGAGCCGTCGGCGGTGTGCGCCAAGGGCGTGCCGCAACGGCAGGCGCTCGATGACGCGAAAGCCGAACATGCCAAGGCCCGCCGCCGCATGATCGCCCTTCAAGAGGACCTGGACTGGCAGGTCTACGGTCTCTACGGGCTGCTCAGCGACCGCGAGGTCGCCCGGACCGTGACCCCGTCGCCCGACCCCGAGACCATCCCCGAGGTCAAACTCGGCGAGCGCGCCTTCGAGATCCTCCTCGCGAGGAAGGTCGAGGCCGGGGAAGCGGAGACCGCCTGGTTCACGCGCCACGGCTCGACCCCCGTCACCGAGATCCCCGCCCACTGGCCGGACTGGTACCGCGAGATCGTCCAGGCCCGTATCGACCTCATCACCAGCCGCAAGGACATCGCCCTCATCGAGCGCCCGGAGTGCAAGCGCCGCTGGGCGACCGACCCGTGGGAGAAGAAGGAACGCGCCGCGCTGCGGAACTGGCTGCTGGACCGCTGTGAGGACGAGGCGTTGTGGTTCGAGGTAAGTGATGGGCTGCGCCGCCCCCGGACGCTGACCGTCAACAACCTTGCTGACCAGCTCGGTTCGGACGCCGACTTCACGTCCGTCGCCGCGCTCTTCGCCGCCGACCACCTGAAGAAGCCGGATCTCCCCCTCCCGCAGGTCCTCACCGAGATCATCGCCGACGAGCATGTGCCGTACCTCGCCGCGATGCGCTACAAGGACTCCGGCCTGCGCACGCGCCGCGAGTGGGAGAAGGTCTGGGAGAAGCAGCGCGAGGAGGACCGTGCGGGCATGCGGCTCGACATCGACCCGCCGACCCGGTACAAGTCCTCCGACTTCGTCAAGCAGTCTTACTGGACCCACCGGGGCAAGCTCGATGTCCCCAAGGAACGGTTCATCTCCTACCCGGAGGCGGGCCCCGACAGCGACTCCACGCTGATGCTCGGCTGGGCTGGCTGGGACCACAAGGACCAGGCGCTGGCCCTCACGCAGCTCATCGACACACGGGTGAAGAGCGACGCATGGGGCGCCGAGCGGCTCGTACCACTACTCGCCGGACTACATGAGGTCATGCCGTGGGTACGCCAGTGGTGCAGCGCCTACGACGACGAGTGGGAGGGCTCGCCGGCCGAGGACCTGGAGGCGGAGTTCCAGCGCTACCTGCGCATGCACGGCGTGAGCGAGGCGCAGATGAAGGAATGGCGTCCGGTACGGAAGATGCGGGGGCGGAAGGCCGTACAGCGTCGGGAGACGACCGAACAGCCGGAGTTGGGCGACGCGTAGAGCGGGGCGAGGGGGAGAGCCGCCCTGCTCTCCTCCCTGGTCCACCGGCCCGCCGCCGCGCTCGTACGCGTCGAGGTGTCCGACATGCATCCCGCCCTGCCCGTGTGCCTGACCCCGGCGGCCACCGACGCCGACGGGGGCCGGGGCCTGTTACTGGTCGAGGCGCTGGCCTCCCGTTGGGGAGTGAGCGAGTGCACCGGGCCGGGCAAGACGGTGTGGGCGGAGGGGGACCTCGGTGGAGGGGCCCGCGGCGGACACCCCGCTGAGCGCCCCGGCGGTCCACCTCCAGGCGGTCACTCACCGTGACACCGCCTTCCGGAGGCGTCACGATCTCTCTCCCCGGCTGTCCTACCCACCTGGCAAGATGGACGTCGCGCCAACGCCAGAGGGGGGCGCTGTCCGGGCCGGCCGCCAGCACAGTGAGGGAATGATCGCCTGATGTCGACCACAGAGCTGTTCCTCCGCGATGTCATCGACATCAAGGAGGACGTCCACGCGGGCGATTTCAAGGTCGACCTCTCCCAGGGCTTCCACGAGGCCGACGAGCGGGTGGCGGAGTACGTCGTCACCGAGCAGCTGCAGCGAGCCTTCCGCACGTCGCTCGGTATCGTCGCGAAGGCCGTCCGCACGGGCGACTCGCACGCCGCGTACCTGCACGGCTCGTTCGGTGCCGGTAAGAGCCACTTCCTGACCGTGCTGCACGCCGTGCTGAACGGCCACGAGGGTGCCCTGAACAAGCCGGGACTGAAGGAGGTCGTCGCCGACCACCGGGACTGGCTGGGCGGCAGCCGGTTCCTGATGATCCCGTACCACCTGGTCGGATCAACCGACCTCGACTCGGCGCTGCTCGGCGGGTACGTCCACACCGTGCGGGAGCTGCACCCGCAGGCGCCGACCCCGGCCGTCTACCGGTCGGACGCGCTGCTCGCCGACGCGCGCAGGCAGCGGGAGTTCCTGGGCGACGACGACAAGTTCCGGCAGTGGCTCGGCGCCGGGGTGGCGGCCACCGCTCCCGGCGCGGGCGGGGCGTCCGGCGCGGACGACGAGGACGACCTGCCGGGCATCGACGGCGGAGCCGGCCTGTCCGGCGCGGGCGGCTGGAGCGGTGCCGAGCTGGACCGGGCCTTCGCCGCGCCGCCCGGCAGCGAGGAGCGGGAGCGGCTGGTGTCGGCACTGCTGACCGGGCCGATGGGGGCGTACGCGCAGGCCGCGCGCGGCGACGCGCAGTCCTTCATCCCGCTGGAGAATGGTCTGAAGGTCGTCTCCCGCCACGCGAAGTCGCTGGGCTACGACGGTGTCGTCCTCTTCCTCGACGAGCTGATCCTGTGGCTCCAGGCGCACATGGGCGACCAGGACTTCGTCCGCGACCAGGTGCAGCGGCTGGTCAAGCTGATCGAGTCCGCCGACAGTGGCCGGCCCGTGCCGATCGTGTCCTTCATCTCCCGCCAGCGCGACCTGTCCCAGCTGATCGGCTCCGACGTGGCCGGCGCCGACGTGCAGAACCTGGAACAGCAGGTCGACTACCTCGCCGGCCGGATCGACGTCGTGGAGCTGGAGGACAGCAACCTCGTCGAGATCATCAAGCACCGCGTGCTCGCCCCCCGTCCCGGCATGGAGCAAGCGCGCGACGACGCGTTCAAGCTCGTGGAGTCGTCGCGAGACGAGGTGCGGCAGGTGCTGCTCGACGCGCAGGGGCGCACGGAGGCGAGCTGGGACGACTTCCGTACCCTGTACCCGCTGTCCCCGGCGCTGCTGAACGTGCTGGTGGACCTCTCCGGCGCGCTCCAGCGCGAGCGAACCGGTCTGAAGCTGGTGCAGGAGCTGCTGCGGCGGCACCGCGACGACCTGCGGCTCGGCCAGCTCATCCCGATAGGCGACCTGTGGGACGTGATCGCCGCGCGGACCGGTGAGGCGTTCACCGCGAAGCTCCGCAAGGAGTCGGAGATCGCCCACCGCTTCCACGCCCGCGTCCGTGAGCACCTGCTGAACAAGTACGGCTCCGAGGACGACAAGCGGTTCCGGACCGACGACCGGCTCGTCAAGACGCTGCTGCTGGCCTCCCTCGCCCCCAACGTTCCCGCCCTGACCCGGCTCACCGGCGGCCGGCTCGCCGCGCTGAACCACGGCACGATCAGGACCCGGGTGGGTGACGCGGGTGCCGTCGCCGTCCAGCGTCTCCAGGCGCTCCAGGCCGAGGGGTTCGACGGCGAGCTGCGCAGCGAGGGCGACCCCGCCGACCCCGTCTTCCACCTGCACCTGTCCGACCTGGACGTGGAGCCGCTGCTGGAGGAGGTGCAGGGCGTCGCCGACCAGGACGGCTACCGCCGCCAGTGGATCAAGGACCAGCTGTGGGCCGCGCTGGGCATCCCCGACACGCAGTCGTTCGTGTGCGAGCGGACCGTCGTCTGGCGCGGCACCAAGCGCACCGTCGAGTTCGTGTTCGGTAACGTCCGCGACCCCCATCTGCCCGACGCCGAGTTCGAGCCGCAGACCGAGGGCAACATCCGCTTCGTCTTCGACTACCCCTTCGACAGCCACGACCACTCGCCGATGGACGATGCGCAGCGGGTGGAGCGGCTGAAGCGCGCCGGGAAGACGGCGCCGACGATCGTCTGGCTGCCGCACTTCCTGTCCGAGCAGAAGGCCCGCAACCTCGGCCGCCTGCTGAAGATCAACTATCTGCTGGAGCGCGACCGGCTCGACGACCACACGGCGACCCGCCCCGCCGAGGAGCGCGTCCAGATCCGAAACCAGCTCAAGGCGTCCCGCGACAGCCTGACCACCCAGCTCACCGACGCGCTGCTGCAGCTGTACGGCATCAATAAGGCCGACCCGGGCACCGCGGGCGCCGAGGTCCGCGACGGCGAACACCTGATCTCGCTCCAGCCGGGCTTCACCCGCACCCGGCCCGAACCGGCGGTCGGCTTCGAGGAGAACCTCTTCCTGCTCGCCGACGGGCTCCTGAGTGCCCGCCACCCCAAGCACCCCGACTTCGACCCGCGCCTCACCCGCAAGGCCGTCACCACCCGCGAGCTGAAGACCGCCCTCGAATGGATCACGAGGGCGATGGAGGACGGCTCCCGGCGCGTCGTGGTCGACAGCCAGCACCTCCCCGTCGTCCGCCGGATCGTGCACGCCCTCCAGCTCGGCGAGGTCCACGACGGGCCGCTGAACGTCACGACCGACTGGCGCCTGCGCATCAACAAGAAGGCAGCCGAGACCCCCGACGCCGGCCCGGACCTGTCCGTGGAGGAAATCCGCGACTGGATCGAGGAGCTCGGCTACACCGGCCTCGACCGCCACGTCAGCAACCTGATCATCGCCACGTACGCCCTGCTGGACGACCGCACCTGGGTCTACCAGACCTCGCCGCTGCCCAAGGCACCGGAGCTGGAGCGGATCGGCCCCGGATACGGGCTGATGGCCGTGGAACTGCCCACCGAGGACGAGTTCCACACCGCGCTCGGCCGCGCCGGGACGATCTTCGGCAGGACCGTCTCCCGGGTCCTGTTCGCCCGCAACGTCGCCCGGCTCGCCGAAGGCGTGCGCGCGGTCGCGGAGGAGCACCGCGTGGCCCTCGGCGAGGTGCGCACCCTGCTCACGGAGCACGCCCACCACCTCGGGCTGACCGGCGCCGACGCGCCCCGCCTGAAGTCCACCAAGGCCGCCGCCGACCTCGTCGCCCGCCTGCTGCGCACCACCGAACCGGCCGCCTGCGTGCGGGAGTTGGCCGCCGCCGCGTACGACGTGACCGACGAGGAGATCGCGGGCGCCCTGCGGCACGCCCCCGAGGTCGCCGCCGCGCTGCGTGGCACCCAGTGGTCCCTGCTGGAGGACGTGCGCCGCACCCTCGCCGTACGCCAGGATGGCCTCGGCGGGCGGGCGAGCCGGTTCCTGGACGAGGTGCGGCGCACCGCCCGCGAGCACGAGCAGACCGTCTCGCTGGTGCCCGTCCTTGACCGGCTCCCGGACACCGTCATGGCCCTGATGCGCGAGGCCACCCGCCTCGCGCAGCCCGCCCAGCCGGTCACTCCGCCCGCAGCCCCGGTCACGCCCGTCGCGCCGGGGCCGACCATCGAGGACGTTAGCCTCACCGACCACGGCACGCCTCCCGTCCCCTCGACGCCCGCACCGGGCCGGCCCTCCACGCCGGACGACGCCTCCCGCGGCGGGGGCGGTGCCGAGGCTGCCGTCCCGACGCAGTCCGGTCGCCGGCGCGCCGTCCACCTCATCGAACCCACCCGGCTGGAGGTGTCGCTGGCCACCACGGTCGCCGAGATCGACGCCGAGATCCGCGCCTACCTCGCCGACCACCCCGGCACCCGCATCCAGCTCTCCTGGCAGCCGGTCACCGACACCGACACCGGGTCCGGGTCCGACGGTTCCGCCGGGACCGCGGCGGAACCGGGCGGCGAAGGGACCGCCGGCTGATGGCCCCGGCCCTGCCCCGGGTGGGCCGCCGTACCGTCGAGGCCCTGCTCGCCGCGAACGCCGAGGACCTGCGCGAGCGCAGCCTCGTGCTCGTTCACGGCCGGTACGCGCCCGGCGCCCCGCCCCGGTTCACCGTCACCCTGGACGGCGAGGCGCGGCGCGTCCACGTGCGGGACGAAGCCTCCGTCCTCGGTGTCGTCGCCGCCCTGCACGAGCACAGGAGCGCGGCCGCTCCCTCCGACGTGCTTGTGGTGACCACAGGGGTCGACGACGAGCAGCTCGGCTGGGACGTGCGCGGCAGGGCCGTACGGCGCAAGACCCTCACCGTCGAGAACGCCGAGGTCGTCCTCCAGCGCTTCGGCGCCACCGCCCTGGACCCGCGCATGTACCGCGAACGGTGGCTGCTGGAAGCCCTGGTGGAGGCGGAGCCCGCCGAAGGCGGCTGGCCGCGCATCGGCGGAGTGCTGACCCGGGACGCGGCCCTGGGCGCCCTGACCGCCGAACGGCTCGGCCTACGCGCGGTTCACGGCTCCTCGGGCCAGGACGGGCAGGTCACCCTCGACGCCGACACGCTGCTCGCCTGGTCGCGCACGCCCGTCGGACCCAGGCGGTTCGCCGAACTGGGCGCCACCGAGCGCGCGGAACTGAAGAAGTGGCTCGCGGAGGTCGCCGGACCGGCCGTCCCCGTCCTGCTGTCCCTCGCCGAGGCCGGACTCGGCCACGACGCCCTGCCGCTCGGACTGCTCGGCGCCGCACTGCGGGACCCCGCCGCCCAGCCCGACACCGTGCTCGCACTCGGCGGACTGTTCGGGCAGGTCATGCCCCGGCGGTCGGAACTCGCCGTGTTCACCGACGCCGTGGAGGGAACCCTCACCCGCTGGATCGCCGACGCCCGCACCAGCCAGGACGCCCGCCTGCGCGTCGACGCCGTACTGGAGAGGGCCGACGGACTGGCCGACAAGGCGGGCCTGACCCCCGGACTCACCGCCAGCCGCTTCCTTCCCTCCAGCTTCACCGCGCAACTGCGCCGCACCGTCGCGGAGGCACGCCGTTCCCCGGCCGCCGGGGAGGCCGCGCTGGCCGACCTGCTCGGTCACGCCCTGGCCGGCCTCCGCGCCGACCAGGTCCAGGCCGCCGAGACGGCCGTACGGGTGTCGCGCTGGCTCAGCGGCTCCGAGCCCGCCGTCACCAGCGTGGCTGCGGCCGTACGGGCGCACGTCTCCGACTGGGGCTGGGTGGACCGGGCGCTCACCGTCCTGTGGGCGGGCGACCCCGGCGGCGATCTGGAGACCGGCCGGGACCTGCGCGCCCTCTACGAGCAGGCACGTGAGCGCAGGCAGCGCCTCGACCAGGAGTTCGCCCGGCGGCTCGCCGTCTGGGCCGCGTACGCCACCGCCCAGCACCCCGACGGCTGCCTCGTCGTCGAGAACGTGCTGGACACCGTCGTACGCCCGCTGACCGGTCAGGCCGCCCCGCTCGTCCTCGTCCTCGACGGCATGAGCAGCGCGGTCGCCGCCCAGCTCGGCGAGGAGGCCGAACGCGACGGCTGGCGCGAGATCGTGCCTCGCCCGGAGCCCGGACAGGTCCCGGCGCGGCTCGCCGCCGTCTCCATGCTGCCCTCCGTCACCCGCGTCAGCCGTGCCTCCCTGCTGGCGGGCGAGGCGGCCGACGGCGGCCAGTCGACCGAGACGAGCGGCTTCACCGCCTTCTGGAAACGGCGGCGCAGGACCGCGGTCCTCTTCCACAAGGCCGCCATCGGCGGCGAGGCGGGCCACGCGCTCTCCCACGACCTCATGACCGCTCTCGCCTCCGACGCTGTGGTCGGCGTGGTCCTCAACACCATCGACGAGGCACTGGACAACGGTCGGCAGGGCCGCGGCACCACCTGGTCCCTCGCCGACGTCACACACCTGCGCGAACTTCTCGCCGCCGCCCGCAGCTACGGCCGCCCAGTCGTCCTGGTCTCCGACCACGGCCACGTCCTGGAGCGCCGCAGCCGCGCCGACGCCCCGACGGCAGCGGCCGACGGAGCGGAGTCCGCCCGCTGGCGCACTGGTGACGCGGCGGGGGAGAGTGAGATCGCCGTCGACGGCCCGAGAGTGAGAGAGGGCGGGGGCGCAGTGATCCTGCCGTGGCGCGAGGACATCCGCTATACCGGGCGGCGGGCCGGATACCACGGCGGAGCCTCCCTGGCCGAAGTCACCGTCCCGGTGCTCGTCCTGCTGCCCCCCGGGGAGGAGGCCCCGAAGGACTGGGTGCCGCTGCCGCGCGAGCTGTCCACGCCGGGCTGGTGGCGGACGCACGTCACCCGGGAGGTCCCGCAGCCCGCCGCCGTGCCCGCCGGTCATCCGGTGACGCCCTCCCCCGCACGACCTGCCGAACCCGCCGAACCCGCCGGAAGCGCCGGAAGCGCGCCGACCGTCGACGCGCGACCGTCCGCCCGGGCGGAGGCCGCACCGCCGGTGACGGAGTCGCTCGGCTCCACGGTGGTGAGCAGCGAGGTATACGCGGCCCAGAAGGAGTACGTCCGCAAGGCGCCCGAGGCGAAGGTGGTGGCCGCAGTCGTCGACGCGCTCGTCTCGGCGGGTGGGACGATGTCCCCGGCCGCTCTCGCCGCGGCGATCTCCGCGACCGGGCGGGTCCGCCGCAACATCGAGGGCTTCGTCGCCACGGTGCAGCGGCTGCTGAACGTCGAGGGGTACCCCGTCCTCGGGTTCATCGACGGCGGGCACGCGGTCAAGCTCGACGTGCCGCTCCTGCGCGAGCAGTTTCTGCCGAAGCAGAACGCCCTGGAGACGGAGGAAGAAGGACAGCCGGGGGAGGAGAAGGCATGACCGACCTCGCCTCCGTGAGCGCGGTCCGGCGCCGCGAGGTCATCGACGCCCTGCGGCGCGGCACCGTCCCGCAGTCCGGGCTCGACCTGTTCGCGGTTGGACTGGACCGGTTCGAAGCCGCTCTGGACGACGACCTGGCCACCGTCACCCGCGGCGGTGCTTCCTTCCACGCCGTCCGCGGCGACTACGGCTCCGGCAAGACCTTCTTCGCCCGCTGGCTGGCCGAGCGGGCCAAACGCGCCGGACTCGCCACGGCAGAGGTGCAGATCTCCGAGACCGAGACACCGCTGCACCGACTGGAGACCGTCTACCGCCGGCTCACTGAACGCCTGGCCACCGCCACCCACCAGCCCAGCGCACTGAGGGCCGTCGTCGACTCGTGGTTCTACACCCTGGAGGAGGAGGTCCTCGACGGCTCGGAGATCGACGAGGACGACGACGTGGCCCTCGCAGCGGCCGTGGACACGCTGATGGAACGCCGGCTCGCCGACGTCGCCCGCACCACCCCCGCGTTCGCCGCCGCCCTGCGCGGCTACCGCAGTGCCGTCACCGACGGGGACGGCGCCACCGCGGAAGCCCTGATCGCCTGGCTCGGCGGCCAGAAGTCCGTGGCGGCCTCCGCCCGCCGGGCCGCCGGAGTACGCGGAGACCTGGATCACTTCGCCGCGCTCGGCTTCCTCCAAGGTCTGCTGACTGTGTTGCGCGACTGCGGCCACCCGGGGCTGCTCCTCGTCCTCGACGAGACGGAGACCCTGCAACGCGTCCGCGGCGACGTCCGGGAGAAGGGCCTCAACGCACTGCGCCAGCTCCTCGACGAGATCGACGCCGGACGCTTCCCCGGCCTCTTCCTCGTCATTACCGGGACCCCGGCGTTCTACGACGGCCAGCAGGGCGTCCAGCGGCTCCCGCCCCTGGCCCAGCGGCTCGCCACCGACTTCACCACAGACGCCCGCTTCGACTCGCCCCGCGCCGTCCAGCTCCGGCTGCCCGGCTTCGATCTGCCGCGCCTGGGGGAACTCGGCCGGAGGGTGCGGGATCTCTACCGGGGTGCGGCCCGCCACCCCGAGCGGGTCACCGCCCGGGTCGACGACGCCTACGTCGGCGAACTCGCCACCGCCGTCACAGGAGGTCTGGGCGGCAACGTCGGCATCGCCCCCCGCGTCTTCCTCCGCAAGCTCGTCGCCGACGTCCTCGACCGCGTCGACGATTTCGAGGACTTCGACCCGCGCAAGCACTACCAGCTCACCGTTTCGGCGGGCGAGTTGACGGACACCGAACGCAACGCAGCCGCCGACCGGGCGGATGACGTCGAGCTGGACCTGCCGTGACCACCCCCGACGGCCTGGAACCGGCGCTGATCCACCACATCGTCAACACCCTGGGCTGGAAGGACCTGCGTCCGCTCCAGAAGGCCGCCGTCGCCCCGCTCACGGGGGGAGACGACGCGCTGCTGCTGGCCCCGACGGCCGGCGGCAAGACCGAAGCCGCCTGCTTCCCGCTGCTGTCCCGGATGCACGCTCAGGGCTGGTCCGGCACATCGGTGCTGTACGTGTGTCCGCTCAAGGCGCTGCTGAACAACCTGCTGCCGCGCGTGGAGACCTACACCGCCTGGCTCGGCCGGACCGCGGCCCTGTGGCACGGCGACACACCGGCCGGCGCTCGGCGGCGCATCCTCGCGTCCCGGCCCGACGTGCTCCTCACCACTCCAGAATCGCTGGAAGCCATGCTGGTCAGCGTCAACGTCGACCACGCGTCCTTCTTCTCCGGCCTGCGGGCCGTGGTCGTCGACGAGGTCCACGCCTTCGCCGGAGACGACCGCGGCTGGCACCTGCTCGCCGTACTGGAGCGCCTGCAACGCGTCGTGGGCCGCTCCCTGCAGCGCGTCGGCCTCTCCGCGACCGTCGGCAACCCCGAAGCCCTGCTCACCTGGCTCCAGGGATCCGGGGCAGGTCGGCGCCCCGGACGCGTGGTCGCGCCCCACCTGGCCGGGGCACAGCCGACACCGGCTTCCGTACCACCCGGTGACATCCAGCTCGACTACGTCGGTTCGCTCGACAATGCGGCCACCGTCATCAGCGCCCTCCACCGGGGCGAGAAGCGGCTCGTCTTCTGCGAATCGCGGCGCTTGGTCGAGGAGTTGGGCGCTAAGCTGCGGGCCAAGGGCGTGACCGCGTTCCTCTCGCACGCCTCCCTCTCCCTCGACGAACGCAGGCGCGCGGAGACCGCGTTCGCCGAGGCCCGCGACTGCGTAATCATCGCCACCAGCACGCTCGAACTGGGCATCGATGTGGGCGACCTGGACCGGGTCATCCAGATCGACGCGCCCATCTCGGTTGCCTCCTTCCTGCAGCGCCTAGGCCGCACCGGACGCCGCCCCGGCACGACCCGCAACTGCCTCTTCCTCACCCTCGACCAGGGCGGACTCCTTGCCGCCGCAGGACTGTTGCTCCAGTGGTCACGAGGCTGGGTCGAACCGGTCACCGCGCCGCCCGAACCCCGGCACATCGTCGCCCAGCAACTGCTCGCCCTCTGCCTCCAGGAACACCGCGTCGGAGACCGGCTCTGGCAAGAGTGGTGGAACGGCTTCGGACCGTTCGGAGGACCGGCCGAGCCGATCGTCCGCCACCTGGTCGAGGAGGGATACCTCGATCAGGACGGCGGCATGCTGTTCATCGGGCCCGAAGCCGAACGGCGCTTCGGCCACCGCCACTTCATGAACCTCACCGCCGTCTTCACCGCACCCCCGCAGTTCACCGTCCTCCACGGCCGCACCGAGATCGGCCGCACCGACCCCGCCCTGCTCACCGAGAAAGTCGCCGGCGCCCGCAGACTCCTCCTCGCCGGCCGCAGCTGGCAGGTCACCTACATCGACTGGCGCCGTAAACGCTGCTTCGTCGAGCCGGCCGACGGCGGAGGAAAGG
Source organism: Streptomyces sp. NPDC053069 (assembly GCF_044546895.1). Taxonomy (NCBI): domain Bacteria; kingdom Bacillati; phylum Actinomycetota; class Actinomycetes; order Kitasatosporales; family Streptomycetaceae; genus Streptomyces; species Streptomyces sp. NPDC053069. The sequence continues at coordinate 190,016 of NZ_JBITZN010000014.1, read as the reverse complement.
CCAAGTGGAGCGGCACGGGCTTCGGGCAGGGCACCTCCTTCGAGGTCACCCGCGCCGTGCGCGAGGTGCTGCTCGGCACGGATCCGCCCGTCGCCCTGACCCAACGTGCCACCACGGCGCTCAAGGAGGCGCGTGAGGTCTTCCTGGAGAAGGTCCACCCGGGCGGTACGTTGATCGTGCGCGACGAATCGGGACAACTCCGCTGGTGGACCTGGGCAGGCCACCGGGCGAACGCGACGCTGGCCGCCACGCTGGAGGGGATCGCCGTACCGGCTCAGCGCACCAACGACCATTGGATCCGCCTGCGCGAAGACCTTACGCCGCCGACCTGGAAGAACGCCCTGAGCGAGGCTCCGGACCGGCTCTGCCTTCCCGCTGTTGACGAACGGGCGGTGCGAGGGCTGAAGTTCGGGGATGCGCTGCCGCCACGCCTGGCGGAGGCGACGCTGTCAGCCCGACTGGCGGACCTGACAGCCGCAACAGCAGTGCTAGCCGAACCCGCACGTTTTGTCGCCGCCTACAAGTGAAGCGGTACATGGCTTGCCGGTGATCAAAACGCGCGACCACCAGGTCATTACGCCAGAGATCGGCGCACTGCCTTGGCCAGCGAGGCCGCTCGCACATCGTCGCCGCCTCCAATGACACGGTTCATCGCGTAGGCGAATGCAACCCCGTGCTCCGGGTCGGCGAAAGCGAGCGACCCGCCTCGGCCGGTGTGGCCGAAAGAGCTCGGCCCGATCATCGGATTGCTTTCGGTAGGCAGCATGTACCCGGCGCTGAAGCGGCTAGGGATCAGCATGACCTGGTCCTTCCCGCTGGCCTGCTCCTCGGTCGCCGACGCCTGGGCGCCCGGGGAGAGCAGACGGACTCCGTCCACCTCGCCGATCACCGCGGCGTACATGCGGGCAAGAGCGCGTGCGGTGCCGATGCCGTTGGAGGCCGGGAGCTCCGCGGCCTGCACCTCCGGTGAGTCGAAGTCGATCTCAGGCGGGTCGGTGACGGCGTACGCCCTGTTGCTGAGTGAGTTCGGGTCCCGCCAAGCGGCGACCTGCTCGTGGAGTTCCTCGGGGACCGACTCGGTGGGCAGGGTGGTGAGGTCGACGTCCGGCCGTTGGTACACCATGCTGACTCGGTCGCGTTCGCTGCCGGGCAGGCCGATGAGGAAGTCCAATCCCAGTGGGGCCGCGATCTCGTCGGCGAAGAAGCGGCCCGGTGAGCGGCCGGACACCCGTCGGATCACCTCGCCGACCAGTCAGCCCCAGGTCCGGCCGTGGTATCCGTCCGCTGTGCCCGGAATCCAGAGGGGGCGTGGAGCGGCCAGTGCCGTCGCCATCGGGTGCCAGGCCAGCGCCTCCTTCAACGGCACCGGCTGATCCAGCGCGACCAAGCCGGCCTGGTGGGCCAGGAGCCAGCGCACAGGGATGTCCGCCGTGCCGTTCGCGGCGAACTCCGGCCAGTACTTCGAGACAGGCGCGTCCAGGTCGAGCTCTCCGCGCTCGACCAGCATGTGCGCCATGGCCGCGGTCGCGCCTTTGGTCGCCGAGTAGACCAGTTGCAGTGTGTCCCGCGTCCAGGGACGCCCGGTTTCGGCGTCGGCCACGCCACCCCACAGGTCCACCACCGGTCGATTCGAACTCGTAAGGGGTTGCTCCCAACACGCTTTCCAAATGTTCGTCTGGGGGTCCGGGGCGGGACGGGGGCGTTCTGACCTGCGGTGGAGCCGGTGATTGTGGGGGGTACGGACGGTGCCGGACGGGGGTGAATGAGACCAAAACTGAGACCGGATATCCGCCCGTCCTTTGTTGGCTAGAGGCGTCGTGCAGCCTGGCTCGGGGCCCCCGCCCTTGCTACTCCGTCGCCCAGATGAATGTCGATGCCGCATCGTTCCGGTAGAGCAGGACGTCGCGGAGAACCTGGTGTTGCTGGGACTCGGGAATCTACTCGTCCCCTTCGGGCCACCGCCGGATCTACCCTTGAGTGCCTCCGAGCTCCTTGGCGATGTCGGCGATCCGCTGCTCCGTCTTGATCGCGGCCTTGCGCTGACGCTCCAGTTTCGCCTTAGCTGCCCGAAGCTCGGTAGCCAAGCGCTCCTGCTGGACCTTGCCGTCGGAGTCCTCCGTGGGGCCGACGAGCGCGGCCTCGATCACGCCTCGCCGCTCCCCGCAGGTCGGGCATTGCACAACGGATGTCGAGTAGTGCTGGTGGTCGCGGTGTTGGGTGCGGCGAACGGTGTGGTCACAAGTGAGTGTGAGGTGCCAGTCGTTCAAATCCCGCTTGTCGGTCTTATGGCCGAAAAGGATCTTTGCGATGGCCCTCGCCTGTTCCTCACCCATGGGAGGAGGTGGGCAGCAGTGGCCACAATGCTGGGTGCGGGACCCACTCACCGTCCAGCGATGGGCTCGACACTCGCCATGCCGCTCCTTGTATCGGGCCTCCTCCGCGTCGTACTCGGCCCGTTCTTCAGACGTCATCCGCAACAGCGGTGGCCGGTCGCCGAGGCCGTCGAGAATCGGCTCGCCGCAGCCACGGCAGGGATGCCCCGCTATCAGCTCCTCACGGCTCAGGTACATGCCTTCCCGTTGCCACTGCTCGCGCTTTTCCTCCTGGCGCCGGTCGTCCTCCTCAGCCTGCAGTGCTTTTCTGCGGGCTCCCGCTCGGGCCCGCTGCTGCCGCTGCTCCTCCGTCAGTTTGCCCACGGTGGCCTCCGGTCTATTGCTCGCGGGCCCAGTGTGAGACAGAAGGTCCGCAGTCCCGTTGCTTTGACCGTCCTGCGCTTCCGTATGTCTTGAGATAACTGATCAAGAAAGACAACTGACCGGAATTGATCTCAGACGGCATGCCGATCCGATCCTGAGCACGTCGAAGGAAGTGCGCCCGGGTCGAGCCGGCGTCAGGAACGCCGGAGCTCGCTCTTGTCGAGGACGAGGAGCTCCAGCCCGGCGTCGGAGCAGAGCTCGGCGGCCTGCTCGCGGGTGGCCCGGAGGACGGTGTCGACGGCGGCGAGGAGGTGGATATCGACACCGAGGCGGGCGCTTAGGGCGATGTCGTGGGTGAGCTGTTCGGTCGTGAACTGGGACGCGGACGTCTTGACCTCGCCGGACAGCACGCGCCCGCCGTAGAGGCCGAAGACATCGGCCTCGCCGCGTGTCTGGTCGGCGAACCACAGGTTGACGCCGGGCAGGAAGTACGAGTTCGGCTCCCTCTCTGTCAGCGCGGCGATGACGAGCAGGTGGGGGAGGAGGCCCTGGTCGCTGGCGCGGTCCACGAAGCTGTCCAGCCGGTAGAAGACGGATAGCCCGTCCGCAGTGGTTTCGTAGCGGGAAGGGGCGGAGCAGCCTGGGCACACCGGTCGGCGTTGGGTCTGCTCGAAGGGGTGGAAGGTGCGGACGCCGCACTGGACACAGTTTGTTTCCACCCCGCGTTCGGCCCAGCCGAGCGCGCACAGGCGCTCAGCCGCCTCGGAGGCTCGCTTCGGCGGCAGCTCCAACTTCGTGGTGGGGCGGTAGCGACGCTCGGCACGGCCACCCCACATTGATGCCAGCTCGACCAACTGTGCGAAGTCGTCCGATCCTTCCGCTTTGATCTTCCGCAGCTCCTTGAGGAGTTCCTTGGACCGGGGAGTCGTGAGGGCGATCACCGCTTCGTACACCCCTGGTTCGAGCAGAGCGGCGATCTCGGCCTGTGCTTGCAACGCGACCCCGAGCTTGCCCTTGTCAGACAGGGTGTGGCGGGTGCTCGCCTCCGCCAACACTGCTTCGGCGGCCTGCGCGAGCGTGGGCACGGTGATCGAAAAGATGTACTCGTTCTGTGCGTGAGAGCGCAGCTGAATGCTGTCGCCGCGCCACTCCGCGGCCTTCTCGACCAGCGTCGCGACGCAGTTGCGCCGTGGGAGGCCGTCGAACGGGCTACCCCATGCCCGGATCAGCGCCCAGCTGCCTTGGGTGTGGAAGTGCACGGGCGAGGTGAACCGAAGTGTGCTCGCATCTCCGGCGAACACGTGTGCGTCGAACGAGGTCGACAATCCGTACTCGCGCTCCCGCAGCAGCCACTGGCGTGGATCTAGGTCGGTCCGGTAGGTGAAGGGAGCCTGCCGAAGCGCGGGAGTGGGGAACTCTGTGCCGGCCCTGACCTCTTCCTCCGTGTGCTGCAGCTCCAGGACCTTGGCGATCTCGTGCAATTGCTCTTGGGGGACGTTTCTGCTGAGCAGCATCACATCGGGGGCGAATTCCGCAGGTCGGCTGAGCATACCGGTCAGCTGCTGGGCGAGGCCCAGCCAGTGCTGGACCTGTCCGGTAGGTAGCAGCAGCATAGGCATCCCGGCGCGGCTGGCCGGCCGGAGCGCGCGGGCGTTCCAGAACGCTAGGCAGTCCTCGACGTCGTCGGGCGCGGTGACCCACACGGCTGCGGGCAGCGATCCGAAGGCGTTGCTGCGGTGCTCGCCGAACTGCGCGATCGTGCTCTGCAGATGGGTGGCTCCGTACAGCTGCGTCCGGCCGTACTCGTCGGGCAGGCCCGAGCGCACGGCGAGAGCGGTGTGTCGCAGCTCATCCGCCTGGTCCTCGCTGAGGAGGCCAGCAGCAGCCACTTGCCACAGCGGCGCTCCCTCCACAGCGACGACCGGCAGGGTGGATGGCTGCACAGGGGGGTTGACGTGCAGCGGATGGCAGGTGAACATCGCGGCGCCAGCATGGTCGATCTGGGCGATCGGGATGCAGGTCAGGCTCAGGGCGGCAGCCGCGCGCTGGGCGAGCGCGTCGTCGACGTCCACGTTGACGACAGCTTCGACCTTCGCGGTGGCTACCGTCTGCCGCAGCTCGTCGGGGATCTCGCCGTTCTCCGGAATGGCAAGGATGGGTTCGGTCATCCCGCCCCACCGAGTGCTCGCTTCCTGCACTGCGCGACGGAAACCGGTGTCGCTTCCCACGCGGATGAGATAGGCGGCGCGCGCCGGCAGCACAGCGGCCTGCATCATTGACTGGCCGAGATAGTCCCTTCGATCCATGCAGACGATCCTGGCAGCACCGGGAAGGCGCTAACCCTGTTTCGCCCTCTTGAACTCCATGTTCAGCGGCGTTCCGCCCCTGCTCCTGGCGACATCCCGTGTTCCAAGTAGGCGGTCAAGCCGCTCGCGCGGGCCTGGATGCCGGCAGTGATTCGGCGTACGAGGCGGGGGATGGTGATCTCGGGCAGCTCTTCGGCGTGGTGAAAGCCGAAGCCGCGGAGCTCGTCGGCTTGCAGCGCGATCTGCTGGCGTTGGCCTGCACTGAGGCGGCCCCCGTCGAAGAGATAGAGGACCTTGTCGCCCTCTCCCGTGTTCGGTGCCCAGTCCACGACGAGCAGGCGACCGATGGGGGGCTTGATGCCCAGCTCCTCGTGGACTTCGCGCACGCAGGCTTGCAGGGGCGACTCCCCGTGCTCGACGTATCCGCCGGGGATATCGCGATAGTCCTTGTACGAGGGTTCGATGAGCAGGATTCGGTCGGCGTCGTCGAAGAAGAGTGCGCCTGCTGCCATGCGCGGGTGGGCCATCTTCGCTTCGTGCTCGTTTTCGCTCACGGGATGGACTCTAGCCACCCACGACGCCGAGTCTGCGTGCCAGGTCCGCCACGGGTTGGGACGGGCGGCCACGGGTGCCGCGGATCCAGCCGATGACCAGTTCCCGACTCAGGTAGTGGTGGCGTACCTGTTCGGGAGCGGCTCGTTCGGCGTCCAGCAACCTGGCCAGGGCTTCGTCGGTCCGGTTCCAGGCGCTGAGTGCGCGGGCGACTTCCAGGCTGTGCCTCACACGCCGTTCGACAGGCAAGCCACTGGTGTCGATGCGTTGTCCGAGGTCCACGGCTATCTGGATGTCACCGAGCTCTCTGGCGGTGGCGACGCAGTGGATGGCCACATTGGTCGGTCCGAAGGCCGTCCATAGGTGGTTGGCGTCGGTGCCCAGCCGCTGCGCGGCTTCGTCGGCCTCCCGAAGGAAGGTCTGTGTGGTTGCCCGGTCCTCCGCTCGGGCGGCCGCCATAGCGCCGGCGAGGAAGAGCGTGCCGTAGACGGAAAGGTACTCGTCGTTTGCGGTGCCCAGATCCGGCTGCATGACGGCTGCCGCATCGTTCACCATCTGGATCGCCGCGGTGAAGCGGCCGGTAGCCATCAGACAGTGCGTGACCGCCCGGAAGAGCGAGCCCGTCACCGAGTTCTGGCCGCTCTGTTGCGCGGCTGCCAATCCACGGTCGGCGGCGATCCACGCCAGTTCCGACTCGCCGACCTTACCCAGCACCATTGCCGCACCGTGGTAGGCCAGGGCGAGCTCGGCATGAGCCTCCTCCCGTTCGCGCCCTGAGTACGCGCGGGAGGCGGCAAGGGCATCGGCCAGGACAAATGGAAGCCGTCGAGTGGCGAAGCCGTACCGGGAGACTTGGTAGGCATCGAGGACTTCCTTCACGTCGGCCCGCAAGCGCTCCAGAGCAGGTGGTTCCTCGTCGGGTGAGGTTCCCAACAAAGGCGTGAGCTGCCTGTAGTCCATGAGGGCGTTTCGCAAGGCCGGGACTGTATGCCGGCCGCTGTCGTTGGACCACTCCATGAGGGTCGGTTCGGCGAGCAGGTCTCCGAGGGACACGTCGAGGGCTTCGGCAAGTGAAGTGATCACCGAGAGGCGGTCGAGCTCGATCCGGTTGTTCTCCGCTTTGCTCAGCCAGTCCGTGGTGCGTCCGACAAGGCCGGCCAGGACCTCTTGAGAAAGGCCGCGTCGGCGCCGGTACCAGGCGACGCGCTCCCCGGTGGTCAGATGCTCTGTGATTCCTCGCATGTCCTGAGCATCACCTCGTGGCCGAAAGGGGCCCCGGAAGGATTTTCCGGGGTGCCGCGGGACTCCCCGCCTACTGTCGCAGGAGACCGAGAAGGCCGCAGGGCAACGTCATCAACTCCCTTGTTTCGGCTCGCTTTGACCTTCGGCTCTGCTTCTCAAACCGGAGGAGGGCGCGGCCCGCGGAACGGAGGTGTAGAGGGTGCGCCGCAGTTCCAGTCTGTCATCGAACCCGCAGAGAACGACCGTAGCGCCAGCACGGTCACTTCAGCCGGAGAGTCCGGTTACGCACGGATCACCGATCTACTGATGGAGCCTCATCATGCGCTATCCGCCGACGTGCACCCCCTTGATGATGGGGCCGTCCGCGATCGCTACCCACCCAACGGGTGACGTATTGGTTGCAGTCATGCCGGCCGTTCTCGGCTATCAGTCTCCAGACATCGCCGAAGCATCGGGCCGCAGCGACCGCGCGCCCCATTTCGGCGCCGTCGTGTTCAGCTGCCGGGCAGTGGTGAAGCGCGACCGCAGGCTCTTCCAGACGGTCCTTCGAGAAGTCGGTGTCGCCCCGCGGCAGACCCTCTACTGCGGCGATGACAGCGGTGGTGAGTTGGCCGGGAGGACGCTGTGAGGAGCCAACCGCGGCTGCACCGCGAATCCCTCGACCGGACACTGCTGCTTGATGCCTGCGGAGTCGTGCTGGGTGAACCCATGGAGCCGTTGTTCCGAGCCGTCGCTTCTTCCAGCGGTCTGCGCCCCACTGTGGTCGCCCAGCTCTTTAGGCAGCGGTTCCGCGATGATCTGTGGGCCGGTCGCATGGATGAGACGTCTTTCTGGACCTCCCTGGCCGCGACCTGCGGGCTGGAGCGCGCTCCGGCAGAGTGGCGTACGGTCCTCGACCAGTCCATGCGGGCCATGCCTGCGGTCAGCCAGCTCCCGTCCTGGGGTCGGCACGCTCGTCTGGTCCTGATCTCGAATCATCGGCACGAGTGGCTCATACCTCGGCTGGAGGCTCTCGCCCTGACGGGCCATTTCTCGGAACTGTCGATCTCTAGCCTCACGGGAGCGGTCAAGCCGGACCAGGCAGCGTACGACCGGCTGCTCGGCGGCACTGACCTGGCCCAAACCCTCTACGTGGACGACAAGCCGGCGAACGTCGCTGCCGCCAGGTCGCTTGGTGTCAGGAGCCTGCTGGCCGACGCCGACGGCCGGTGGTCGAAGGAGGTGGACGCGTGGCTGGGATGCTGACCGGTCCGGTGGAAGAGGTGATCAACCAGGACTTCGTCGACCGGATCCCGGATCTCATCGCCCTGCTGGAACCTGCGGTGGCCGACATCCCCCACGAGGGCCGGCAGTGGGTCTTCTACGGCAGCCTGCCGCTCGGCCAGGGGCGCGAGGGCAGCGACCTCGATGCGTTTCTCCTCCATGACGGCAGCCTCAGCAGTGCTCCGCACAGGCGAAGTGCCTCGTGGGGTGCGACGCCCGTGACGATCTACGTGCTGTCGCACGGAGATCTGGCAGACGACGGACTGAGGCGCCAGTTCGGCGGATACTTCACGCTGAAGCTCTTTGGCCCCTTCGTGACCGACCGGCCCGAGCGTGAGCTGCTGCTTTCGCAGCACACCGCCCGGTTCCTGGCACCCCTTGCTGAATTGCTCGCCCTGGGACAGCCGGACACGGCCTGGAACGCTGACCAACTGCTCGCCCACGCTCATCTGGCGTTCCTCGACCTCTACCCGGACGCTGCGGGCTACCTGGCCAGGCTCCTGCGAAACCCCCCGCTGATGACCCGCGTATGGGGGCACCAGCGCCACACGTACCTCGAAGCACTCCGGGCTGATGGGTACATCGCGCCTGCGGGCACCCACGGCGGCTGGGTGTACACCGGGCTGACACCGGTCGATGACGCCGACCGGGAACGTGCCCGCTGCACGGCCCGGTTCTGGGCCTTCGGAGCCGTGTGCCATGAGGCGGACCCCGGCTTCCCGGATGTGTACTTCGGCAAAACGGACGCTCATGCAACGCCACACGAACAACACTCGGCCTTGGAGTTCCTCCATGGCATCGCCGAGGGAGGAGGCGCACCGTGACCACGACCCTGGCGACGTGGCACGCGGCATGCAACCGGCGGACCGCCGCGCGCGAAGAGCACCGCTCACGGCAGTTCGGCCTGCGCCCGGTCGTCTGTTCCGATGACCGGGCGCAGGAGACGGAAAGGCCGATGCTCCCCGGCGAAGTCTGGGCGACCCAGACGCTCGGTGCCTCGCAACCGTCCCCCCGCTCGGCCGCCTCTCCGATCCGCGTAGGGTTCGCCGGTCGGCGCCTGCACCTGGGCCACCTCGGACTGGCACGTACAGCAGCTCAGATGGCCGACAGCGGTGCGCACCTTCTGCTGTTCGACGCCTCGGACGATTCCACCTCCATCGTCGATGGCTTCCGCACCGCGGTCTGCCACTACGCAGGAGCCTCGGTGCCCGACCAGCTCATCGAGTACGGCCCCGATCTACGACGGTGGCAGCACCAGGCGCTGTCCGGGCTGAGGCTGGACAGGATGCGCCGCCTCTACGGCTGGGACAGCAGTACACCTGCGAGCGCACTGACCGACCTGGAAGCCATGATCAGCTTCTTCCTCTACACCCCGGCAGGCATGGAGGAGGGAGGTGTCGCCCTGGTCGACGCCATGCAAGCACCGCACTCGGCCCTGCTTCCCCAAGCCGCACGGGCTGTCGACGCCAAGATTCCGGAGCTGCTCTACCGCCGGCTCTTCCCCAGTCTGCGGCGGGAAGGCGAGCGGGGCAGTGTCCGCGAGCCGTCCTCCGTGGTCTTCGCGGACGACGACGAGGCGACGGTCCAGCGTAAGTTCCTGCGCTCACGGACGGGTGGTCGGGCGAGCGTCGAAGAGCAGCGTTCCCTGGGTGGGGATGCGACGCGATGCTCGGCGTTCGCCATGATCGAACTGCTGTGCCCGCCGGAGACCGCCCAGCGGGCGCTGGAAGGCTGCCTGTCAGGTCGGAACTGCGGGGACTGCAAGGCCGAGCACCTGACCGGGGTCGTCGCCGGGCTCCGCGCTGCCACCACGACGCCCATGCGCGCAGGCACCTCCTCGCAGGTGGGACCCGCCGTCAGGCAGGCCGCAGGCGCACTGCACCGCCCGCCACCCCGTGACGCCACCGACCTGGAGGCTGCCATCGCGGAACGCTCCGGAGTACAGCCCGACCAGGTTGTGGTGGGCCACGGCTCCACGGAGGTCATGGACTGGCTTTTCCGCATCCAAGCCCGCCCCGGTGGAAAGGTGGTCGCAACAGAGCCGACGTTCGAGCTGTACCAAGAGCTCGCCGAGCGCCACCGCCTGCGGTACGCGGCTGCCGCGTGGGATCCGAGCACCTTCACCCACGACACCTCGGCCTTGGCCCGTCTGGCTGATCAGGACACGGCACTCTGCGTCATCGACGTGCCGCACTCAGTCTCCGGAGCCGTCGGCCAAGTCACCGAGCTGCTCGACCGCCTCTTCGAGGCCCTGCCTGATGACGCCGTCGTACTGCTCGACCTCGTCTACGCCGACTTCATACGTACGCCCATCGAGCCAGCCTCGCTGCTGCTCAGCCGGTATCCGCGCGCTGTGCTGTTCGGGTCGATGTCCAAGGCTCACTGCCTGCTCGGCGCCCGAGTCGGCTACGCGCTCGCAGTCACCCCCTTGGCCGATCGGCTGCGCGCCCAGCGGCTCCCCTACACGATGGACTCGCTGGCGATCGCCGCGGCACACAGCGCGCTGAGGGACGACCAGTCCCGTCAGCGGACGGTACAGGCCAGCCACGAAGCCCGGGCACGGCTCACGGCAACCCTCCAGAACCTCGGCATCGCCTACGTGCACACCGAGGGGAACTTCCTCCTGATGGATCTCGGCACCCGCCACGCATCGGTCACCAGGCGCCTGCAATCCAATGGGACGCCGTTCCGAGACGGCCGGCGGTGGTCGATGCCCGGCTGGATACAGCTCCATCTGATCGACGTGCCCTTCGTCGAACCACTTATCGAGGCGCTTCAGCGGGACACGACCGGCGAGAATGGGACCTCATCTCACCGACCGTCGTTGCACGACAAGACCTTTGAGGGGCCATCAGTTCCATGACAGACCAGCGCATGCTCACTGGAGACCGACCCACCGGAAAGCTGCACCTCGGCCACTACGTGGGCAGCATCGCCAACCGGGTGCAGCTCCAGCACAAGTACGAGACCTTCCTGATCATCGCCGACCTGCACATGCTCACCACCAAGAACACCCGGGAGGACATCGCCAAGGTCTCCACCAACGCCCGGGACATGGTCTTGGACTCCCTCGCGGCCGGCATCGACCCGACCCGGGCGACCTTCTACCTGCAATCGGCCATCCCCGAGGTCACCGAGCTCAACGCCCTCTTCCAGAACCTGGTGACCGTGCCGCGTCTGGAGCGCGTGCCCAGCCTGAAGGACATGGCTCGGGACGCGGGCAAGGAAGAGATGCCGTACGGCCTGCTCGGCTACCCGGTGCTCCAGGCGGCCGACATCCTCTGCGTGAAGGCGCATGTCGTTCCCGTTGGTAAGGACAACCACGCCCATGTGGAGGTCACCCGGGAGATCGCCCGTCGGTTCAACTACCTCTATGGGGAGACCTTCCCCGTCCCGGAACTCGTCGAGAGCGAGGTGCCCACCCTGGTGGGTACCGACGGGCAGGGCAAGATGAGCAAGTCCATCGGCAACGTCATCTACCTCTCCGACAGCGCCGAGGAGGTCCGCAAGCGGGTCGCCGGCATGTACACCGACCCCAAGCGGATCCGCGCCGACATTCCTGGCACGGTCGAAGGCAACCCCGTCTTCATCTACCACGACGTCTTCAACGACAACGCCGCGGAGGTCGCCGACCTCAAGGAACGCTACCGAGCGGGCAAGGTCGGCGACGTCGAGGTCAAGGACAAGCTGGCTGCCGCCATCAACCGGTTCCTCGACCCGATGCGGGAGCGCCGCGCACACTACGAGGAGCAGAGCGGCCTCGTCGACGAGATCATCGTCGAAGGCACCGAACGCACCCGCCGCGAAGTGCAGCAGGTGGTCTTTGAAGCCCGCAAGGCGATGGGCCTGACCGCCGCCTACAACCAGCTGCGCCGCAAGGCCGAGCGAGCCCGCAAGAGCAGGGAAGACACAGCACCCTGAAGGACACCGGGAGACCCATGCCTTCTGGCACGTCGGTGCGGGAGCGGTCCTTAAGCTCCCGCACCGCCCACACCGTCCGTATCGTCCGCACCGGCTCCTCGGGAGCCCTCGTCCGCATCGTCCAACGCCCCGACGGCACGCTCGTGGCCGTCAAGACCGCCCGCAACCCGCGAGTGCCCGCCATCCAGCAGGCCCGCGCCCGGGACACCATCGCCCCCTACTTCGGCGCCAGACTTCCCGAGGTCCTCTTCGCCGGCCACCACCACGGCAGCGACACGCTGATCACTCGCTGTCCCTCGGTAACCACCCTGGCAGATGCCGCCCTCCGTCCCGGGCCCACCACCCGGGCAGCCGCGGTATGGACCGAGGTGACCGAGGCACTCTGCCAGGTATGGCTCCAGTCCGCACGGCCCGGCTTCGAGCCTGCGCTGGCCACCAGAAAGCACACCCTCCGACTGGAACGTGGCCGCCACGGCTTACACCACGCCGCGCACCAGCTGCGGCTAGCGATCGATGGCAAGCACCACATCATCGTCAACGGCACGGACCACGGATCCCTGGACCGGATGCTGCATCGGCTGGCAGCCCTGCGACCACCCACTATTCGCGTCGCCTGCCACGGAGACCCACAACCCCGCAACATCCTGCTCGACCATGCGGAGCAGTGGCACCTGGTGGACTGGGAGTGGTCCGGCCACCATCAGGACTGGCGCATGATGATGAGCCACCTCGTCGGCTGGTGGTACGTCGAGAGCCTCCTGGCCGGCACGCACGGCAGGATCACGCCTGCACGGTCCGCACTCGTGCTCAGTTACGGCAGCACACCCCCGGCCGTTCTCTCCAGGTGGACCGCCCCGGCGGTGCGCGCCTTTCGGCGGATGAGTCGGCCCGCCGAACTCGAAGGGGACTTCGGTGCGCTCGCTGTTCACACCGGGATGCTCCTGCTCCGGGAAATACCCAAGGTCATCGTGGAGGGAAGGCACCACCTGTTCGCTCCGCTCCTGGGCGAGGCGGCCCGGATTCTCGACTCCGCGTACTCCGGCCGTCCGCACCCGCTGCTGGAAGCCTTCACCCACCCGCAGCAGATCGAGGGGAGCCTGGGGTGATCACGATCGGCCTGGCACTGCCCCATTACGACGGGTTCTTCCCTAACCCAGGGGTCACCGGATCACACCGGACGCGCAGGGCACTCTCCTACGCCCAAAGAGCGGAGCAGGCCGGACTGCACCAGCTCTGGGTGTCCGACCATCTCTGGCTGGACGTTGCCCCCCAGGACCGTCGCCGCTCCCCGGACTGCTGGACTCTCCTGGCCGCGATCGCCGCGACCACCCGTCGCATCCGGCTCGGGTCTCTAGTTACCCCCGCATCGCTGCGGGAACCCGCACTCCTCGTCCACCAGATCGCAACGGTTGCCGATTTCGCCGGGGAACGCCTCGACATCGGCCTCGGCGCCGGCTGGAACGCCGTGGAATTCGCAGCGGCAGGCCGCCGGTTCTCCGCAGCCGCCGACCGGCTCGCCGACGTGGAACGGACTGCTGCGCTGATCCGCACCGAGCTGGGTCCTACGGCACCGCCGGTTTGGGTCGGGGGCAAACGCAGCGGCATTCTGAGCGTCGCCGCACGCATCGCCGATGGTTGGAACCTGGCCTGGGACCCCACCCCTGCCGGCTACTGGCAGCGTCTGGCACGGCTGAATGCGGCGCAGCCGTCGGCAAGGGAAGCCGCCCCGATCCTGCGCTCCGTCGGGCTCACCACCGTCATCGGAACGGACGAAGACGATCTCCACCAGCGGTGGACCAGGCTGCGCCGTTGGGTACCTGGCGGTCACCTCGACGGGCTCAGCTTCGAAGCGTGGCGCAAACGGGGGCTGATCGGCACTCCTGACGAGGTGCACAGCCGGCTCACCGCATGGGAAAGCCTCGGGGTCGACCACGTCGTGTGCGCCCTCGGCATGCCCTTCGGTCTGTTCGACGACGAGCAGATCGACTTGCTCGCGGCCGCAGCGCGCCGGGCCGGAGCCACTACCACCGCTAAGCCACTCACCCAGGAAGAAAGGTATGGAACAGCATGATCGACCTTCCCGATCCGGCCACAGCATTCCAGCACGAAGAGGACTTCCTCCTGACCTGTGGCCCCAGCCGTATCGGCAAGATACTCGCGCTCTATGACCTCTACCAGCGGATCCGCACGGTCCCTGGTGCGATCGTCGAGTGCGGTGTCTTCCGCGGGGGATCCTTCACCATGTGGGCGATGCTGCGGCACCTGCTGGAGTCCGAGCACACCCGACCCCTCATTGGTTTCGACACGTTCGGGGAATTCCCCCACACCAGCGCCGAATCCGACCAGCGCATCGTCGACCACATCCAGCAGGTCGCCGGCCTCAACTGCATCGGAGCAGACCAGCTGCTTGAGACCCTGGGGCAACGGGGGCGCGGGCTCGAAGCGAACACGGTCCTGGTCCCTGGCGACGTGTGCGAGACGGTTCCGCAGTACGTCGCCAACCACCCCGAACTCGCCATCTCACTGCTCGTGATCGACACCGACCTCTACGAGCCAGCCGTCACCTGCCTCACCGAACTCGTTCCCCTCGTGTCCCCGGGCGGCGTCGTGATCGTGGACAACTACGGGGTCTTCCCCGGCGAGACCCAGGCGTTCCGTGAGTACCTGGCTTCCCACCCGGGCACACGGTTGGAGCAGCCCGCTCACACCGGGCATCTCATGCACTTCTCCCCGTCCGCAGCAGTCGCGCCGAACCAGCCGCTCCCCGAGAGGCCAGCTGCCACGGAAGCTATGGGGCCCGTCCGAGTAGGTCGATAACCCCGAGAACTCACGCGTTGTACCCGCAAACCGACCAGCTCGTTGACGCGTCCGCCCGATCAAGCGCGATGACGACCGTCGAACAGCTTCGGTCACCCCGTGGCCCCGGCCATCCACCTCGCCGTGCGGCTCTCCCGCGCCTCCCCACACCGTCGGGCGCTTCGGTGCCGTGCTGCACCACGGCTTCGACGAGCTCGCCGCTCTCTGCGCTGCCAGCGAGGTGAAGTACCGCGTCGGCAGATGACCGCTCTGGTGTCGGGCGCTTGTACCACCCTCGGGGCGAGCTGCTGCGTGACGGTGACCAAACCGGGTTCCAGGGAAAGCCCCCCGCGTCATCACAGGAGGTCCACAGTCCCATGATCAGCGCCCCGTCACTCGCTCTCGGCATCGATAGCTCTGGACCAATCGCCTCCAAGCGTACGGTCCGCCGGTACGACCGCTACGGCCAGCGGAGGATGGGCGGGCACAAGAAAGGATGAGAACCAGAGAGCCCCTCGACACACACCCGGCACGGGGTGACGAAACACTGCGGCGGGCCTTGGAAGACGCCTCCATGGGCCGCTGGGAGGGCCCGCAGCAGATGCTGGCCTCGACCGGCGCGGACTGGGACCGGCGGATCTTCCGCCTCCAGGTTCTCGCCGAGGCGGGTGCGCGGCTGCGGTTCGCCGACACCTGGGCGAAGGCGGAACCGCGCTCGCCGCACGCACTGGCCCTCCTCGCGAACGTACAAGCCCTTCGCGCGATGATCGCCGGACGGAACGGCGGCCAGTCACTGATGCACGAAGCGTGGGCCACCTGCCGCACCGCGCTGGAGGTGTGGCCGCACGACGTCGCGCCCCTGGTGGTGATGCTCGCGTTGCTGCGGACGCACGCACCGGACCGGGCGACGCTGCGGCATGTCTGGGCGGAGATCAAGCAGCGTGACCCGTGGAATCGCGAAGCCCACCACGAAGTCGTCACCTATCTGTTCCAGCGGCACCACGGTCGGCCGGGGGAGGCGATGTGGTGGGCCGAGGAGCAGGCGTCCATCGCCCCGCAGGGGCTGCCGATCGCGGTCCTGCCCCTGGTCGTGATCGCCGAGGCTCACCGATCCCGTCAGGAGCGTGACCGGACGGCGTACGGGTTGACCATCCACCCCTGGATCGACTGCCCGCAGACCGACCCCGTGCTGGAACGCTGGTGGCGCTACCGCGCCCCTCGTCCGCACGCCTGCTTCGCCGACGACGCCAACTACCTCGCGCACGCCCTGTCGTTCGCCAACCGTCACAGCGAGGCCGCGGAGGTCTTCGACTCCATCGGCCCGTACGCCACGCGCGTCCCGTGGTCCTACTGCGGCCGGGCCGAAGACCTGTTCCTGCGGCACCGAGCCTGGGCCTACAGCCCGCCGCGACGCCGGCACCCCTGACCACCCTGACACCACTCCTCCGATGTACGAAGGACGGCACCCCCATGCCTCTTGACGTCTCCCGTGTCTCCGACGAGGAACGCCTGAAGGAGCTCGGCTACCAGCAGACGCTCGCCCGCTCGATGTCCGGTCGGGCCAACTTCGGCGTCAGCTTCACGATCATCTCGATCCTGTCCGGCTGCATGACCCTGTACGGCTACGGCATGAACACCGGCGGCCCGGCCGTGATCATGTGGGGCTGGCTGTTCGTCGGCCTGATGACCTTGTTCGTCGGCCTGTCGATGGCCGAGATCTGCTCCTCCTACCCGACCAGCGCCGGCCTGTACTTCTGGGCACACCGCATGGCCCCCGCGAGAACGGCCGCAGCCTGGGCATGGTTCACCGGCTGGTTCAACGCCCTGGGCCAGATCGCGGTGACCGCGGGCGTCGACTTCGGCGCCGCCAGCTTCCTCAACGCCCTGCTCGACCTTCAGTTCGACTTCGCGGCCACGCCCGGTCACACCATCGCGCTGTTCGGGATCATCCTCGTCCTGCACGGCGTGCTGAACACCTTCGGGGTCCGCATCGTCGCCTTCCTCAACGAGGTGTCCATCTGGTGGCACATCCTGGGCGTCGTCGTAATCTGCGGCGCCCTGGTGCTCGTGCCCGACCACCACCGGTCGACCGGCTTCGTCTTCGGTGAGTTCGTCAACAACACTGGCTTCTCCTCCAGCACCTACGTGGTGCTGATCGGACTGCTGATGGCGCAGTACACCTTCACCGGCTACGACGCCTCCGCCCACATGACCGAGGAGACCATCGACGCCTCCACCGCCGGCCCCAAGGGCATCGTCCGCTCGATCCTCGTCTCCCTCGCCGCCGGCTTCATCCTGCTGTTCGGCTTCACCTACGCCATGCAGTCCTACGCCGGCGCACTCGCCTCCGGGACCGGGGTGCCCCCGGCGCAGATCCTCATGGACGCCCTCGGCACTGCGGCAGGCAAGTGGCTGCTGCTGGTCGTCATCGTCGCCCAGCTCTTCTGCGGCATGGCGTCCGTCACCGCCAACTCCCGCATGATCTACGCCTTCTCCCGCGACGGCGCCCTGCCCTTCTCCAAGGTGTGGCACCAGCTGAACCCCGCCACCCGCACGCCCACCAACGCGGTATGGCTCGCTACCGGCGGCGCCTTCGCCCTTGGCCTGCCCTACCTGTGGAACACCACCGCTTACGCGGCGGTCACGTCGATCGCGACCATCGGCCTGTACATCGCCTACGTCATCCCCACGTACCTCCGGCTCCGCCAGGGGAGCCGCTTCGAGCGTGGCCCCTGGCACCTCGGCTCCTGGTCCCCCCTCGTCGGCACGATCGCCATCGCCTGGGTCCTGGTGATCACCGTGCTGTTCATGCTGCCGCAGACCTCGCCCGTCACCGCGCACACCTTCAACTACGCGCCTGTCGCGGTCGGCGTCGTCATCGCCTTCTGCGGCATCTGGTGGCTGGCCTCGGCCCGCAAGTGGTTCCTCAACCCTGCGCACCCGCGCAACTCCACGCCGGGTCGGACGGATGCCGGCGGGAGGGCCGGCGTCCGCTGAGAGGAGCGGCGGATTCGGCACTTGCCCCGAATCGGCCGAAGCGTGTCGGCCGGGCGCCGAAACCCGCTGGTCGTCGGTGCTCAGCCGCAGCGGGCAGCAGCCCATGCTGACTGAAAGTCCCTCACTCCAGGTGATCGTATCTCGACCCGCTGTCAGTGGTGCGTGCTCTCATAACCTGCGCGGGATCGTCAACAGCCTGTGTATAGGGAGGAGTTACTTCATGGCGGTACGGATGGAGGCGTGCGAGCGGGCCGCTGTCCCGATAAGGGCCGCCGCCCGGCTTGCAGAACACAGCCTGCTGGTTGCGCCGGGGTCGGCCCGATGAGCGGCCGGCGCCCGGCGCGACGTTCTGCGCGGCGCCGACCGGCCCGCCGTTCCAAGAAGCAGGACGACCAGCTGGCCCTGCTGGGAGCTGGGGTTCTGGCACTCGGGCTGGTGATCACCGTTGTGCACTGGCTGCTGGTGCACTGGTGGATCATTCTCATCGCTGCCGTGGTCGCCGCAGTGGCTGGTGGCCTCTGGCTGCAGCAGGCACGGCAGCGGGCCGAGTGGGAGCGTGTGCGTGCTCGCGCACTGCGGATGCGGATCGCGGAGCTGGACGCCATGGACCACCGCGCGTTCGAGGTCGCGATACGGGACCTGATGCGACGGGACGGCTGCCAGGCGGAGCAGCTCGGGGGTGCCGGCGACAACGCCTGCGACGTACGCGCCGTCGATCCCATGGGGCGCGTCTGGGCCATCCAGTGCAAGCACCGCCGGGACGGAGACCGCGGCTCCGCCGTCGGCGTCGGTGTCCTGCAGCAGGTCAACGGCACCGCACGGCAGATCCACGGAGCGGACGTCGCGGTCGTGCTCACCAACGGCCGCTTCTCCTCCAAGGCCATCCCCTGGGGCGCGGAACACCGGATACACCTCGTCGACCGCCGTCTGCTGGGCGAATGGGCGGCCGGCTCCCGACCACTGTGGGACCTGCTGGACCGCATCCCCCCGCCTCGCCGCCCCACCGCCCTGTCTTGACGCGCAGGGCAGGGCGGCATGCGACGGAGCCGAGGGCCGGGGCTCCTCCGCCCCGGGCTGCGAATGGGGCAGGTGACGCTGCGTTCGCTGCCCCGATCCAGCCATTGACCAGGCACTCCGTCGCCAATCACCGGTGATCGAAACGTGGTGCTGTCGAGTTCCGGCCACGCAGGAAGGCGGGACGTCAGAGTGTTGTGCGCGGGAGGGCCGGCCAGGTGGTTCTGAGCATCAACGTGGCGGTTCTACTGGCTGTCGTCATCATTGTGCGGCTGCGCCGACGCACGCATGCCCGAAGCCGGTTCGATGAGAAGCTGACCGTGGTCATCGTGCTGGTGTTCGGCGTACTGATCGCACCCACCAGCTTCGGGCAAGGCATCCTCAACGCCGTGGGCCAGTTCGCCCGCAGCCTGTCGCAGACCGGTAGCCCCTGATCCCTCAGCGGTTCAGCGACACAGATGAGGCCAGCCTGACGTAGGCAGCCTCTTGCTGGCCCCACAGGCGTCCCTCATCGATGTGACCCGGCCGTTAAGGTCGTGTTCATGACCGCAGGGGAGCGCGTTGTCGTTGTCGGGGCTGGGGTGGCTGGACTCACCACGGCTGTCGTTCTCGCCGAGGCCGGGGCTTCGGTGCACTTGATCGCCGACCAGGTGCCGGGGGGCACGTCGCTGGCGGCCGGGGCGATGTGGGGGCCTTACCTGGTCGAGCCGAAGGACAAGGTTGACCAGTGGGGACAACGGTCCCTGGAGATCTTCCGGGAGCTGGCCCAGGAGCCGGCGACGGGCGTCCGGCTCACCAGTGGCATCGAGGCATCCCGCACCGCCGAAGCCGCGCCAGACTGGGCCACCACTTTGCCTGGCTTCCGACCGTGCGAGCGAGCCGAACTACCGGCCGGGTTCACGGCGGGCTACCGGGTCACCGTGCCACTGATCGACATGCCCACCTACCTCGACTACCTCCTGCGCCGGCTCCGCGATGCTGGCGGTGTGGTCGAGCAGCGACGGCTGACCTCGCTATCGGACGCCGGTCCGGCTTCGTCGATCGTCAATTGCGCGGGCCTCGGGGCACGCCACCTGGTTCCGGACCCTGACCTCCGGCCCATCCGCGGCCAGCACGTCGTCGTCACCAACCCCGGGCTGACCGAGTTCTTCTCCGAGGACACCGGCCTCTCCCCGGACCTCCTGTGCTTTTACCCCCACGGCGACACCGTCGTCCTGGGCGGCACAGCGATCGACGGCGAAGGCGATCCGGCCCCCGACGACAAGGCGGCGGCCGGCATCCTCGCCCGCTGCGCCGAGATCGAGCCCCGACTCGCCCAAGCCCGCGTCCTGGAACACCGGGTCGGCGCTCGACCAACCCGCGCCACAGTCCGTGTGGAGGAAGAGATGGGGGAGGACGGCACCGTGGTCGTGCACAACTACGGGCACGGAGGTGCTGGCGTCACGCTGTCGTGGGGGTGCGCCGAGGAGGCTCGGGCGTTGCTCTCCGTCAAGTGATCTGCACGTGGAAGAACGGAGGTTGCGACGTCCGCAGCGCGTGATCGCTCACGGCGCCCCGACACGCTTGTAGCCAGCCCACAACCGGCCACCGGCCTGCCCGAGCACCTCGTCCACGACGGCCACGAGGGTCTCTACTGTCCCGTCCAGGACCTCCTGTAGGCCGTGGTGGAGGCGTGCGCTGAGCCCTGGCGCGGTCGTCTCCAGACGGCGTGCCAGCCACTTCCCACCGCCACCCCACGAACCGCCAACGGCCAGTGCCAGCTCACCGCTGCGTCGGACCAGCTCGGTCGCGATGAACAGACGCTCACTCTGGTCGTCGCTTCCCGCGAGGTCGTCCAGAAGGTCGGTGATCGCGTAGCGGCGATCATCGATCTCTTCCGCCGACACCGGGGGCGGTCCTGCGGCGGTCAGCTTCCGGGACTGTGCGGCGAGCCGGGCTCCGAGTCCATCGGTGTCGAAGAGCAGCAGCCCGTCGGCACACATCCACAGCAGCGGTGACCGGCGCTTGCGCAACTCCCGTTCGACGTAGGCGTGCCACGTCGCCTCGGTGTGCACGAACATCTCCACCGGCCAGCCGGCGTACCGGAGGCTCGCCCGGTAGGGGGCTGGGGCTCCGTGGAGCAGGACCACGATGTCGAGGTCCGACATGGCCGTGCGGCGGCCTGTCACGACGCTGCCGCCCAGGAACGCGGCGCGCGCTTCGGGGTGCTGTTCATCTACGACGGCGCGTGCGGCCTCTATCGCATCCATGCGGCAACTATCCGCACTGCCCCCACCGGGCGCACGCCGTTTTCCGTGGCTGGACAGCGAGGTCTCGCGCTCTGCGTCTCAGTTCGCCGGGGGCAGACAGCAAAGATCCACGAATGACTGGTCAGCGCCGCAAGGGCATGTGAATCTGGACGACCTTCTCGCAAAAACACCAGGTCAAAGAGGTGATTGCTCGTGACTGCGGCACCCCAGGGCCCCGGATTCTCCACCAGCGTCGAGGCCCTGCGGCTGCGTGAGTGGCTGCTCGGACCGGGCCAGGCCACGCTCGTGATGGATCAGTTCTCCGCCGACGACTTCCACCTGGTCGTCGACGACCGCGCGGACGTACACGTCAACTCGAAGGATGGATCCTTCTATCTCGGATGGTTTCCGTCCGGCCGCCCTGGTACCGACGGCGAGGGGTGGAAGATCGCCGTCACCGGTACGGCCAAGGTGCGCGGCTACCAGATGTCCTTCGACACCGAGACGCCAGCGGACGTCGTCGCTGCGGCAGTCGCTTGCGTGCTGGAGACCTCCCGGCGGGTGTGACAGCCAGAGGCTCGAGTCGGCGCCCTGGGGGAACCTGTCGTCTGCCTGGTGAGGGCGAGACGGGGTAGCCCGGCATCTGCCACCCGAGGTCGCCGGAAGGCCAGTCCGGCTCGTCCATCCAGTTGCACGCACCGCTGGCGGCATCAAGCCCCAGCCCCCAGCCCCTTGGAGGCGCTCCTGCATCCCGATTTCCCGATCGATCCACCCGCTCCGGCCTGCGCCCCGTCCGCGTACTGGGTCGGTCCCCGGCACTTGGCCGGTGACGACGGACGCCTCTACGACGCCGTCGCCGACACGCTCGCCAACCTGGGTTGGACTAGCTTGACGCTCGTCCGCGGGCGCCAGGAGCCTGACGAGGCGCCGGAGGACCGTCAGGTCCTGCGCAGCACTGTCCTGCACATCGGCCCCGACTCCCTGCGGTGGGCGCAGTGGGTCCTGCCGGACGAGCCGTTCCACCTGGGGAACCTGCCGATCGCCTGGCAAGTGTCCGCTCGTACGGACCCGAGCAGTCCGCTCGCCCACTGGTCGGCCTACTTCACCCCCGATGTCCCGGGGGAGATCCTCGCCGGCTTCCTTGCCGCGCTCGACGCCCGCGATCAGCCCGCCGTGCCGTGCGGTGGCCCCGAGCTGGTCCTCGACGCGGTAACGGCGCACGGTTGGCTGCGTGACGTCGACCAGCCCGGGTTGGGCGCGGTGGATCCGATGTTCGCCTCCCACATCCGCCTTGGTGAGGTGCCGCCCCTCATCCAGGATGGCGACCCGCTCGCGCTGGTGGCTGAGGCGGATGAGGCGGCTCTGGCCGGGTGGCAGGCGTGGGCCGAGCCGGTGCTCGGCGGCGGCTACCTGTGGGCCGCGTCGTTCAGCAGCAGCGTGCCGCACGACCTCGTCGCCGCCTTCGCTGACTCCCTCAGCTCCAGCGCACCGGTCCTGCGCCGGGTGCTGCCGGAGAGCACACGCGACCGGCTCCTGCGCGCTCCAGCCAGCTGAGGGCCATCCAGCGCAGGGAAGCCGGGCCTCCCCTCGGGGAGGCCCGGCTTCGTGCCGCTTGCCTTGGCCGGCGGCTGCGTGACATCACGGTCCGCGGTTACAGGGAGCGGTCCGGCCCCCACGCCCGGTGTTTCGCTCAACGTGACGACGTTTTACCGGTTATCGCCTGGAACGCACACGCCTCTGTGTCAGATGCCGGCTCGGACGCGGGAGCCACTCACCAGCGCGTTGGGTAAGCGCCGGCGCGGGGGCCAGGCTCAGAAGGCGTACGGGGCGAAGGGACGGACTGGTTCGACGATGAGCCCGAGGAGGTGATCGAGTTCGGCTCGCTCCTCCTCGTTCATGAGCTCGACGGCGTTGCCAAGCTTCTTCTCGGCGAGCCGCTCCATGAACGGGGCCAGGAAGCGCTCCAGAGCATCAGGAGCTTCGTCCATCGTGCGCCGGTACTCCCGGTATCGCTTGAACTGCTCCTGTATCTCTTCGAACTCGACGCGGGTGGCACTGAGGACGAGGGCCCGTTCCTCCTTGCTGAACGGGCGCCCGTCGAGGTGGTTCCACGTGTTGGTTTCACGCTTGCGCTTGATGTCCGCGTCGCAGAGCAGGACGACGATCTCGGGTCGGGCTTGGCTTGTGGGCATACGGGTGCTCCTCACAGGAGTGGGGTGGGTGGGGGCATCAATGATCCGGAGAATCGGCGGTTTGCCCAACCGCCGATCGTCGGCTATGTTCCGCCCGTTTTCCGCTGGTCAGCGCCGACGGCTGGGGTCGGTTACGGCGCTGTTGGCCGGTCGCGTGACGCGCGCCGGGGGTGCGGTGCGCCGAGTGCCTGGGGCGGCCGTTCCGTCGGGCCTTGCGGGTAGGGCCAGCAGGTGGGCGCTGCGGCGTAGGCGCCATACGAGGACCTCGCTGATGGAGTCGGCGGTATCGAGTTCGCGTCGTCGGGCGGCGTCGCTCAGCAGAACCGCCGGGTCATGGCCGGCCTTCCGGACGTCGTCGAGGGTGGCGGCCAAGGCGGCCCAGCCAGCCTCGGCACGGATGCGTTCGGCCAGATCCGGCAGGACTTGCTGGAGAAGCTCGGCTTGCCGCTGCCGAACACGGGGAGTCAGACGCTGACCTCGCTGTCGGAGGGTGGCCATGGGCTGGGCTGCGGCGGTTTCGTAGGCTGCGCGAAGGTATTCGGCTGCCTGCTGGGCTGCGGCGGCCTGCTGCGCGTGCTCCCTCTTCGCGTGCCAGTTCGCCGCGGCGATGGCGAGGAAGAACGCCATGTCGATGAGCATCGCGGTGGTGGCGCCGTCTTCCCCTCGGCCCAGGGCGGGCCCGCTGCGGACGAGGTCGCGAGCGGCCTGGCGCAGGACGCGGTCGTGTCCACGTACAGCCTTCACGTGGGAGCGGCTCGCCCGCTCGAACACGAACGCCGCCTCGCGCAGCTCAGCGCGGGTTTGGGCGGCGGATGTCTTGGCGAGTGCGTCGAGGATTTCCCCCGCTGCGACGATCTGGGCCGCTGCCATGCCGTCGTCGCCGTGGTCGATGATCAGCAGGGCCTGCCAGGTAGCTGAGGTGGCCCGGCGCCGCGCGAACGCGGGGCCGGTCACGTCCGGCAGAGCGGGCTGCTCCGGCTCGGAGCCGTCTGCCGAAGCGGGCTCTGCGGGAAGCGTCCAGCGTTCGCGGATGCGGGGCAGGGACAGGTCGGGCGCGAGTTTCGAGCCGGAGTAGAAGACCGGCTCCCCGTCCTTGTTGCGGTCGTCGGGCAGCGCGACCTTGTAGCCGAGCAGATCACCGGAGGGCGCGACGCGTTTGCGGATGAGCAGGCCGGCGGCGGCCAGGCGGTCGAAGAACTCATCCGTGGAGGCCGTGCCAGCAACGGCATGGCGCACGGTTTCCCGCAGCTCCTCCCGCGCGGTACGCTCCCGGCCTTCCCGCTCTGCCTTGTGGCGTTCGGCGCTGGTAGGCCGCTGAGCGGCAGTGCCGTCGCCGGTGCTTAGGCGGCGCAGCCCGTAGTCGATCTCGATCTTGCGGGCTTCGGCCTGGGAGCGTTTGCCGTCCTGGCGGAGGCGGGCTTGGCGGCCGTCCTCGCGGACGATGGTGGCGATGATGTGGATGTGGTCGTCGGCGTGCCGGACGGCCGCCCAGCGGCAGGCGGCGTCGTCGCCGTCGGGGGCGATACCGGTGGCGGCGACCATCCTGCGGGCTATCTCGCCCCACTGCTCGTCCGACAGGATCGGGTCTTCGGGGGCGGCGCGTACCGACAGGTGCCACACGTGCTCGGCGGGCCGCTGGCTCTCGGGCAGGGCCATAACCGGCTGGTCGAGCAGCCGCTGGAGATCGCCGTACGTGGCGCCGGGGTCTCGGCCGGGATCGGGGGCAAGACCGTCCCAGGCGGCCACCAGGTGCGGGTCGACGTGCTCCTCATGCGTGCCGGGCCCGTACAGGTAGTGGAGCAGGCCGATGGTGCGCGTGCCCCTGGCGTGGACGCGTGGGATCACGCAGCCGTCCTGTTGCCCAGGTGCTGCTGGGTGAAGGCGTCGACACGCTTGGCGGCGCGCTGGACGGCGGCGAGGACCGCCTGGGCCTGCGGGGCGTTACCTCCGGAGTTCAGCGCTTTGGCCACCTGGTTGAGGTTGTTGCCGATCTGCCCGAGGTGCCGCCGCAGCGCGAACAGCTCTTGCAGCATCTCTTTCTCGCCCGCGATGTCTGCGGCGGTGCGGTTGAGGTCGCGGGCAGCGTTGAGAGCCGAGCGGGCAAGGAACCCGGCCACGCTCATGTGGCACACGGCGGCTGCCCGGAGGAGGAGTTGGTACTCGTCGTCGTTCATGCGGCAGCTGGGCTGGTGCACACGCTTCTTCTCATCACGCAGACGTTCACGTTGCTGCACACGGGGCTTCGACGGGGCAGTGTGAGCGCAGTCGGTGCTGTGGCAGGGACGCGGTTCTTCCCTCTCAGGATGCGATCCGCCCTCGGTCGCATCCTGAGGAATCGGCGCCTCCCGGTGCCGATCCCCTCCCGCCGCTGCCGACGCGGGAGAGGCAGGAGCATTGCTCCCGACGGGAGCAATGCTCCTGCACCAACTTGCTCCGCCTGGGGCAGGGTTGGACGGCAGGGATTCCTCGGGGGCCATGGGGTCTTCGTGGTGCGGGGTCTGCATGGGGCCTTTCGGGTCGGGGTGTGTCGGGAGTGCTGGTGCTGCGGGGATCAGCGGAGTGGATCGCCGGCCGTGGCCTTGAGCTGCGCCTTGAACTCGCGGACGACTCGTCCGACGCCGTCGCTGGAGACGGTGTAGCCGACCGCGCGCAGGGCGTCCTCGACCCGGTCGCGTCCGACGCTGCCGGTCTCCTCGTAGATGCGGCGAGCGTGCTTGAGGATGACCTCGTCGGAGGCACGGGCTTTGCCGTCATCGCGCTTCTTCCGGGCAGCCGGTTTCCGCTTGTGCCTGTCCGAAGGGCTGCCCGAGTTGTTGCCCGTGAGCGCCCGGCTGTCTTCAGTTTCTGCCCGTGCGGGCAGCCCGGGCTCCGGGCGGGCAGGCTGCGGGCGGGCAGCCGGAGGGACCTCGTCGTCGCCCGGATCTGACGGGTGTGGGCGGGCAGTTTCCTCTGCCCGCGGCAGTTGTGCCGTGCGGCCGGAGCGCGGGCTGCAGTGCCCGGATTCCCGGGCGGGGTTGGAGGCCGGGACCTCCCAGCGCGGCGGCAGTGAGATGGAGGCGAGGTCGAGGGCCTGCTTGCGGGTGGCGAGCTTGTGCAGCAGCAGCTTGTCCTGGAGCGGGTCGCTGTCGACGCCCGCCCGCTCCAGGGCCTCGTGCAGGCGTCCTGCCAGGCGTCGTTGCCGCCGCTTGCCGCGCTGGCGGTCGGTCATCGACTCGGCGCGCAGGATGAGGGCGACGGCTTCGCTCAGCGCGCGGTCGCGGATGAGGCGGGCGGCATCGGCGTCCTGGTCGGCGATGCCGAGCCGGGCGAGGAGGCGTTCGCGTGCCTGGCGGACGAGGACGGCGGCCAGGCCGCGTGAGGCGGCGTCGGGGGCGCGGTGGCGCAGCTCGATGCCCATGGCCAGGTGCCACAGCATCGCGGCCATGACGGGGCCGACGAAGGCTCGCACGGTCCCACCGACCGGCCCGGACTCGGCGTAGGCGGGCAGAACCTGGACGGCGGTGATGACCCAGGTGAGGGTGCCGGGCAGGCCGGGTGCCCGCTTCGGGCCGTTGAGGTTCTGTCGGGCCATCAGGGCGGTGGCGAACAGGGCCAGCTCGGCGGCGGCGAACATCGCGACGCGCTCGGCGGTGCCGCTCATGTCGAGGTAGTCGGCGGCGAACCGCCAGCTGGTGTCCGCGCTGTATGCGGTGCAGCCGAGCGCGGCCACGGCCGCGACCGGCACCGCGACAGTCCCGCGCCAGCGGTTGGTGTGATGCCGCCGGCGGATCAGCCACCCGGCGAGCAGGCCGAGCAGCACGGGCGGGATGAGGAGCGCCACGGTCATCACCGGGGACGTGGCCCAGTCAGGGAGGAGCGGCGTGCCGCTGATCCGTATGGCGAGGGGGACGGGGCTGAGAGGAGGCAGGAGCGGGCTCCAAGGCGTCGAGGATTGAGGGCGAAGGGCGAATCGACGGAGCGCTGAGCGACCGCCTACGCGAGTGGCTGGCGCGGGCAGGGCTGGTGTGAGCGCGGGTGATGCGGCGGGGCCGGCCAGGAGGGCGGGCGCTGGGGCGGCCAGTCAGGCGGCGGGCGCTGTGCGGCGTCGTCGGTCGGGGCCGTCGAGGATGACGCGCTCCGTCATCTCGGCGAGGCGGGAGGCGACGCGGTCACCGAGGGTGACGCGCAGCTGCTCCATCGGAAGGTTGGTGGTGATGAGGGTGGGGAGCATGTGCTCGTACCGGTGGTTGATGAGCCGGTAGGTCAGCTCCTCGGTCCATTCGCTGGTCTTGGCCGCGCCGAGGTCGTCCAGGAACAGCAGCGGGCAGCGCGCCAGGGTCTGCAGGTCACGTTCGGCGTCGTGGCCGGCGCGGGGGCGCAGGCGCGCGTGGAAGTCGGCGGTGGTGGTCGCTTCCCAGCGCAGACGGACCCCTCGGGCGAGCAGGGTGCGGATGGCGCCGTACGCCTGGTACGTCTTGCCCGTGCCCGTGGGGCCGGCGATCAGCAGCGACGGGCCCTCAGCGATGCCCGGCCCGCCGGGGCCGGGGCGTCCGGCGCGGGCGATCTCGTCGGCCCAGGCGGTGACCTTCGGGTGGTCCGCCAGGGCTCGGCGGTAGCGGGCGGGGATCCTGGCGTCGGCGAGTTCCAGCGCGGTGACTGGCTCGGGTTGCCCTTCCTCGACGGCGGCGGTGGCGAGGTCGATGCCTCGACTGGCAAGGATGCCGTTGAGCCGGTCGGCGAGCGGGCCGACCCGGTGGGGCTCGCGGGTGAGGGTGGCGGTCAGAGGTCACCTCCGTAGGCGGCTTCGACGTCGGCGGGGTTTGTCCACGCCTTGTGGACAACCGGCGCGGTGGGGGCCGCGTTCATGGCCTCGTGCACGAGGCTCGGCAGAGTGCTGGGGTGCAGGCCCTTGGCGCGGTGCCGTTCCAGACCGGCCCGGATGTGGGCGGGGGCGATGCCCTCGCCGAGCAGCTTGCGTACCTCGCGAGCGAGATGGCCCAGGACGTCCTTGGGCGGACGGTGTGTGCAAGCGGCGGCGTACTCGGCGATGAGCTCGTTGGCCGAGACGGCGTGGGGTGCGGGGGCGCTCGCGCCCCCCGAAGGGGTATTTCCTAGATCCATGATCCTAGGTCCTAGATCCGGACGCTGAGGCGTCACCGCTCCCTCACTGAGCTCTCCCCGCTGTCTCACGGAGGGCTCACTGAAATCGCCCTGACCTGCTATTTCGTCATCGGTGACCGGATTCACCGCAGGCTCGCGTATGCGCCCGGAGCCCTCCCGGACGGCTCCGTGAGGCTGCGGTGCG
Source organism: Streptomyces sp. NPDC053069 (assembly GCF_044546895.1). Taxonomy (NCBI): domain Bacteria; kingdom Bacillati; phylum Actinomycetota; class Actinomycetes; order Kitasatosporales; family Streptomycetaceae; genus Streptomyces; species Streptomyces sp. NPDC053069. Next base: position 161,525 of record NZ_JBITZN010000014.1, on the reverse strand, counting down.
GGCTCCGTGATGCTGGCTCCCGCAGTCGGCGCATCGACGCCGGGCGCGGTGCGAGCCTGCGTGTCGTGGTGCGGGCAGGCAGGAAGGCGGCTCGCGCTGGGACGATTGATCTTCTGATGCTGCCGCCAGGTGACGATGTGCAGGTAGCGCTTGTCGCCCGGGCCCTTGTAGCGGCATATCAGACCGGCGTCGGCGAGCTGGGCGAGGTCCTGCTCGACAGCGCCAGGCGTGTGTTCCGGGCGCAGTACCCACAGCTGCCCGGCGATGATCGCGGCGTGGTCGCGGTGCCGGCCCTGGTCGTCAGCCTGGGTGAGCAGGCCGAAGAAGGTGCGCTCGGCGGTCAGGGAGACGGCGGCCAGGGACTCGGAGACGAAGGCTTCCGGCTTGATGGTGCGGATTCGTGCCAAGAGGGGCGGTCCTCACTCGGTGGCCGGTGGGCTGGGTGCCCACGGTTCACCGTCGGTCGGGGGCGGGTCGGGCGTGAAGGGGCGTGGAATGTCTGGCCGTTGACGCGGGAGCGTTGATGGCCGCTCGCGCTTTCCGGGGTGTCGTCAACATAGCCACACCCAGGTCGCGCAAGTCCAGCCCTATCCGGCGCAATCTCTCACGGCAGAAATGTCGCTGGAAATCGAGTCGGCGAGGGCGGTGCGAAAACGGTAGGGCACGATCGGCGGTTGACCAAATAGTTGCCCCGCATCCCGAGCCAGAAGGATCACATCGGGAAGCCGTTGACGTCCTGCGAGTGACGAAGCTACAACACAACACCCCACGTCAGAGGGGCTCTCTAGGTGTCGGGTCCCGTTCGGGGAGCCGGCCTCGCGCAGCACCCCGACCGCCTCGCTCACCGATTGAGCGCGGCGCAACATAGCCGACGATCGGCGGTTATCCAAACCGCCGAATGCACGCTACAAATGGAGCTATGACAGCACGATCTCTGGAAATAGGACCCGCAGGATTGACGGTGGCCCGCACCATCGAAAAGCTCCGCATCGAACACGGCCTTGGGCAGCGTCAACTCGCCGCGCGCTGTAGCGCTTTGGGCCGCCCTATGTCCAACACGATGCTGTCCCGCATCGAACTCGCCAAGCGGCGATGCGATATCGACGACCTCGTCGCCATCGCCGCAGCCCTGCAGGTGTCACCCGCCGCCCTCCTCCAGGGGCCGGGCGCCGCCTGAGCCGCCCACGCAGCCCTCCCCGACTTCCCGACCAGGAGCCGCCCCCCTTGCACCGATCCACGCCCGCGCTCGTCCCCCACGGGCCGTCCGACGCCCCTCCGCCCCGCCTCTACCGCCCCGAGGAGATCGCCGACACCCTCGGATGCTCGGCCTGGTGGGTCAAGGACCGAGCGCGACGGCGCCTGATACCGCACACCCGGGTCGGCCGTGCCTACCGCTTCACCGCCGAGCATCTCGCCGAGATCATCCGCCTCTACGAGCAGCGGCCGGCCCAGCCCGCGCCGGCAGCCGCACGGGCGACCGAGCCGCTCTCAGAGCCCGGTACGCAGACCGTCGCCGCGCAACCTCGCCGCCCTGTCGTTGCGCCGGTGACCCGCCTGCGGGCCCGCCCGCCGCGTCGACAGCAGCAGTACGGCACTGTGGCGTGACCCGATCGAATCTGCCGTAGCCGAGGACAAGGAAGAGGGGGACAGCGGAACTTGGGTTTCGCGGAGAAGCGCGGAAACTACTGGCGCGGCCGGTACAAGGTCGCGCCCGGCAAGCACAACACGGTCGTCGACGAGAACGGCAAGGCGATCAGGTTCGCCACCAAGGGCGAAGCCCAACGGGCAGCGGCCGAGGCCGAGAACAAGTACCGGCGCGGCGACTGGCGCGACCCGGCCCTCGGCCAGGAGACCTTCGGCGAGTACGCGAACCGCTGGTACGAGGCCCAGGACCTGGCCGCCTCGACCATGCAGAACTACAAGCGCCACATCGAGGAGCACCTCCTCCCCGAGTTCGAGGACAAGGCGCTCGCCGGCATCCTGCGCACGGACGTCGACCTGTGGGAGAAGAAGGAGAAGGCCCTCTATGCCGCCTCCAGCGTCAAGACCTGGCGCTCGACGCTCCACCTGATCTTCGAGGACGCGATCGACGAGGGCCTCATCACGTCCAACCCAGCCGCCCGGCGGCGCGGTCGGGGCAAACGCGCCGGCCGCTCCCGAGACCGTGGCCCGGAGAAGGTGGTCACCGACGCGCTCGGCATCCTGCTGACCGCCGAGCGCGCCGCCCTGCTCTCCGGCCGCGACGACGAGTTCGTCGCCGTGGTCCTCAAGGGGTACACCGGCATGCGCTGGGGCGAGATCGTCGGCCTGGAAACCGCGTTCGTCCGACCTGAAGCCGTCCGCGTCGAGTGGCAGCTGTACGAGCTCGACACGGGAGAGCTGGTGCGCTGCCCGCCGAAGGACGACAGCTACCGCACCATCGACTCGATGGACTGGCTGTCCGCACTGGTCGCCAACCACATCGCCCGCACGAAGCCCAAACCGTGCCCCTGCCACGGCAAGACCTACGTCTTCCGAGGACAGGGCGCGGCCCGTACCGGCGGCCACCAAGGCGCGAAGCTCGTCGACGTCGCCCGTCGTGCCGACGTCTCGACCGGCACGGTGTCCAACGTCCTCAACCACCCCGAACGCGTCACCGAGGCCACGCGAGAGAAGGTCGAGCAGGCCATCGCGGACCTCCGATTCGTGCGGGGCGGCGTCGTGCCGGAGCATGCCGCCCACTGGCGCAGGAACGGTTTCGCTACCTGGCTGTTCACGCCGGCGGTCTCCGGCTGGTACCCGAAGAAGGCACCGCAGGAGCCACGGCCGGTGCCCTTGCTCGGCGAGCCGTGGCCCGGTGTCCCAGCACGGGGGCGGGGTGCCAGCGATCGGGCCGACGCCTGCTGGCTCCCGATAGCCAAGGGGCTCACGCCCCACGGCCTTCGCCACACCCACCGGACGATGATGGAGGACCTGGGAACCGAGAAGGTGCTCATGGACGAACGCATGGGCCACATCGACGGCTCGGTCTCAGCGCGCTATGCCCACGTCACCCCAGGCATGCGCAAGCGTCTCATGCTGGGGCTGACCGAGCAGTGGGAGGCAGCACTCGACGCACGTTTGGCGATGAGCCTTCGCTCGCCGGTGAGTGTCCTCGATGTGCTTTTGCGAGCGCGCCGTGAAGCGGTGAAATAGCCGGTGACGGGGGTGCATGCGATGCGGTGAGAGGTCCTCGACCGGAAAACAGTCCAGGACCTGTCCATACGTGCGTTGCCTCCTGCACTCGACGGGGCGGGAGGTAGAGCGTTGCCTGAGGCGACGGACCCGATCACCCGCGCGCGTTCAAAGCGACATGAGGCGCGATCAGGGCTGCTCGGTGCACCCCGCCCCTTGATATCCCGCGCTGAACACCGGGTCAGGCGGCCGTCGGGCGGGGGCTGCCGTGGAAGACCTGGCTGGTGTGCCAGGAGCGGTGGGCTGCCGCTATGGGTGGGATGCCGGGTTGAGGGCCTATGAGCGGACGGCCCGCGAGTGCTGTCACATGCTCGCGGGCAGTCCGGCTGCGACCGATGAATTGCTGTGAGACCAGGATGCGGTGGCCGTCACCTATGCCGAGGACGCCCTTGTCGAAGAGTTTGTGGTGCAGCGAGCACAGGCACAGTCCGTTGTCGACGTCGTCCGGGCCGTCGAACGCCCACCAGCGCACGTGCGCGGCCTCCAACCCGACGGGCGCCGTGCCGATCATGCCGTCGTAGCCGCAGAAGGCGCACTGGTACTCGTACGCGGTCAGCACCATCTCCCGCATCCGGCGGTCTCGCTGCCGCTTCCCCGGGGCTGCCAGAGCGTCGGTCTCCGCCAGTTCCAGTTCCAGGCCCACCGCGTCGCACAGGTCCTGGTGCAGCGACGCCGGGAAGTGCAGATCCAGCAGCACCCTCGCCATGCGGCCCAGCAGCGACGGCTCCCGCCGGAGCGCCGCCTGAAGGCCCGGCGCCAACCGTCCCGTGGCCCGGCTGGCCCGTAGTTCCCGCACCCCGGTTCCGGGACTGCCGACACCGTGCTCGGTCCGCACCTCCCACACCCCGTCGCTGACCAGATGATGGAAGGGATAGGCCGGCGTGGTTGCGCGCGGTGGACCGTACTCCACCAGCAGGCGCTTCAGATCCGACTCCACCGCGCTGTACGGCAACTCGTCCACGGCATCCGCCTGAAAACGGCCCAGCGCGTACAGCAGCAGCAACGGCTTGTGCGGCGCCCGTACACCGTCCCGACTCCACTGCCTCAGTTTCGCGGCGCGCTCCAGCCAATCCATGACCGTGATCGTAGTGATGCCTGCCTGCACGTCATGCTGTCCGGGCTGGAACTCCTCCCGCGCCCGCGGCAGGCGCACCGTCTTCGCCCATGTGCCTGCCGGCCCGCCATTCCAGTGCCTGGGGTTCCTCGGTGAACTCGATCAGATGCTGTCCGGCGAACCGCTGCAGCGCATCGCGCACCTCTGCCGGGGTGGCGTAGAAGAACTCCTTCCGGTTGTTGACCTGGTTGACCCGCTGCGAGGCGAACTGCCGGTGAAGTTCCGTTTCCAGGCCGACCGCGTCCTTGCTGAAGATCAGCGCGTGCACGTCGAAGCGGAAGGGCACAGCCGCGCCACTCAACTCGTAGATCCGCTCCAAGGGTTCGAGCCGTCTCGTCATGCCGATCTTCACCATACGATCGCCGAAGGCGCCGATGTTCGAGATGACATACACGTAGCCGGCGCGGACGTTGGCTTTGCGGGACTCGACGTCTTGGAGGGCGTTCTCGATCTCGGCCAGTTTGGCTTGCAGCTCCGCGACACCCGCTTCGTCACCACGATCGCGCAGGCGCTCAAGTGCTGCCTGATAGTGGTTAAGTTCCTTGTCCAGCTTCTCGCGCTGCCGGTCGAGTTCCCGCTGGACCGCTGCCTCCTCGCGCTGCCGGGCACGCGCCTCTCGCTGGGCTTCCTTCTCCTCTTCCTTCTTCTGCAGGAAGTCGGCGGTGAGTTCCAACTCCCGCACTCGCGCGTTGTGATACTCGTCGGTGATCCGAATGTGCATCGTCGCGCCAAGCTTGGCGATCGTCTCACGGCTCTTGTAGAGCCGGTCCACGAGGGAGCTCAGCCGGTGAGGCCGCATGGACCGCACGGCGTAGTCGGCTTCGGCGTTGTAAGCGCGCAGCATGAGCTTGGAGAAGTCGCGGACCATCTTCTGGCCCTCGCGTTTGGAGCCGTTGACCGTCCAGTCCGTGGCCGCCTGGACGGCGCGGCCCGCACGGACGAGCGCCTTGATCTCGTTCTGCAGCGTGTCGAGCCGGCTGCGGTAGGCGATCGCGTCGTGCAGCGCATGCCGGTAGGCGTAGATCCCGGCCTCCTGCAGCATGGCGGTCTCGTCGGCGTTGACGATCCGGCCCTGCAGGTCGGCAAGCCGGCGCTCGGCGTCGAAGACGTCCTTGCGGTGCCGGTCGGCCTCCTTGCGGACCCGTTCGGTCTCCTTCGCCGTCCGGCGCGCGTCGCTGAGAATCTCCTTCGCCGTCTCCCGCGCGTCCTTGAGGATCCCCTCGGCCTCCTCGGCGGCTTCGGTGGACGCCTTCTCACGCAGGGCGGCAGCTTCCACCTCGACCTGCCGCACAAGGCTGGCGACCCGCGCGGCGTCCAGCCCCTGCGTCCTTGCAATCCACGCGCGCAGTTCTTCGGCCTCGGACCCGGCATCCGAACGCCGACGCCCGAACAGCCCTCCCCTTCGAGGCGGCGGCACCTCGGTCGTGCTCCCGGCAGCGGCCGTGGCTGGCCTGGCGAAGACACCCGTGGCGGAGCCGACAGCGGGGGCGTCGGTGGTGGAGTCGGCCGCAGGTACCCACAACTGCCATCCAGCTGGCATCGGGGGCCACGAAGGGTCGGGCCGCCAGTCCGGCGGTGGCATCCATCCCGCGGGCGGCACAGGCCACCCCGGCGGCGGATTGAAACGGTAAGTAGTCATACCCCACCCCCTCGTCCCTGAGGCTCCCCAGCACACAGGGCGCCGGATAATCCCGGCAGACGTAGAGTGACATTTTCTTAGCGATCAGCGACCTGATCACCCGCATATGCCTGCTTGTGACCATCCTGTAACTAGGCGTGAGGCTTGCTCTGTGCAGATGGCCGGTCGGGCCGCTGCGCGTCCTTGCGGTCGCTGTCGGGGCGAAGCTATCGCGCGCGATAGCTTCGTAGCGCGGCGTCAACCTGGTGATTGGGAGCTCGTGCCGGTAGTTGTGTCAAACGTCCAGTGATGGGTCCAACAGACCTGGCTCAATAGGGACATGGAGATTGGCGAGCACTGGGCATACCGAGCGAGGCCGAAGGAGCTGGGCAGCCCTGTCAGGCAGGTGGAGATCGTCCGGGTGGGCGGCCGTGGCAGATCTGACTGGGTCCATGTCCGGTTCTTGGAAGGCGATGACGCCGGCCTGCAGGAATGGGTCAGTCCCGGCTGCCTGGTAGCACCGTGGCCAGACGTCGACGCGTTCCGCGCGGATGACGAGGCAGAGCTCAGACTGACCGAGGCGTCACGCCACGTACGGGGCAGCACGGATTTCGAAGCCGCGCGCCTGATCCTCGGGTTCGTCCGGCCGAAGAACAGGCTGCGCCTCCGCCGAGGGGTGGCGGACGCGGGAGTTCTGGAACTGAGCCGACTCGACGAGACAGCGCCGCTCATCGGAATGGACGCCACCGCGCTCCGCAATGACCCGATGGTGCACGAGGACCGCGCCGGCATGTGCCTGGCCGGCTGGCCGGTCACCGAACGCGTCGCCCGTCAGGTAGCGGGCCGCCTCGCCGATGAGATCCTCCCAGAGGTGGACCGCAAGCAGCAGGACATCGAGCAGGAGCGCGCACAGCCCTCCTGGTACTCGTACCGTCGTCGGGACGACCGCAAGTTGGATGCGGAGGCGGCCGTTCTGCGGACCGTCCGGGTGTGGTGCGGCGACGACAAGGCTGAGCGCTACGACGAGCTGGTCGCACTGCGCGAAGAGGTCATCCGGCTCGGCCAGCTGGTGGAGAAGGCGGTCAAGGCCCTACGCGACCGTGGGCACGGCGTCATCGCCTCCACCATTGAGCGCGACCTTGGCGTCCATATCGCCAGCCTTGATCCTGACGTGCGTCGATAGAGCCGCGCCACGGCTCCGGGGTCGGCTTCTGCGGCTCAGGCCGTGCCGCAGGCTGCTCCCTCTCCGGCCGGTGCGGGTTCCAGCCACCGAGAAAGGGCCGTAGCTGATCTCCCGTCGGCTCCGAGTGGAAGTCGAGAACGGCCAGACCCCTGCCGTTCATGGTGGGGTCCAGCTGGTCGGCCTCCGCCTTTCCCCAAGCCGACCACTCTCGCAGCCGCTCGGCTTCGACGGCGTCGTCCGATGTGGCGGCGGCTTCGTCCAGAGCGCCGCAGAACACCCGGATCTCCCCAGCCACCTTCCACTGCTCCAGGGCTGTGCCGAAGTGCTCCGCCCGTAGGGCGTGAACCGCCTTGATCGAGGCGGCACTGACGGCGGACTCCCACTCCCGCCTCTCGCGCTCTTCCCGCTCCGCCTCCAGACGCCGACGCTCCGCCTCCTGCCGCTCCCGCTCCTCTCGCAGGCGCCGCTGCTCCGCCTCCCGTTCCAGCCGAGCCCGCTCCTGCTCCTCCGCGCGCGCCTTCAGCGCCCGCAACACCGAACCGACCTGCTCCTCCAACGGCTTCTTGGCGGTGTCGGCCCATTCCTTCTTCCAACCGTAGCTGTGGCCGTAGCCGTAGCCCGAGTGCTGGCTGATCAGCAGTTCCAGCTCGCCGGATGGCTCGAACCTGTGCGCCGGCGTCACCCGCTGCCAGTCGTACGTACGTCGGCCCGGCTGCTTGGGCACGTACCGGACCTGCTTCTGCCGTTCACGGAAGCTGACCTCGTACGTCCTGCCGTGGACGGTGAGCAGGGGCCTGGGCTGCTTGCGCTTCTTGGACACAGTGATCTCGCCGTGGCGGGCGAGTGCCTGCTCGGCGAGGAGCCGGAGCAGCGAGAGGACTCGCGGCAGGACCTCCTCCGAGATCTCGAAGGCGCTGTGGTCCGCCGTGACAGCGGCGATCACGTCCTCGACATCGCTGATCACCCGGCTGCGCGCCAGCCGGATCCGGTTCCACTCGGTGTCGTCCTCTCCCGACACCCTGAGTAGACCGAGGAAGAAGTCCCCCTTCGCCCGTCCGCTGTACTTCAGGTGGTACCCCTCGGGCGCACACTGCCGGGCTGCGTCGAAGGCCCTGCGATAGCGGGCTCGCTCCTGGTCGCTGGGGCTCGGGATCCGGAGGAACCGCCCAGCCTGCTGTACTTCCGCGATCAAGGCGGCTCCGATTTCCGCCGACGACACCTGCGGGGGCTTGGCGGCGCGTTGCACCGCCGGCTTCGTCGTGGACGGAGCCGTGTCTTGCTTCTGCGGAGGAGGGGCAGGCCGTGTCCGTTGCTCGGAACCCGCCGAACGCTGCTTGCGTGGCGCCGGTTCCGGCCGGTCTGGGTGATGGCCGTGTTCCAGGTAGAAGCGCCCCGCGTCAGTGATCTCCGCCTGCCACTTCCCATCCTGCTTGGGCATGGTGATCAGGCGCCGCTCCTTGAGCGCGCGGGCGGTGAGAGCGAACTCGGGGCTGTCCGACGTGACGGGGTCGGTTCCGTCCTCGATGCGGGTGAGGAGCGCGAGCTGCCGGTCATTTAATGGAGACCATCGGTGCATGGCGATCGTCGTACCGCCTGTGATCGGCCTCGCACAACCGTAGGGATGACCCTTTCCCAGCGTGAGCGGCAAAGAGCGGGCTGGACGGCGGACGGCCGCTCGCTGGGAGCCGCCGGGAGCCGGTTTCTGGAAGTTGGCTCCCAAACGGCTCCCAAAACGGGGTCACAGAGCAAATCAGGCCCGATGCTGATCCCTCAGCACCGGGCCTGACCTGCTGTTATGGCTGTCGGGGTGGCGGGATTTGAACCCACGACCTCTTCGTCCCGAACGAAGCGCGCTGCCAAGCTGCGCTACACCCCGATGTCGCTGCTCTCGCGGCGACGACGTTTACTTTAGCCCACTGGTGGCTGTAGACGAAATCCGGTTTAGACCCGGCGGCGGACGGGGGTCGGGCGGGTGTGGTCCAGGGCCACGAGGAGGGCGGCGAGGGCGTGGATCCCGAGGCCCAGGAGGAGCGCATTGGCCAGGGTGCTGCGGTAGCCGTGGGCGGCCGCGTCCAGGAAGGGATACAGGTAGCGGGAGGGGGTCGACGGGGCGAGGAAAGCCGCCCGGGTCAGGGAGAAGGCCAGGTAGGCCAGGGGGTAGAGGAGCCAGGCGGCAGTCTGGCGTAGGTGCAGCCGGGTCGCGGGTGTGAGCAGCAGCCAGTCCAGCAGGGCCGCCGTCGGCGTCACCATGTGCAGGATCTGGAGGGTGGCCCACTGGGCGTGCCAGCGCTCCGGGGCCGTCGTCGCGCCGGTCATGGAGAACGGGGGCGTCGTGTGGGCCAGGAGCAGGTGGTAGACCAGCGCCGCGACCAGGGCGTAGAGGAGTGTGGCGCCTGTCACGGCGGAGGGGAGCGGCCGTCGGGCCCGGCCGGCCCTGGACGCCGACAGGAGCATGACGACGGCCAGCAGGATGTTGGCCTGGACGCTGAAGTAGCTGAGGGTGCGGGCCGGGGTGCCCAGCAGGAGCTCCAGGGCCACGCCGGCTGCCGCCGTCAGACCCGTCAGCAGGCGGAGGAGCGCGACCATCGGGCGGCGCACCGGCGCCACCACCGCCGTGGCCGGGACGGATGTGGGCGGTGGCAGGGGCGGGCGCGGGACCGCGGGCAGGTCCGGGAGGTCCCTGGGTATCGGGGCGGTCATGCACCTGACGCTAGGTGCGGGGAAGGGGCGGGGCTATTCGGCGTAGTCCGGATGGGTGCAGTCCCGGGTGGGTCCACTCCGGTCGGCTGTGATCCGGATGCGTTACCTCGTCCCAGCCCGTACTTCCGCGCTTCGGACGCCCCTCACCGCACGTCCCCGCACCTCACGTCCCCGCACCTCACGTCCCCACACCCCCGTCCCCGCCCCTCACATGCCCGTACTACCGCCCCACCAACGTCAGCAATGTCGCCTCCGGCGGGCAGGCGAAGCGGACCGGGGTGTAGCGGTTGGTGCCGCAGCCTGCTGAGACGTGGAGGTAGGAGGTGTGGCCGTCCGCCGTGTGGGTGGAGAGGCCCTTCACCCGGTCCGTGTCCAGGTCGCAGTTGGTGACCAGAGCGCCGTAGAAGGGGATGCACAGCTGGCCGCCATGGGTGTGGCCGGCCAGGATCAGGGGGTAGCCGTCCGCCGTGAACGCGTCCAATGTGCGCAGGTAAGGGGCGTGGACCACACCGAGCGAGAAGTCGTACGTCCCCGACGGGCCGCCCGCCACCCGGGCGTAGCGGTCGCGCTTGATGTGCGGGTCGTCGAGGCCCGTCAGCTCGATCGAGATGCCCTCGACCTTCAGGACACCCCGCGTGTTCGTCAGGTTCAGCCAGCCCGCCTCGTCGAAGCCGTCGCGCAGGTCCTCCCACGGGTTGTGGACCGCGCCGACCGCCGGCGGGTTGCCGTTCAGGCCGTGGCGGCCGCTCGTCTTCTCCAGCAAGTAGCGGGCCGGGTTGCGGAGTTTGGGGCCGTAGTAGTCGTTGGAGCCGAAGACGTAGGCGCCCGGGAACTCCATCAGGGGGCCGAGCGCGTCCAGGACCTCCGGGACGCCCTCGGGGTCCGAGAGGTTGTCGCCGGTGTTGATCACGAAGTCCGGACGCAGGCCCGCCAGCGACTGCAGCCACCGCTGCTTCTTGCGCTGGCCGCTCACCATGTGGATGTCGGAGACCTGCAGCACGCGCAGCGGACGTATGCCCGGCGGCAGTACCGGGACCGTCACTCGTCGCAGGCGGAAGGAGCGGGCCTCGAAGCCCGCCGCGTACGCCAGCCCGGCGGCGCCTGCCGCCATGATTCCCAGGGGTACTCCGTATCGCGCGCGCATACGCCCATCGTGTCAGACCCCGGCGGCACGGTGAGACCGGCCGACCCTCTATCGCCCGACCGGCGTCCCCCGGGTCACCGGGCGTCGGCACCCCTTAAATCAGCGGGCGTTCGGGCCGGCACACCTGCGACAATCGATCGCATGACCACCACGCTCAAGTCGAAGCTGCAGGACGACCTCAACGCCGCGATCAAGGAGCGCGACGAGCTCCGCTCCTCGACGCTCCGGCTGACGCTCGCCGCGATCACCAAGGAGGAGGTCGCGGGCAAGGAGAAGCGGGAGCTGTCCGACGACGAGGTCCTCAAGGTGATCACCCGCGAGGCGAAGAAGCGCCGCGAGGCGGCCGACGCCTTCGCGCAGGGCGGTCGCCCGGAGCAGGCCGAGCGGGAGAAGGCGGAGGGCGAGGTGCTCGCCGACTACTTGCCCAAGCAGCTGTCCGACGAGGAGCTGAACGCGATCGTCGCGCAGGCCGTGGAAGAGGCGAAGGCGGCCGGTGCCGAGGGGCCGCGGGCCATGGGCGCCGTCATGAAGATCGTGAACCCGAAGGTGGCCGGTCAGGCCGAGGGCGGCCGCGTCGCCGCCGCGGTGAAGAAGCTGCTTCAGGGCTGAGTTGCACCAGACAGCTGCACACAGACAGCTGCACACAGACAGCTACAGCCACACAGTCAGCGACGGGGCCGCGCTCTTCGCGAGAAGGGCGTGGCCCCGCTGCCGTATCTCGGTAACTGAGCCCGGCCTCGCCTGCCTAGCCCCGCCTGCCCGGCCTAGCCCCGCCGGCCGCCGTTCCCATTGCCGCCGCCACCGCCGTTGCCCTGGCCCTGGATGAAGTTGCCCGGGAGGGAGAAGGTCGGCGTCGGGACGGGGCCGCCGATGGTGCCGCCGATCGTGTCACCCGTGCCGCCGTCCGTCGTTCCCCCGTCCGTCAGACCGCCGATCAGGCCGCCGATCCCGCCCGTGCTGTCCCCCTTCTTGCCGCCGTGCTTCTTCCCGTGCCCTTTTCCCTGGTCGTCCCCGGTGTTGTCGTCGGGGATGTCGATCAGGTGGAAGTCCTCGGCCGGCTTGCCCTCCAGCGCGCCGGTCATCATGTCGCGCCAGATCGGGCCGGGCACCTCACCACCGAACACCTTGTCGTGCGGTACGCCGCCGATGCTGATGTTGATCATCTTGCGCTTGTGCTGCGGGTCGCCGACCCAGACCGCGCCGGCCATGTTCGGGGTGTAGCCGACGAACCAGGCCGCGAAGCGCTCGTCCGTCGTACCGGTCTTGCCCGCGCTCGGGCGGTCGCCGAGGCCGGCCTCCTGACCCGTACCGTCCTCGACCACGCCCTTGAGGATGGTGCTGACGGTGTCCGCGGTCTTCTGCGACATCGCGCGCGAGCAGTTCGACTTCGGCACCGGAAGGGACTTCACCTGGCTGCCGATCTTCTGGGTGACCGACTCGATGGCGACCGGGGTGCAGTACATACCGCGCGAGGCGAAGGTGGCGTACGCGCCCGCCATCGTCAGCGGTGACATCTCCTGCGTGCCGAGCGCGATGGACGGGGCCTGGTCGATCTTGCGGCCGTCCGCGCGCGCCACACCCATCTTCTTGGCCATGTCGATGACCGGGCAGATGCCGATGTCGCCGATCAGCTGCACGTAGTAGGTGTTGACCGACTTGGCGGTCGCTTCCTTCATGCCGTACGGGCCGTGCTCCGACTCGTTCTCGTTCGCCAGCTTGGCCGGCTTGCGCGGGTCGTTGCGCCAGATCCTGCCGTTGCACGCCTGCACGGTGCTCGGGTACGGCATCTCGTACGGCGACGAGTACTCCTGCGTCGGGGGCTTGCCGCCCTCGATCGCGGCCGCCGCGACGATCGGCTTGAACGTCGAACCGGGCTGGTAGCCGGCGCCGCCGCCCATGTCCGAGTTGACGGAGAGGTTGATCTGCGTCTCGTTCTTGCCGAAGCCGTACGGGCGGGACTGGCCCATGGCGAGGATCTTGCCGGTGCCCGGTTCGACGATGGCCGCGGCCGTCGCCACCTCGTCGGACTTGTAGACATGGTCCTTGATGGACGTCTGCGCGGAGTCCTGCGCCTGCGGGTCGAGCGTCGTACGGATCGTCAGGCCGCCCTGGTTCCAGAGCTTCGCCCGGGCCTGCTTGGTGGTGCCGAAGACCGGGTCGTTCAGGACGACGTCGCGTACGTAGTCACAGAAGAAGCCGGCGCCGCGGACCGCGGTGATGCAGCCGTTCTTGGGGTGGCTGGGGTGCAGCGCGAGCGGCTTCTCCTTGGCCTGGTCGGCCTCCTTCTGGGAGATGTCGCCGAGCTCCGCCATCCGCTGGAGCACGACATTGCGCCGCTTGGTGGCCTCGGCGTCGTCGTTGACCGGGTCGTAGCGGCTCGGGGACTGCACGATGCCGGCCAGCAGCGCCGATTCCTGGAGGTTCAGGTCCTTGGCGTGCTTGGAGAAGTAGCGCTGGGCGGCGGCCTCGACACCGTAGGCCTGCTCGCCGAAGAAGGTGATGTTCAGGTAGTTCTCGAGGATCTTCTTCTTGCCGAGCTTCTCCTCGGTCTGGATCGCGTACTTCAGCTCGCGGATCTTGCGGCCGAGGGTCTGCTGGGTGGCCTCGGCGACCTTCGTCGGGTCGTCGCCGGCCTCCTCGATGAAGTAGTTCTTCACCAGCTGCTGGGTGAGCGTGGAGGCGCCCTGCGCGACACCGCCGCTCTGCGCGTTCTTGTTCAGGGCGCGCAGCACGCCCTTCAGGTCGATCGCGCCGTGCTTGTAGAAGCGCGAGTCCTCGATCGCGACGATCGCCTTCTGCATGTACGGCGAGATGTCCTTGAGTTCCACCACCGTGCGGTCACGGGAGTAGACGCTCGCGATCGGTTTGCCCCGGTTGTCCAGGATGGTCGTGCGCTGACTGAGCTGGGGGCTCTTCAGATTGGCCGGGATCTCGTCGAAGCTCTTGACCGAGCCCTTGGCCGCGAGGCCCAGCGCGCCGGCCGCGGGCAGTGCGATGCCCGCCATCACGGCTCCGGCGAGCACACTGACACCGAGGAACTTGGCGGCCTGCTGCGTTGGCGACAGACCACCGCCCGAGCGCTTCTTTGGCATGGGGGCAGCCTAATCCGTACTCATGAGCGTTCCGAGGGAGCGGCTCTCCCTCGGGATGTTCGGGTGCCGGATCGTGACGGCAGCGCAACCTGACCTGCCTACGTTTCCATTTCCCGGACATGTGCGCAGGCCTTGGCCTAAGCTGCTCTCAACTGTCACAGCAGTGCGGCCATGTATCAATACGTCCGGCGACCCCGAATCGTTCCGGAGGAACCCCGACTTTTTGATGGGGGCGTGCCCGAATCCGCCTCGTGTGTCACCTGGCGCCCGATGTGACGTACCGCAGAAGTCCCGCTTTGCCGGGATGATCACGCATGTCACCAGCTCACTCCCCCGGGTGATCTGCCGCTTACCCATAGTCCGTTCGGGCCATTCAAGATTGGGCCCGAAGGGGGTGTTGCGCTGTGCCCACCTTCCGTAACGTCCTCAACTGGCGGCGGTGAATATGCCGCTGCCGCCGTGGGGGAGCCTCGATTCGGGAGAGGACGGCGCCGGTATGGGCTGGGTAACCGACTGGAGTGCGCAGGCTGCCTGCCGCACTACCGATCCGGATGAACTGTTCGTTCAGGGAGCAGCGCAGAACAGGGCCAAGGCGGTGTGCACCGGATGCCCGGTACGCACCGAATGCCTGGCCGACGCGCTGGACAACCGCGTCGAGTTCGGCGTGTGGGGAGGTATGACGGAGCGGGAGCGCCGCGCACTGCTGCGCCGCCGGCCCACCGTGACCTCCTGGCGCAGGCTGCTGGAGACCGCCCGCTCGGAGTACGAGCGCGGCGCGGGCATCGTGCCCCTCGACAGCGACGAGGTGTACGAGCACTACGCGGCGGTGAGCTGAGGGCATTCCCTCCGGCACACCCCCGGGGCACAGGTCCAGGGGGTGCCGAGTGGGTGCATGCCCGGGACCCGGGAAGCGACGGGGTCCGGGAAACGCCGATCCGGCCTGCGCCCGGGGAAGCCGCGATCTGCCGTGCGGCCTCTCCCGCGGAGGCGGCCCGGGTGGGCCGAGGCGCTCTGCGCGGAAGGCTTGTGGCCTTGCATCCGCGCATGTGCCGGCCATGCCGAGCGCGCGTGTGCCACCCACGCGCGCAGGACGGCCACTGGTGCACGTACGACCGCTTGTCTGCACGCACAAGACGGTCACCCGTGCACATGCGACCACTCGCGTGCGCGCGTGCAACCGCTCGCCCGCGCGCAGACGACGGTCACCTGCGCGCCTGCGGCCGCTCGCCGCACGAGGTGCCGCGCGGCCTGCCGGGCGTCCGTGTGGCCGCGCTACGGCAGTTCCGTGCGCTCTGCCGTGCCCGCTGCCAGTCGGGCGCCGATGTCGCGCAGGCCCGCGAGGTCGTGGACGTCGCCGGGCAGCGCGGCTACTTCGACCACCGCCACCTCGGGGTGACGGGCGGTGAAACGGTCACGCGTGCGCTGCTCGCGCGAGAGCAGCTGCATGCGATCGGCGTGCAGTCGCAGCAGCCCCGCGGTGAGCCGGTCGACGGAGTGCTCCGCGTCGGCGGGGGAGCCTTCTTCGGAAGGGGCGTCGATTGCGGTCTCGGATGCGGGAAGGCGCGAACTGCCGTATGCATCGGGAGAGTTACGAAGTCCAGCTTTCCCGCCCCCCTGATCCACAATGCGGGGGTCCTCAAGATTTTCGGCGGCGGCGAGCGCCCGCTCGGCCGACAGCCGGCCGGCGCCGCTGCCATGGACCCGGTTCAGCACCAGGCCCACCAGCGGCATCCTCTCCTCGGCCAGCCGCTCCACGAAGTACGCCGCCTCCCGCAGCGCGTCCCGCTCCGGGGCCGCGACCACCAGAAACGCCGTGCCGGGCGCCTGGAGCAGCTTGTACGTGGCGTCCGCGCGCGTACGGAACCCGCCGAAGGTGGTGTCCATCGCCGCCACGAACGTCTGGACGTCCTTCAGCAGCTGGCCGCCCAGCAGTTTGCCGAGGGTGCCGGTCATCATCGACATGCCGACGTTGAGGAAGGCCATCCCCGCGCGTCCGCCGAGCTTGGCGGGGGCGGTCAGCAGCCGGATCAGCCGGCCGTCGAGGAAGGAGCCGAGCCGCTTGGGCGCGTCCAGGAAGTCCAGCGCGGAGCGGGACGGCGGGGTGTCGACCACGATCAGGTCCCACTCGTCCTTCGCGCGCAGCTGGCCCAGCTTCTCCATCGCCATGTACTCCTGCGTGCCCGCGAAACCCGCCGAGAGCGACTGGTAGAAGGGGTTCGCCAGGATCGCGGCCGCCCGCTCGGGGTCCGCGTGCGCCTCCACGACCTCGTCGAAGGTGCGCTTCATGTCGAGCATCATGGCGTGCAGTTCGCCGCCCGCCCGTCGCTCGCCACCGTCCTCGGCCGAAGCTCCGCGCGACACGTTTCCTTGATCCTCGATGCCCTTCACCCGGCGCGGGACGTTGTCGAGCGAGTCGATGCCCATCGACTGGGCCAGCCGCCGGGCCGGGTCGATGGTCAGCACGACCACCTTGCGGCCCCGCTCGGCCGCCCTCAGGCCGAGGGCTGCCGCGGTCGTCGTCTTGCCGACCCCGCCCGAGCCGCAGCACACCACGATCCGGGTCTTCGGGTCGTCCAGCAGCAAGTCGATGTCGAGGGAGCGCGCGGGGGAGAGACCGTGGGTCTTCTCCCGCCCCTCGGCCGTCACTGCCGCGTCGGGCGCCTCGGCCGGGTCCGGACTCATGACAACCCCTGCTTCCGCAGCTCGGTGGCGAGTTCGTACAGGCCCGCCAGGTCCATGCCCTCGGCGAGCAGCGGCAGTTCACCCAGGGGCAGGCCCAGCTCGCCGAGTACCGCGCGCTGCTCCTGCTCCAGCGCGTACCGCTCGGCGTACTCCGCTGCCTGCTCCAGCAGCGGGTCCACCAGCTTCTCCGCGTTGCCGCCACGCCGGGCCCCGCCCAGCCCGGCCGCCGACAACGCCTGTGCGACAGAGGAACGCTCCACGGTCCGTACGAGTTCCAGGTCGGCGGCGTCCAACACCTCCGGCCGGACCATGTTCACGATGACCCGGCCCACCGGCAGCCGCGCGGCACGGAGTTCGGCGATGCCGTCGGCGGTCTCCTGGACCGGCATCTCCTCCAGCAGCGTCACCAGGTGCACCGCCGTCTCCGGCGACTTCAGCACCCGCATCACCGCCTGTGCCTGATTGTGTATGGGGCCGATCTTCGCCAGGCCCGCCACCTCGTCGTTGACGTTCAGGAAGCGGGTGATGCGGCCGGTCGGCGGGGCGTCCATGACGACGTAGTCGTACGCGAACCGGCCGCTCCTGTCCTTGCGGCGCACCGCCTCGCACGCCTTGCCGGTCAGCAGGACGTCCCTGATGCCCGGGGCGATGGTGGTGGCGAAGTCGATCGCGCCGAGCTTCTTCAGGGCCCGGCCCGCGCCACCGAGCTTGTAGAACATCTGGAGGTAGTCCAGAAGGGCCAGTTCGGGGTCTATGGCCAGGGCGTACACCTCGCCGCCCCCCGGAGCGACCGCGATCTTCCGCTCCTCATACGGCAACGCCTCCGTTTCGAAGAGCTGGGCGATGCCCTGCCGGCCCTCGACCTCGACGAGAAGCGTCCGCTTCCCCTCGGTCGCGAGGGCCAGCGCCAGTGCGGCGGCGACCGTCGTCTTTCCGGTCCCGCCCTTGCCGCTGACGACCTGGAGCCTGCTCACGTATTCGAGACTAACCAGTCCGGCCGGGACTCACGCGGGAGGCTGTGGATAACGCTGGTCACAGCCCGCTGCCCGGCCTGTGGACGACGCCGGACACAGCCGGCCGTGGCCGGCCGCCGTCCCCGCCGGTCGCAGCGGCTACAGTCGGCCCCATGACCAAGTGGGAATACGCAACCGTGCCGCTGCTCGTCCATGCCACGAAGCAGATTCTGGACACCTGGGGCGAGGACGGCTGGGAGCTCGTCCAGGTCGTGCCCGGGCCCAACAACCCGGAGCAGCTCGTGGCCTACCTGAAGCGGGAGAAGCAGGCATGAGCGCGGTCGAGGCCAAGCTGGCCGAACTGGGGCTGACCCTGCCGGAGGTCGTACCGCCGCTGGCCGCGTACCAGCCGGCCGTGCAGTCCGGCGCGTACGTGTACACCGCCGGCCAGCTGCCGATGGTCGAGGGCAAGCTGCCGGTCACCGGCAAGGTGGGCGCCGAGGTCACGCCGGAGGAGGCCAAGGACCTGGCCCGCACGTGCGCGTTGAACGCGCTGGCCGCGGTGAAGTCCGTCACCGGCGACCTCGACCGCATCGCGCGCGTGGTGAAGGTCGTCGGCTTCGTCGCCTCCGCCGCCGACTTCACCGGGCAGCCCGGTGTCGTCAACGGTGCCAGCGAACTGCTCGGCGAGGTCCTCGGCGACAAGGGCGTGCACGCCCGCAGCGCGGTCGGCGTCGCGGTGCTGCCGCTGGACGCGCCGGTCGAGGTCGAGATCCAGGTGGAACTCGCCCAGTAACCCCACGCACCGCACCGGAGCACCGCCGGCCTCGGGCACCTCTCGAACATTCGCCCTACACGGGATAGCCTCCGGCCATGGCGAACGGTCAGTGGTACCCCCCGGAGTGGCCGGACCGCATCCGCGCGCTCGCGGACGGCACGCTCACCCCGGTGTCCCCCAGACGCGCGGCCACGGTGCTGCTCCTGAAGGACACCGAGTCCGGTCCGGTCGTCCACATGCTGCGCAGACGCGCCTCCATGGCCTTCGCCGGAGGCGCGTACGCGTATCCCGGAGGCGGGGTCGACCCGCGCGACGACGACCGTCTGGTGGGCTGGGCGGGCCCCACGCGCGCGTGGTGGGCGGACCGTCTGGGCGTGGACGAGCCGGGCGCCCAGGCGATCGTCTGCGCGGCCGTACGGGAGACGTACGAGGAGACGGGCGTCCTGCTCGCCGGGCCCGACGCGGAGTCGGTCGTCGGCGACACCACCGGGGACGACTGGGAGGCGGACCGGGCCGCGCTGGTCGCGCGTGAGCTGTCCTTCGCCGAGTTCCTGGACCGGCGCGGCCTGGTGCTGCGCTCGGACCTGCTGGGCGCCTGGACCCGCTGGATCACCCCGGAGTTCGAGGCCCGCCGCTACGACACCTGGTTCTTCGTGGCCGCCCTGCCCGAGGGCCAGCGCACCCGGAACGCCTCCACGGAGGCCGACCGCACGGTGTGGATCCGCCCCGCTCAGGCCGCCGCCGGCTACGACAGGGGCGAGCTGCTGATGATGCCGCCCACCATCGCCACGCTGCGCCAGCTGCTGCCGTACGCCACCGCCGCCGAGGCGCTGGCGGCGGCCCCCGCGCGTGACCTGACGCCGGTGATGGCGGGCGCCCGTCTCCAGGACTGCGAGATCGTCCTGTCCTGGCCCGGGCACGAGGAGTTCACCAAGCACATCCCGACGGATCCGACGACCGCCGGCACGAGCGCTGCGACGAACACCGGGACGCCCACCGGGACCAGCGTTGCGACGACCGCCGAGACGACGGGTGGAGGCCCCGTATGACCGACGCAAGCGCCCTGCCGGGCCAGCCCCGCGGCCAGGTGCTCTCCGGCCCCGCCACCGAACGGGCCGTCAACGTCCTCGCGCCCAACGCCTCCGCGATGACCCTGGACGGCACCAACACCTGGATCGTCGCCGAGCCGGACTCCGATCTCGCCGTGGTGATCGACCCGGGCCCACTGGAGGACGGCCATCTGCGCACCGTCGTGGACACCGCAGAGAAGGCCGGCAAGCGCATAGCCCTGACCCTGCTCACCCACGGCCACCCCGACCACGCCGAGGGCGCCGCCCGCTTCGCGGAACTGACCGGCACGCGCGTGCGTGCCCTCGATCCGGCGCTGCGCCTGGGCGACGAGGGCCTGGCCGCCGGCGACGTGATCACCGTCGGCGGCCTGGAGCTGAGGGTCGTACCGACCCCCGGGCACACCGCGGACTCGCTGTGCTTCCATCTCCCGGCCGACCGGGCCGTGCTGACCGGCGACACCATCCTCGGGCGCGGTACGACGGTCGTGGCGCACCCGGACGGCCGTCTCGGCGACTATCTGGACTCCCTGCGCCGCCTGCGGTCCCTGACGGTGGACGACGGCGTGCACACCGTCCTGCCGGGCCACGGGCCGGTCCTGGAGGACGCCCAGGGCGCCGTGGAGTTCTACCTCGCGCACCGCGCGCACCGGCTCGCCCAGGTGGAGACGGCGGTCGAGGACGGCTACCGCACCCCGGCCCAGGTCGTCGCCCACGTCTACGCCGACGTGGACCGCTCGCTGTGGCCGGCGGCGGAACTGTCGGTACGGGCCCAGCTGGACTACCTGAGCGAGCACGGACTGATCTAGGGGGCGAGCGCCTTCTCGGCGGCGTCGAGGATGTTGCCGAAGGTGCGCGTGATCACCGGGCGGGCCAGGAACCGGGTGAGCGGGGCGCCGAGCAGCGGCAGGGGATCTCCGCCCGGGTGGTCCCCCGGACCAGGGTGCCGCCGGCCGTCTCGGTGAACGTCATGCGGCCGAGCTCGTGCCGGGCCAGCCGGCTCAGCCGAGTGATCCTCTGTCGAGCGCGCCTCCGTCGAGTGGCCGGACCACGTGCTCCACCGTGTCCGCATCGACCTGCCGCCGGCGCAGACAGCTCTCCTGGAGCACGTCCTCGGCGGTGACGCGCGTCACGGGCATGCCCCTGGGGGTCCCCCCGGTCGGTCAGCTCTGCGGCGCGGGTCCTTCAGGCGGGCACGTGCGCGAGGGAGCGTTCGTGCGGCGGGGGCGCTGGGAGCGGCGGCAACGACAGCGGGGCCCGGCTCACGAGAGCGGACCCCGGGGTCGTACGGCCGAGACCAGCGTCAGCGGGAGCGCTTGGCCAGCCTCTCCACGTCCAGGAGGATCACCGCCCGCGCCTCCAGGCGGAGCCACCCGCGCTGGGCGAAGTCCGCCAGCGCCTTGTTCACGGTCTCGCGCGAGGCGCCGACCAGCTGGGCCAGCTCCTCCTGCGTGAGGTCGTGGACGACGTGGATGCCCTCCTCGGACTGCACGCCGAAGCGGCGCGAGAGGTCCAGCAGGGCGCGCGCCACGCGGCCGGGGACGTCGGAGAAGACCAGGTCGGACATGGCGTCGTTGGTCTTGCGCAGACGGCGGGCGACGGCGCGCAGCAGGGCGCCGGCCACCTCGGGGCGGGCGTTCAGCCAGGGCTGGAGGTCGCCGTGGCCGAGTCCGAGCAGCTTGACCTCGGTCAGCGCGGTCGCGGTCGCCGTACGCGGGCCGGGGTCGAAGAGCGACAGCTCGCCGATCAGCTCGCCGGGGCCGACGACGGCGAGCATGTTCTCGCGGCCGTCGGGGGAGGTGCGGTGCAGCTTGACCTTGCCCTCGGTGACGACGTACAGCCGGTCGCCCGGGTCGCCCTCGTGGAACAGGGAGTCGCCGCGTGCGAGGGTCACCTCACTCATGGAGGCGCGAAGCTCCGCGGCCTGCTCGTCGTCGAGAGCCGCGAAGAGCGGGTTGCGCCGCAGAACGTCGTCCACTGAGTTCTCTCCTTGTCGACCTGCTCAGGGGATCTTGCTCCCCCGAGTGCCAGGGGACCGTGTTCCCCATTTTGCCGGACGGTCCAAACAGTGTGATCTGTCACAAGGATGCCGCACAGGTGTCCCGAGGTAAGCGTCAGGGGTCCAATCGGAGTCCGATCAACGGGGTCCGGGGCGGATGTCGGTGCCGGGCTCTAGGCTGGCCGGGTGTCCAATTCGCCGGTGAGAGCACAGGCCAAGGGGGTTGAGCGAGTGGTTGAACGTCGCAATTCCGCTGTGGGCGAACAAGGCTCGGGCGGTGATAAGAAAACCGGAAAAACGGCTAAAAAGGCTGCTTCGGTCAAGAAGGTCACCTCAGCCAAGAAGGTCACGTCAGCCAAGAAGGTCACCGCCAAGAAGGTCACCGCTGCGAAGAAGGCCGTCGCCACCGGCAAGACCGTGCCGGTGAAGAAGGCGGCGCCCGCCAAGAAGGTCGCCGTCAGGCCGCCGAGGGACGAGTCCCGCACCGCGCTGGTCCGCCGCGCCCGCCGCATCAACCGCGAGCTGGCCGAGGTGTACCCGTACGCCCATCCCGAGCTGGACTTCGAGAACCCGTTCCAGCTGCTGGTCGCCACCGTGCTGTCGGCTCAGACCACCGACCTGCGTGTCAACCAGACGACCCCGGCGCTCTTCGCGAAATACCCGGCCCCCGAGGACCTGGCCGCCGCCAACCCGGAGGAGGTCGAGGAGATCCTGCGCCCTTGCGGGTTCTTCCGGGCCAAGACCAAGTCGGTGATGGGGCTGTCCAAGGCCCTCGCCGAGGACTTCGGCGGTGAGGTCCCGGGCAGGCTGGAGGACCTGGTCAAGCTGCCCGGCGTCGGCCGCAAGACCGCTTTCGTCGTGCTCGGCAACGCCTTCGGACGGCCCGGGATCACCGTGGACACCCACTTCCAGAGGCTGGTGCAGCGCTGGCAGTGGACCGAGGAGACCGACCCGGACAAGATCGAGGCCGCCGTCGGCGCGCTGTTCCCGAAGAGCGACTGGACCGACCTCTCCCACCACGTGATCTGGCACGGCCGCCGGATCTGCCACGCCCGCAAACCCGCCTGCGGCGCCTGCCCGATCGCCCCGCTCTGCCCGGCCTACGGCGAGGGCGAGACCGACCCGGAGAAGGCGAAGAAGCTCCTGAAGTACGAGAAGGGCGGCCTCCCCGGCCAGCGGCTCAAGCCCCCGCAGGCCTACCTCGACGCGGGCGGCAGGCCGGCCCCGCCACTGGGGGCCGCGTGACGGAACGATCTCGGGGCCCTCGGGCGTTGGACAGGCAGAGCGAGGGGGGCGGCGATGGCGAGGGCCAGTGAGGCGCGGAGCGGCCAGGTGACACGCGGCGCGGCGGCGCGCGGCCCGGTGACGCTGAGCAGGGAAGGGCTGCCGGAGTGGCTGGCGCCGGTGGTGCGGGCGGCCGAGACGGTCGAGCCGCTCCAGCTGAGCCGCTTCCTGCCGCCGGAGAACGGCTCGGGGCGCAAGTCGGCCGTGCTGATCCTGTTCGGCGAGGGTGAGCGCGGCCCGGAGCTGCTGCTGATGGAGCGCGCCGGCTCGCTGCGCTCGCACGCCGGGCAGCCGTCCTTCCCGGGCGGCGCGCTCGACCCGGAGGACGGCGACCCGCACACCGACGGCCCGCTCCGGGCCGCGCTGCGCGAGGCCGAGGAGGAGACCGGCCTGGATCCGTCCGGCGTCCAGCTCTTCGGGGTGCTGCCCGCGCTGTACATTCCGGTCAGCGGCTTCGTCGTCACGCCCGTGCTCGGCTGGTGGCGCGAACCCAGCCCGGTCGGCGTCGTGGATCCGAACGAGACCGCGCGGGTCTTCACGGTCCCCGTGGCGGATCTCACGGACCCCGCCAACCGCGCCACCACCGTCCACCCCAGCGGCCACCGAGGCCCGGCATTCCTGGTCGAATCGGCCCTGGTGTGGGGCTTCACGGCGGGAGTGATCGACCGCCTGCTCCACTTCGCGGGCTGGGAGCGTCCCTGGCCCCGGGAGAGACACGTCCCGCTCGACTGGCACTCATGACAGGGTGTCGTCCGTGCTGTGTCTTTCCGGGGGCCGACCCCGGACCCCCGGCCGGGCCGCGGGGAGCGGAGTGGAGTAGGCGAGGCCTGAAGCAGTGAACGTGCTGGACATCCTGTTGCTGGTCGCGGCCGTGTGGTTCGCGGTCGTCGGCTACCGCCAGGGCTTCGTCGTCGGCATCCTGTCGGTGATCGGGTTCCTGGGCGGCGGCCTCGTCGCCGTCTACGCCCTGCCCGTGCTCTGGGACGCCGTGACCGACAACGCGGAGGTCGGCACCACCGCCGCCGTGGTCGCCGTGGTCGTCGTCATCGTCTGCGCCTCCGTCGGACAGGCCCTGACCACCCACCTCGGCAACAAGCTGCGCCGGTACATCACCTGGTCCCCGGCCCGCGCCCTGGACGCCACCGGCGGCGCGCTGGTCAACGTCATCGCCATGCTGCTGGTGGCCTGGCTGATCGGGTCCGCCCTGGCCGGCACCACCCTGCCCACGCTCGGCAAGGAGGTCCGTGGCTCCAAGGTGCTCCTCGGCGTCTCCCGGGCGCTGCCCGCCCAGGCCGACACCTGGTTCGCGGACTTCTCCTCGGTCCTGGCGCAGAACGGCTTCCCGCAGGTCTTCAGCCCCTTCGCCAACGAGCCGATCAAGGACGTGGAGCCGCCCGACCCGGCCCTCGCGAACAGCCCGGTGACCCTGCGCGCCCAGCGCTCCATCGTGAAGGTGACCGGCACCGCCCAGAGCTGCGGCAAGGTGCTGGAGGGCACCGGTTTCGTCTTCGCCGACCGCCGGGTCATGACCAACGCGCATGTCGTCGGCGGCGTCGACGAGCCCACCGTGCAGATAGGCGGCGAGGGCCGCAAGTACGACGCCAAGGTCGTCCTGTACGACTGGAAGCGCGACATCGCCGTGCTCGACGTACCCGACCTGAGGGCGCACGTCCTGCGGTTCTCCCCGCAGGACGCGGCCGGGGGCGACGGCGCGATCGTCGCGGGCTTCCCGGAGAACGGCTCCTACGACGTGCGCGCCGCGCGCGTGCGCGGGCGCATCACGGCCAACGGCCCGGACATCTACCACCGCGGCACCGTCCGCCGGGACGTCTACTCGCTGTACACGACCGTCCGTCAGGGCAACTCGGGCGGCCCGCTGCTCACCCCCGACGGCCGGGTGTACGGCGTGGTGTTCGCCAAGTCCCTCGACGACGCCGACACCGGCTACGCCCTCACGGCGGACGAGATCCGGCCCGACATCGCGCGGGGACGTACGGCGAACGAGCAGGTGGGCACGGACAGCTGCGCCCTGTGACGCTGCGGAGGAAGAGTCAGCCGCGCGGTGTCAGCCGCGCGGGTGACGCAGACGCACGGACACCCAACGGGCGCGGCGGCGCAGGATGTGTGGAATCCCCACGCGGAGGTCTCCTTCGGCGAGTTGCGGATTGCCTCGCTGAGGCGTGCTCAGACCGGCGGCCGAGCGGCGGTTGCGGGGTGCGTCACTGTAGTCGTGCGTCCAGCCCATACCCCGACGTGTGCCCCTGCCCGAAGGTCGATAACCGCCTGAGCGCCGCCCAATTGGCCTATGCGGCAGGCATGTGGCCGTTCGCAGGACAAGTGTTCACGATCTGGATACTCGGCGCATCGAGCCCGTCACCGAACGGTCACAGACGAACGCGGCCACACGACCCTCGCGTCTGCCCGTCACCGGCGCGTATCACCGGTCCGGCTCGGGATCCTTCAGCCAGTTGACCAGTTCCGTGGAGAACGCCGCCGGGTCCTCCTCGTGCGGGAAGTGGCCGAGGCCGTCGAACAGACGCCAGCGGTACGGCGCTTCGACGTACTCGCCCGAACCGGCCGCGCTGCGCGTGCGCGTCACCGGGTCCAGGGAGCCGTGCAGATGCAGCGTGGGCACCCGCACCGGCCGCTTCATCCGGCGGTTGAACTGGATGCCGTCCGGGCGGGCCAGCGAGCGCACCAGCCAGCGGTACGGCTCGATCGCGCAGTGCGCGGTCGACGGGATGCACATGGCCCGCTGGTAGATCTCCACCGCCTCGTCCTCCGGCGGGCGTGGCCCGGACCAGTCCCGGATCAGCCGGCCCACCAGCGCCCCGTCGTCCGCGGTGAGTTGACGCTCCGGGATCCACGGCCGCTGGAAACCCCAGATGTAGGAGTTGGCGGCCGTCTGCCGGGCGTCCCGCAGCATCGCCGCGCGCCAGCGCCGCGGATGCGGCATGGAGACGACCGCGAGCCGTCGTACGAGCTTGGGCCGCATCGCGGCCGCCGTCCACGCCAGATAGCCGCCCAGGTCGTGGCCGACCAGCGCCGCGTCCGGCTCGCCGAGCGAGCGGATCACGCCGGTGACGTCGAGCGCGAGATTGGCCGGGTCGTACCCGCGGGGCGTGCGGTCACTGCCGCCGACGCCCCGCAGATCCATCGCCACCGCCCGGTAGCCCGCGTCCGCGAGCGCCACCAGCTGGTGCCGCCAGGTCCACCAGAACTGCGGGAAGCCGTGCAGCAGCAGCACCAGGGGGCCGTCGCCGAGTTCGGCGATGTGGAAGCGCGCACCGTTGGCGGCGACGTCCCTGTGCGTCACTTTCCCGTGGGGAACATCGATCCGTACGGCCGAAGGGGCGGGGTCCGTCATGACGACGAGCGTGCCACAGCCTCGATGGCCGCGGGAGCCCGGTCCTCGGGAAGCTCCGCGCGCGGATGCGGCTTGGCGTTCTGCAGGACGCCCGCCGTCTCCTTCATGGAGGCGGCCACCTTCTGCGGGCCCTTGCTCTTCTTGGCCTTCTTCGCGAACGTCACGCCGATCAGCGCGAGGAGGCCGGCGACCAGCACGTTGGCCGCGAAGGACAGCAGGAAGCAGACCGCCAGGTTCCAGCCGCTCCAGGTCCGGATGCCGTAGGCGAGCGCGAAGTTGAGCATCGGCAGGGAGAACACCAGCACGGCGCCCGCCATCGAGAAGGCGCCGCCGCTCATCGCGCCCTTCTTCACGTCCTGCTTCAGCTGCGCCTTGGCCAGCGCGATCTCGTCGTGCACCAGCGCCGACAATTCGGTCGTCGCCGAGGCGAACAGCTGGCCGATGCTGCGTTCGGCGCCGACCGGGCTGCCGTCGGGTGCGCTCATCGCGTTCTCCCTCAGAGTTCTCTCGTGCCGCAGGCGTTCCGTCCGGTACGGCCGCCCCGCCGGCGCGGCCGTCCTGTCCGGCCGTCCTGCATCTGTGGCCGTCTTGTTTTGTACCGTCTCGTCAGATCATGCCGGACGGTCGTCATCATCGCCTGCCCCGCCCGGTACTTCCGCAAGCCCGTGGCGCGCCGCAGCCGCCCGCTCGGCGGCGATCCGCCGGTGTTCGGCGGCCTTGCGCTCGTGGATCCGGGCCATGCGCAGGTGATGAGCGGGGTCGTCCTGCTCGTAGATGTCCGGGATGCCGTCGAGGTCCTCGTCGCGCTCCTCTTCCTCGCACAGCCGCCGGTACTTGGCGTTGCGCATCTTCAGCAGCACCGTCGCACACAGCGCCGCGATCAGCGATCCGGTGAGGACGGCCGCCTTGACCTCGTCGGTGAGGACGGCGTCGCCCGCGAAGGCCAGTTCCCCGATGAGCAGGGAGACGGTGAAGCCGATGCCGGCGAGGGAGGCCACCGCGAAGACATCGGCCCAGGCGAGGTCCTCGCTGAGGGAGGCGCGGGTGAAGCGGACGGTGAGCCAGGTGCCGCCGAAGATCCCGAGTGTCTTGCCGACGACGAGCCCGAGCACCACACCGAGCGTCTCCGGCTTGGTGAACACGTCCCCGAGCGCCCCGCCGGAGACGGTGACCCCGGCGCTGAACAGTGCGAACAGCGGCACGGCGAGCCCCGCGGACAGGGGCCGCGCCAGGTGCTCGATGTGCTCGCCCGGGGAGTGCTGCTCACCCTCGCGGGGGGTGCAGCGCAGCATCAGGCCCATCGCCACGCCGGCGATGGTGGCGTGCACGCCGCTGTTGTACATCAGCGCCCAGATCACCACGGCCAGCGGCACGTACACGTACCAGCCGCGCACGCCCTTGCGCAGCAGCAGCCAGTAGACCACCAGCCCGGCGGCGGCCCCGCCGAGCGCGGCGAAGTTCAGCCGGTCGGTGAAGAAGACGGCGATGATCAGGATGGCGAAGAGGTCGTCGACGACCGCGAGGGTGAGCAGGAAGGCCCGCAGCGAGCTGGGCAGGGAGGTGCCGATGACCGCGAGGACGGCGAGTGCGAAGGCGATGTCGGTGGCGGTGGGCACCGCCCAGCCCTGCGCGGAGCCGTGCCCGGCGAGGCTGGTGAGGGTGTAGACGAGCGCCGGTACGGCCATGCCGCACAGCGCGGCCACCACAGGCAGGACGGCGGCCCTGGGGTCGCGCAGGTCCCCGGCGACCAGCTCGCGCTTCAGCTCGATGCCGGCGACGAAGAAGAACACCGCGAGGAGGCCGTCGGCGGCCCAGTGGGCCACGGACAGGTCGAGGCCGAGCGCGCCGGGGCCGAGGTGGAAGTGGCCGACCGACTCGTAGCTCGCGTGGAGCGCGGGGATGTTCGCCCAGAGCAGCGCCGCCACGGAGGCGAGGAGCAGCAGGACACCGCCGACCGTCTCGGTGCGCAGGGCGTCAGCGACCAGGGCACGCTCGGGCAGGGACAGACGTCCAAGAGCCTTGCGGGGGGTTTTCCGGGTAGGGGGCGCGGCCACGGCGGGGACCTCCGGGTCGGTACGGCGATGATCACGCCGTCACGCGGAATCGCCGACGGCGCCGCCGACCAGACTTCCCGGCACACCCTGAGATCGCCATTTTACTCGATTTTGACGCCAGAGGTTAGTGAGCCGAACGAAAAGGGGTGCCCGGTGCTGACACCGGGCACCCCTGTCCGCCTAGTCCTCGCTGGGCGCCGAAGGCAACTTCGCCTGGATGAGGTCCATGACCGTGCTGTCGGTCAGGGTGGTCACATCCCCCAGCTGACGGTTCTCGGCCACGTCCCGCAGCAGCCGCCGCATGATCTTCCCGGAACGGGTCTTCGGCAGCTCCGCCACCGGCAGGATCCGCTTGGGCTTGGCGATCGGCCCGAGCGTGGCGCCCACGTGGTCGCGCAGTTCGCCGACGAGTGACTCGGTCTCCGCGGCCGTCCCGCGCAGGATCACGAAGGCGACGATCGCCTGGCCGGTGGTCTCGTCGGCGGCACCGACGACGGCCGCCTCGGCGACCGACGGGTGCGAGACGAGGGCCGACTCCACCTCGGTGGTGGAGATGTTGTGCCCGGACACGAGCATCACGTCGTCCACCCGGCCCAGCAGCCAGATGTCGCCGTCGTCGTCCTTCTTCGCGCCGTCACCGGCGAAGTACTTGCCCTCGAACCGGGACCAGTAGGTGTCGATGAACCGCTGGTCGTCGCCCCAGATGGTGCGCAGCATCGACGGCCACGGCTCGGTCAGCACCAGGTAGCCACCGCCGCCGTCGGGCACCTCGTTCGCCTCGTCGTCGACCACCGTCGCGCTGATGCCGGGCAGCGGGGTCTGCGCGGAGCCGGGCTTGGCCTCGGTGACACCGGGCAGCGGCGAGATCATCATCGCGCCGGTCTCGGTCTGCCACCAGGTGTCCACCACGGGCGTCCGGTCGGCGCCGATGTTCTTGCGGTACCAGATCCATGCCTCGGGGTTGATGGGCTCGCCCACCGAGCCGAGGACGCGCAGGGAGGACAGGTCGAACTTGGCGGGGATGTCGTCACCCCACTTCATGAACGTCCGGATCGCCGTCGGCGCGGTGTAGAGGATCGTGACCTTGTACTTCTGCACGATCTCCCAGAACCGGCCCTGGTGCGGGGTGTCCGGCGTGCCCTCGTACATGACCTGCGTGGCGCCGTTGGCCAGCGGGCCGTACACGATGTACGAGTGGCCGGTGACCCAGCCGACGTCGGCCGTGCACCAGTACACGTCCGTCTCCGGCTTGAGGTCGAAGACCGCCCAGTGGGTGTACGCCGTCTGGGTGAGGTAGCCGCCGGAGGTGTGCAGGATGCCCTTCGGCTTACCGGTGGTGCCCGAGGTGTAGAGGATGAACAGCGGGTGTTCGGCCTCGAACGCCTCCGGGGTGTGCTCGGCGGACTGCCGGTCCACCAGCTCGTGCCACCAGACGTCCCGCTCGCCGTTCCATGCCACGTCCTGCCCGGTACGGCGCACCACCAGCACGTGCTCGACGTTGTCGACCTTCCCGATCGCCTCGTCCACGGCGGGCTTGAGCGCGGACGGCTTGCCCCGCCGGTATCCGCCGTCTGAGGTGATGACGACCTTGGCGTCCGCGTCCTGGATCCGGGTCGCGAGCGCGTCCGCCGAGAAGCCGCCGAAGACCACCGAGTGCGCGGCGCCGATCCGGGCCGAGGCCAGCATCGCGATGGCCGTCTCCGGGATCATCGGCATGTAGATGGCGACCCGGTCGCCCTTGCGAACACCCAGCTCCAGCAGGGCGTTGGCCGCCTTGGAGACCTCGTCCTTCAGCTCGGCGTAGGTGATCGAGCGGCTGTCGCCGGGCTCACCCTCGAAGTGGATGGCGACCCGGTCCCCGTGCCCTGCCTCCACATGGCGGTCCACGCAGTTGTAGGCGACGTTCAGCTCGCCGTCCTTGAACCACTTGGCGAACGGCGGGTTCGACCAGTCCAGCGTCTCGGTCGGTTCCTTGGCCCAGGTCAGCCGGCGGGCCTGCTCGGCCCAGAAGCCGAGCCTGTCAGCCTTGGCCTGTGCATACGCCTCCGCGGTGACGTTGGCATGCGCGGCCAGGTCGGCGGGGGGCGCGAACCTGCGTTCTTCCTTGAGCAGGTTGGCCAGGCTTTCGTTGCTCACGACATCTCCCTCTCGAAGGGTGTCCGTTGTGTCCCAGGCCACAGCTCATCAGACACGGGGGTCCGATGACAAGGGTCGACGGGAAAATTGGTTTAGACCTGTCGGGGCGCACTCTCGCACGCCGTACTCTCTGCCTTCTTTGCGGACACCCCTCCCGTGACACTTCCCGTGACCTCCTCGAACACCTCGCCCTCCTCGGTCTGCGCGAGCAGATACGCCTGGGCCTCGCCCACGTGGAAGTACATCCCGTGCAGCTCCAGCTCGCCCCTGGCCAGCGCCCGGGCCACCGGGCCGTGCGCCCGCAGGTGCTCCAGCTGCTGGACCACGTTGATCAGGCACAGCTGCTCCACCGCGTCCACCGGCGCCCGCCCGGCGAGCCGGGGAAGGGTACGGCGGTCGCCGGCCATCCGCGCCAGGCTCGGCCGCCCGTGCCGCAGCCAGCGCCGCAGCGAGGTGTCGGGGGCGTCGCCGCCTGTGTCGCGCGGGGCCGTCAGCGCCTGCATCGCTCCGCAGCCGGAGTGCCCGCACACGGTGATGGAGCGCACGCCGAGCACGTCCACCGCGTACTCGACGGCGGCCGCCACCGAGTCGTCACCGTGCTCCTCGCCCGGCGGCGGCACCAGGTTGCCGACGTTGCGGACGACGAACAGGTCGCCGGGACCACTGGCGGTGATCATCGACGTGACGAGCCGGGAGTCGGCGCAGGTGAGGAAGAGCTGCGCGGGTTGCTGGCCCTCCCGGGCGAGCCGCGCCAGCTCTCCTCGTACCAGCGGCGCGGTGTTGCGCTGGAACGAGCTGATCCCCCGGGCCAGTTCCCGGCCCGGCTCCCGGCCCGCCGGAGCGGCGACGGCTTCCGGGAAGCAGAACTGGTGGTTGCGCCAGGGCGTCCAGGGCCGGCACCGGCACCCGGCGGAAGGGATCGGCCCGGCGGTCCGGATTCCGCCGCGCCGGCCCGACAGCTCGGCCGTACCGCCCCGCGCGATGTGGGCGCTGCGCCAGTCCTGCAGTGACTCGTACGCCGCGTGATCCATGAACGACCCGTCCAACTCCACGACGGCGTGGGCGCCCTGGGATACGAGATGCAGGGCTCGGCTGAGCCGGGGCACCGCGAGGAATGTCAGCTGACCTCGGACATGTACGTGATGGACTCCTTCCTTCTCTTCGTGGGTGATGCGGGTGCGGGCGAGGCGATTGAGGGCGAGGGCGACGGCCATGGCGACTCCGAGGAGCACGCCCTGGAGGACGCCGAGGAGCACCACGCCGAGTGTGGTCGCGGCGTAGACCGGCACTTCTCGGTGGCGCGTCACCGTGCGGATGTGGTGCAGGGACACCATCTGGATACCAACGGCCATGACCAGGGCGGCGAGGGAGGCGAGCGGGATCTCCTCCAGTGCCGGGACCATCAGCAGCGCGGCGACTACTACGAGAACGCCGTGCAGCATCGTGGAGTTCCGGCTCACGGCACCTGAATTCACATTCGCGGTGCTGCGCACGGCCACGCCGGCGACCGGCAGTCCGCCGAGCGCCCCGGAGACGATGTTGGCGGCACCCTGGCCCAGCAGCTCACGGTCGAGGTCGGAGCGCCCGACCCGGGGGAGGGGGCCGGGGCGGCCCGCGACCAGTTTGTCCACGGCCACCGCGCCGAGCAGCGACTGCACGCTGCACACCAGGGTGGTGGTGAGCACGGCCGCGGCGAGGCCGAGTGCCGGCCCCTCGGGCAGTCCGGCCAGGGCGTGGCTGCGCCAGGACGGCAGGTCCACACGGGGCAGGGTGAGTCCGGTCGCCGTCGCCGTGGCGGTGGACCCGGCGACGGCGACGAGGGCGGCCGGCACGCCCCGGAGCAGCCGGCCGGCGCGGCCGGGCAGGCGGGGCCAGACCAGCAGCAGGGCGAGCGTCAGCGCGCTCATCGAGACGGCGGCCGGGTGCAGATGGGCCAACTGGGCGGGCAGTGCAAGCAGGTTGGCGAGGACGGAGCTGTCCGGGCTGCCGCCGAGGACGATGTGCAGCTGGGCGACGGCGATGGTGATGCCGATGCCGGCGAGCATGCCGTGCACCACGGCCGGGCTGACCGCGAGCGCGCCGCGCGCCACCCGCAGACAGCCGAGACCGACCTGGGCGAATCCGGCGAGGACGGTGATCGCGCAGGTCGTCCGCCAGCCGTAGCGGTGAATCAAGTCGGCGGTGACCACGGTGAGTCCGGCGGCGGGACCGCTGACCTGGAGCGGGCAGCCGCCGAGCCGGCCGGCGACGACGCCGCCCACGGCGGCGGCCACGAGACCGGCTTGGAGCGGAGCGCCGGTGGCCAGGGCGATGCCGAGGGACAGGGGCAGGGCGATCAGGAAGACCGCGAGGGACGCGGACACATCGGCGCCCGCCACGGGCAAGCGGCGCCGATGGCCCGGCGAGGGGCTGTGCGATGCGTGCGGCTGCGGGGTGTGCGGGGGTGCGCAGGCTGGCATGGTCCCGTCTCCTCCGGGCTGGCAGGGTCACGGACTTGGGCGGGATGGATCACCATCGGTAAATGAACCGTAATGAAAAGTAAAGACGAGGCATAACTTCTCGGGGCAAATGGGGTAAAGCATCGCTCGCCGGAGTGAATTAATCATTTGATCGGCTTGTCGTACTAATTCCTTCTCGGTCCCGTGCGACCTTGGCGGCGCTGCCGGAGGACAAGCCCGGCATCTCACGAGAAAACGGCCCTCGTCAGCGTGTGTCCGAGAGAAGGAAGAAGGTGGGCGGAACATGGCCGCCACCCAGAGGATCGCCGTCGGCGCCATGGTCGCCGCGGCCTGTGCCTCGTCACTCGCCGGTTGCGCGACCGGCTCCAACGGTTCGAAGGAAGGGGCGTCCGGCCCGCAGGAGGGGGCCGCGGCCCCCGAGAGCGTGTTCCGGCTGATCGGGGACGGATCCACCGCGTACACCGGCGCGCAGCCGCATCTGCCGAGACCCGAGCGGCTGAAGTCCGGTCAGAAACCGCCCCAGTTCGTCGTGTTCTCCTGGGACGGCGCGGGCGAGGACAGCCAGAAGCTGTTCTCGCACTTCCGTAAGGTCGCCAAGGACAACCACGCGACCATGACGTTCTTCCTCAGCGGCGTGTACCTGCTGCCGGAGGAGAAGCGGGACCTGTACAAGCCTCCCCAGCATTCGCCGGGCAGCTCCGACATCGGCTTCAACGACGAGAAGGGGATCGCCGACACCGTCAAGCAGGCGCGGCTGGCCTGGCTGGAGGGCAACGAGATCGGCACGCACTTCAACGGCCACTTCTGCGGGCCGGACGGCGGGGTCGGCACCTGGTCGGTGGACGAGTGGAAGAGCGAGATCGCCCAGGCCAAGCAGTTTGTGAAGGCCTGGAAGACCAACAGCGGCCTGAAGAAGTCGGCCCCGCTGCCCTTCGATTACGAGAAGGAGCTGATCGGCGCCCGCACCCCCTGCCTGGAGGGTCAGCAGAACTTCATGAAGGCAGCCCGCCAGTTGGGCCTCCGCTATGACTCCAGCGGGGTCAACAACCAGGTCTGGCCCAAGAAGAAGGAAGGGCTGTGGGACGTGTCCATGCAGCTGGTGCCCTTCCCCGGGCACACCTATGAGCAGCTGACCATGGACTACAACTTCATGGTCAACCAGTCCGGCACCGAGACCCAGGGCGACCCGGACCAGTTCGACTACTGGGGCGACCAGATGCGCGACGGCCTCATCAAGGGCTTCTACCGGGCCTACGACGGCAACCGCGCGCCGCTGATCATCGGCAACCACTTCGAGTCCTGGAACGGCGGCACGTACATGCGCGCCGTCGAGGACACGGTGAAGGAGGTGTGCAACAAGCCCGACGTGCGCTGTGTGTCCTTCCACCAGCTGGTCGACTGGCTGGACGCCCAGGACCCGAAGACCCTGGAGAAGCTGCGCACCCTGAAGGTGGGCGAGGCTCCCAAGCAGGGCTGGGCGTCCTTCCTGTCCGGCCGCCCGGCCCCGGCGCCCAAGGGCGTGCCCGGGGCGCCGGCGGTCAAGCAGTAGGCACTAAGCGGGAGTCGCCACGCTCTCGCCGAGCACGAAGGCGGGGTCGACCTGCGCCGCCAGGTCGGCCCCGGTGCGCTCGTTGCCCCACGCCTCGGCGTTCTTCAGGTGGAAGTGCACCATCTGGCGGGTGTAGCGCTCC
The DNA here is from genome assembly GCF_044546895.1 of Streptomyces sp. NPDC053069. Classification (NCBI taxonomy): domain Bacteria; kingdom Bacillati; phylum Actinomycetota; class Actinomycetes; order Kitasatosporales; family Streptomycetaceae; genus Streptomyces; species Streptomyces sp. NPDC053069. The sequence goes on along the minus strand of NZ_JBITZN010000014.1, from coordinate 126,991 downwards.
CAGTCCCGCAGCTCGTACGTGGCGTCCGCGGTCGCCCGCAGGGTGTGCAGGGCCCGGGCGTTGGCCTCCTCCAGGAGGTCGAACCGCGGCGGGCGGCCCTTCTCCATGGCGCGCACCCAGTCCGAGCGCCCGACCGTCACGAGCAGGTCGTCCCCGACCTCCGCGCGCAGGAAGTCGATGTCGTCCGGGTCCTGGATCTTGTTGCCGACGACCTTCAGGGCGACGCCGAAGTCGCGGGCGTACTCCTTGTACTGGCGGTAGACGGAGACCCCCTTCCGGGTCGGCTCGGCGACGAGGAACGTCATGTCGAAGCGGGTGAACATGCCGGAGGCGAAGGAGTCCGAACCCGCCGTCATGTCGACCACGACGTACTCGTCGGGGCCGTCGACGAGGTGGTTCAGGAACAGCTCCACCGCTCCCGTCTTGGAGTGGTAGCAGGCGACCCCCAGGTCGGCGTCCGTGAAGGGGCCGGTGACCATCAAACGGACGGCGCCGCCGTCGAGTTCCACCGGGCGCGCACAGGCGTCGTAGACCGGATTCGGCTCCCGCACCCGGACCAGCCGCGAGCCCTCGCCGGGCGGAGTGGTTTTGATCATCGTGGCGGCGGAGGGGATCCGCGGGTTGGAGCCGCGCAGGTGGTCCTTGATCAGCGGCAGCCGTTCCCCCATGGCGGGCAGCGCGGCGGCCTCCCTCTCGTCGAGGCCGAGCGCGGGCCCGAGGTGCTGGTTGATGTCGGCGTCGATGGCGACCACCGGGGCGCCGGCGGCCACGAGGTGGCGGATGAAGAGGGAGGAAAGCGTGGTCTTGCCACTGCCGCCCTTCCCGACGAAAGCAATTTTCATGTTCACCAACAGTAGTCAGGTGATAGCTGTATGTGGCAGGCGGAAGTGAAGAAGACCACTCCTTCGAGGGGTCGGCCGATGGGGTGCGTAGGGTCGTACTCATGAGTACGACAGGCGCGAACGCCGACCCGCTCGCGGCCCTGGGCTCGCTGCCCGGTGTGGCCGACTCCGTGGAGTCCGTGCGCAAGGCCGTGGACCGGGTCTACGGGCACCGGATCATGCGGCGCCGCAGCACCGAGATCACCTCCGAGGCGGCCCTGCGCGCCGCCCGCGGCTCCGCCGCGCTCTCCGGCGCCGACTGGGCCCTGGAGGAGGTGCGGCGACGCACCGACTTCGGCGCCGACGCCGAGGCGCGGGTCATGGGCGCGGCCCTTAGGCTGTCGGCGGAGGCCGGGCAGCTGCTGTCCATCTGGCGGCAGTCGCCCCTGCGGGTGCTGGCCCGGCTGCACCTGGTGGCCGCGGCGAGCCAGGGCGACGAGGTCGGCCGGCCGCGCCAGGCGGGCGAGACGGTGGACGAGCCGCTGGTCGAGTTGCCGCTGCCGGACGTCCGGGAGGTCTCCGGCCGGCTGGAGGGGCTCGCGGACCTGATCATCAAGGGGACGTCCGCGCCCGCGCTGGTGACCGCCGCCGTGGTGCACGGCGAGCTGCTCGCGCTACGGCCCTTCGTGTCCCACAACGGCCTGGTCGCGCGCGCGGCCGAGCGGATCGTGCTGATCGGCAGCGGCCTGGACCCGAAGGCGATCTGTCCGGCCGAGGTCGGCCACGCCGAGCTGGGCCGCGCCGCCTATCTGGCGGCGCTGGACGGCTATGTCTCCGGCACCCCGGAGGGCATGGCGGCCTGGATCGCGCACTGCGGCAGGGCGGTCGAGCTGGGGGCGCGCGAGTCGACGGCGGTGTGCGAGGCGCTGCAGCGCGGCGCGGCCTGAGAGGGCTTCCCGGAACTGCCCCGGACATGGGTTGCGGCGGTACGAATGCTCGTACCGCCGCTGGCATGCTCACCGGGTTACCAAGCGTCCTCGATATGTGCCCATCAGGTCGGGGACTTTGCCCGTCACCTGGTGCGGCTGGCCCGTAATCGACGGGTCGACGTCGCGTGGGTGCCCGATGTCCATGCGGGGTCCGTGGGCCAAGTGCGTAGTGTCAGGGGATCCTCTCGGATGTCCTTTGGTCTCGCGGGCCTAAGGCCTTTGTACCGCGAGCCGCAGGGAAGCGGAAGCCCTGCCTGCTGTTCTTTACTTTCAGGCTCGAACAAGGGCGAAACGGGCGCTGCTCCGGTGCTGGTCCGGCTCGGGCGCCGCTCCGGCTGAGGCGCCGCTTCCGCTGAGGCGCTGGGCCGGCTCAGACGGTGCTCCGGCGTCGGCTGGCGTACCAGACGAGGCCCGCGGTCGCGGCCGCCGCTCCTACGGCCGCCGCCGCGACCAGCGCGGGGCGGGGCGGTACGGAGAACGTGGGCAGCCTCTTCTTGAGCGGAACCGGCCGGCGGAACTCCAGGACCGGCCACCCCCGTGCGAGTGCCTCGCGGCGCAGCGCGCGGTCCGGGTTCACCGCGTGCGGATGCCCGACCTCCTGGAGCATGGGCAGATCGGTCGCTGAATCGCTGTAGGCGTAGCAGCGGTCGAGGTCGTAGCCCTCGGACGCGGCCAGTTCCCGGATCGCCTCGGCCTTGGTCGGGCCGTAGGCGTAGTACTCCACCTCCCCGGTGAAGCAGCCGTCCTCGCCGACGACCATGCGCGTCGCCACCACCCGGTCCGCACCGAGCAGCTCGCCGACGGGCTCCACCACCTCGGCGCCCGAGGTCGACACGATCACCACGTCCCGCCCCGCCGCGTGGTGCTCCTCGATGAGGGAGGCGGCCTCGTCGTAGATGATCGGGTCGATGAGGTCGTGCAGGGTCTCGGCGACGATCTCCCGGACCTGCTGCACGTTCCATCCGCGGCACATGGCGGACAGATACTCGCGCATGCGCTCCATCTGGTCGTGGTCCAGGCCGCCGACCAGGAAGACGAACTGGGCATATGCGGTGCGCAGCGCGGCCCTGCGGTTGATCAGCCCGCCTTGGTAGAAGGACTTGCTGAAGGTGAGCGTGCTCGACTTCGCAATGACCGTCTTGTCCAGGTCAAAGAAGGCTGCTGCGCGGGGCAAGGAGTGGTTTTCCACGACCCTGAGCATAGGCGCAGCCCATTCGGCGTAAGGTGGGCGTGTGGGTTTGCCTGAGAGGGCTCTCGGGTACACCATGGAAGTCACGGATCGTTCGCGACCGTGCTAACCCGGTCCGGCTCCTCCCCCCCCGAGTCGGCCGTGGAGACGACCCCCGCTCTCCCCCCCGGCGGGGGTCGTCGCATGTCCGGACGGGTTTCTCCCCTCCTCCCCTGCTTTCCGCGTGACCGCGGCCCAGGCGCCATGTCACCGTGGCCGCCGCTTCGGCGCGCCCATGATCCGTCACCCGTTGTAATCGTCGCGCTGCGCTGCGGAAGGCGCACGGGCAACAGTACGGACGTCACCGGTATGGGTGATGGCGATATTCACAGCCTGCGAGTTGTCCACAGTTTTCCAACAAGATCCACTTTATTTCGCGGATCGCTGCACCGTGATTCCCACGCGCTCGGGCCATGGCGAGTTGGTGGCCGGTTCCGATTGTCGGAGCGTGTATGGCCGGTTACCGCCGGCCGCTCATATGGGGGACCGCTTTCCGGTTCTTCACACCTTTGGGAATCGCGTGGCCGCAGGGGCTGCGCGGCCCATGCAGCGAAGGGGGAACGCACGTGACCGCTGCCGTCACCCACGACCCGCCGCCCGGCGCCGGAGACCGGCCGGGCCGGCCGCTCATCGTCACCGAGGACGCCGCAATCCTGGACGACCTGCTGCGCCTGTGCGCGGCCGCCGGCGCCACACCCGAGGTCCACCACGGCGTGCCCGAACACGGAGGTGGCTGGGAAACGGCCCCGCTGGTGCTCGTCGGCGACGACGCCGCACGCCGGCTGGGCGGCGCCACACGCCGGCGCGGAGTCGTGCTGGTCGGCCGTGACCAGGACGACCCCGGGGTGTGGAAACGCGCCGTCGAGATCGGCGCCGATCACGTCCTGATGCTGCCCGACGGCGAGCAGTGGCTGGTCGACCGGATCGCCGACGTCGCCGAGGGAGTCGGCCGCCCGGCCCTCACCGTCGGGGTGATCGGCGGCCGCGGCGGGGCCGGCGCCTCCACCCTCGCGTGCGCGCTCGCCGTCACCTCCGCGCGTGAGGGCCTGCGCACCCTCCTTGTGGACGCCGATCCGCTCGGCGGCGGACTCGACGTACTCCTCGGCGGCGAGAGCACCGACGGACTGCGCTGGCCCGCCTTCGCCGCCTCCCGCGGCCGGGTCGGCGGCGGCGCCCTGGAGGAGTCGCTGCCCGAACTGCACTCCCTGCGGGTGCTGAGCTGGGACCGCGGCGACTGCGTCGCCATTCCGCCGCAGGCGGTGCGCGCGGTGCTCGCCGCCGCCCGGCGGCGCGGCGGCACGGTCGTGGTGGACCTGCCCCGCCGCCTCGACGACGGGGTCGCCGAAGTCCTCGCCCAGCTCGACATGGCACTGCTCGTCGTCCCCGCCGAACTGCGCGCGGTCGCGGCCGCCGGGCGGGTCGCCTCCGCTGTCGGCATGGTCGTGCGCGACCTGCGCGTGGCGGTGCGCGGGCCGTACGCGCCGGGCCTGGACGACCAGGAGGTGGCCCGCCTGCTCGGCCTGCCGCTGGCCGGCGAGGTCCCGGTCGAACCGCCGTTGCTGCATCCACGGGGCGGCGCGAAACCGCCGGGCGCGGCCGCACGCGGCCCGCTCGCCCGCTTCTGCGTGAACTTCTGGGAGCGGACGCTGGTCGAGGCGGGGGGACCGCGATGACCCACCCAGCACTCGACCGCGCGGACGGCGCCGCCCTGCTTGACGGCGTACGGCGCCGACTGGCCGAAAGCGGCGCCGAACCCACCCCCGCGCGCGTGGCACAGGCCCTGCGCGAACAGGGCCGGGTGCTCGGCGACGCCGAGGTCCTCGGCGCGGCCCGGCAACTGAGGTCCGAACTCGTCGGCAGCGGCCCCCTGGAGCCGTTGCTCGCCGACCCGGACGTCACCGACGTCCTCGTGTCCGCCGCGGACCGGGTGTGGGTCGACCGCGGCGGCGGACTGGAGCTGACCTCGGTGACCTTCCCCGACGCGGCGGCCGTACGGCGCCTCGCACAGCGGCTGGCCGCCGTGGCCGGACGCCGGCTGGACGACGCCCGGCCGTGGGCGGACGCCCGGCTGCCCGACGGGACCCGGCTGCACGCGGTGCTGCCCCCGGTCGCCGTCGGCTGCACCTGCCTCGCCCTCAGGGTCGTACGGCCCCGGGCCTTCACGCTGGAGGAACTGGTCGAGGCCGGCACCGTACCGCCCGGCGGCGACCGGGTCCTGCGGGCCCTGCTGGCGGCCCGGCTGTCCTTTCTGGTCAGCGGCGGCACCGGAAGCGGTAAGACGACCCTGCTCAGCGCCCTGCTGGGCCTGGTCGGCGCGGGCGAGCGGATCGTGCTCGCCGAGGACTCGGCCGAGCTGCGACCGGACCATCCGCACGTCGTCCGGCTGGAGACCCGGCCCGCCAACCAGGAGGGTGCCGGCCTGGTCACCCTGGAGGACCTCGTCCGGCAGGCGCTGCGGATGCGGCCCGACCGGCTCGTCGTCGGCGAGGTCCGCGGTCCGGAGGTCGTGCATCTGCTCGCGGCTCTCAACACGGGCCACGAGGGCGGCTGTTGCACGATCCACGCCAACGCCGCCGCGGATGTGCCGGCCCGCATGGAGGCACTGGCCACGGCCGCGGGGCTGGACCGGGCCGCGCTGCACAGCCAGCTGGCGGCCGCGCTCTCCGTGGTCCTGCACCTGGTGCGGGACCGGTCCGGGCGGCGCCGGATCGCCGAGGTGCACGTGCTGGAGCGGGACGCCACCGGGCTGGTCCACACGGTGCCGGCGCTGCGTTGGGGCGAGCGGGCCTTCCAGCGGGAGCGGGGCTGGGAGCGGCTGCGGCACCTCCTGGGCGCGGCTGGGGAGTGCGGGGACGACGGAGAGAGGTGGCGGAAGTGATCGGTGGCACGTCGATGGGGGCCGCGCTGATCTGTCTCGGCGCGCTGGCCTGGCTGCTGGGCGGACGGCACCACGGGATGCGGCGGGCGCGGCTGCTGCTCGCCGGCGGGGGAGTGGTGGCGACCGGTCCGCCCGCCTGGGACCAGACCCTCGCGGAACTGCGGCGGCTGCGCGGCCGGTTGGGCGCCGAGTGGTGGGCGCTCGTGGCCGGCCTGCTGCTCGGGCTGCTGGGGGCCTCGCCGATTCCCGTGGTCGCGGGGGCGGCCGGGGTCCCGGTGCTGCGCCGGGTACGGCTGGCCCGCCAGGCCCGGCGCGTCCGGGAGCGGCGGGCGGACACGGTGATCGCCCTGTGCGGCGCCCTCGCCGGTGAAGTGCGTGCCGGACGGCAGCCGGGCGACGCGCTGCTGCGGGCCGCGAGGGACTCCGGCGGGCTCGACGAGGCGCAGGCGGCCGTGGTCGCGGCGGCGCGGTTCGGCGGGGACGTGCCCGGCGCGCTCGCCGCGGCGGCCCGGCAGCCGGGCGCGGAGGGCCTGCTCGGGCTGGCCGCGTGCTGGCGGGTGGCCGTGGACCAGGGCGCAGGACTCGCGCAGGGCCTGGACCGGCTGGACGCGGCCCTGCGGGCGGAGCGGGACCAAAGCGCCGATCTCCGCGCACAGTTGGCGGGCGCTCGGGCGACCGCCGTGCTGCTCGCCGTACTGCCCGCCCTCGGCCTGCTCCTCGGCACGGCCATGGGCGCGGACCCGCTCCGCGTGCTCCTGCACACCGGAGCCGGCCTCGGCTGCCTGGCGACCGGATCGGCGTTCGAGGCAGCCGGGCTGTGGTGGGCCGTGCGGATCGTGCGGGGAGCGGAGGCGGCGTGAGCGGGCGCGCGGGTGAGGGCGTGCGGGCAGTGACCCGAGACGAGCGGGGCAGGGCGGGATGCGGACGCGACGTGCAGGGGGAGAGCGGGATGCGGATACGACGTGCAGCGCGGCTTGCCGGAAGTGGCCGGCGATGAGCGGGGGAGCGGTGTGGGGAGCGCGGTGTGCGGTGGCGCGCGCGGTCCGGCAGGCGGGGGGAGAGCGGGCGGCATGAGCGGGGAAGTTGTCCACAGGCTGGGGACGGTCGGGGTCGCGGTGCTGGTTCTCGGCTGGACGGTTCGGCGGTTGGATCTGGTCCGGCGGCGGCGTCGGGCGCGGCGTCGGGTGGCGGAGCTGCTGGGCCGGGAAGTCCCGGTCACCGGACGGCGGTTCGCATCGGCGGACGCGGTACGGCGGTGGCTGCCGCCGGCCGCAGCGGCATGCGGGGCGTGGGTTCTGGTCGGCGGCGTGACCGGGGCCGCGCTGGGCCTGGGGGCCGGTGTCGTGCTGTGGCGATGGCGTGGCCGCCAGTTGGCGGCCGACCGGGCGGCGCCGGTCGACGCCGCCGCAGCCGCGCGCCAACTCCCCCTCACCGCCGACCTGCTGGCCACCTGCATTGCGGCCGGTGCCGGCCCGGTGGTGGCCGCCCAGGCGGTGGGGGAGGCGCTCGGCGGGCCTGTCGGGGAGGCGCTGGCGCGGGGCGCGGCGGAGGTACGGCTCGGCGGTGAACCCGCCGACGCCTGGCGCCGGTTGGCCCAGCTGCCCGGCGCCGCGGCCCTGGCCCGGTTGCTGCAGCGGGCCGACGAGTCCGGGCTTCCGGCGGCCGGCCCGGCCGCCCGCCTCGCCTCCGACGCACGCGCGCAGTGGGCCCGCACCGTGACGGCCCGTGCCCGGCGCGCGGCCGTACTGATCTCCGCGCCGGTGGGCCTGTGCTTCCTGCCCGCCTTCATCGCGGTCGGTGTGCTGCCCGTCGTGATCGGCCTGGCGGGCGGGGTGACGGGAGGCAGGTGAGGCGCACGAGGACGAACGAGCACGAGCAGACGCACACAAGCACAGAAGCACAGACGCAACAGACCTGAGCCTCACGGGGGTTGGAATGAACAAGAAGATCAGGGCAGCGGCGGTACGGCTGCGGGGGAAGTGCCGCGCGGACGCCGGAATGGTGACGTCCGAGTACGCGATGGGGATCATCGCGGCCGTCGGGTTCGCGTTGCTGCTCTACGAGGTCGTCACCAGCGGCCAGGTCCGCACGGAGCTGCAGGACATCGTGAAGAAGGCCCTCAGTGCGCGGATGTGAGCAGGGCGCGGACCGGGGGTTCGTGACCGCGGAGGCGGCCGTGGTGCTCTGCGTACTGGTGGCGTTCACCATGGCGCTGGTCTGGGGGCTGCTCGTGGTGGCCGCACAGATCCAGTGCGTGGACGCCGCCCGCGTGGGCGCCAGGGCCGCCGCCCGGCAGGATCCGGCGGACGCGGTGGAGACGGTGACCCGGCAGGCCGCGCCCCGCGGGGCGCGGGTGTGGGTCGGGCGCGAGGGCGACCAGGTCCGGGTGACGGTGGTGGCCAGACCGCCGGTGCTGAGCGGCCTGCCGTTCGAGGTGCGCGAGGAGGCCGTCGCGCCGGCCGAGGACACCGCGGGGGCCGGGGAGGCGGGGCCATGAGGCTGGATGCGGTCGGGGGAGATGCGGCGAGCAGGGGCGCGGCGAGGGGAGGTGCGGCGAGGAAGGGCGCGGCGAGAAGCGCGGCGCGGGACCGGAAGAAATCCGGCTGGCAGGATTCAGGCTGGCAGGACTCCGACGGGCAGGACTCCGACGGGCACAACTCCGACCGGCAGAACTCCGACCGTGGTTCCGCCACCGTGTGGAGTCTGGGGGCGGTTGCCGTGCTGTGCGTGGTGTTCGGCGCCGTGCTCGCGCTCGGACAGGCCGTCGTGGTCCGGCACCGGGCGGCCGGCGGCGCTGATCTGGCGGCCCTCGCGGCGGCGGCCCACTGGACGGAGGGCGGTGCGGCGGCCTGCGCGCGGGCGGAGAAGCTGGCGGCGGCCGAGGGGGTGCGGCTGGTCCGGTGCGCGATCGTCGGCGAGACCTCGGACGTGACAGCGGCCGCGGGAAGAGGACCGTTCGCGGCCGAGGTCAGGGCCAGAGCCGGGCCTGCGGGACCGGCACCGGACGCCCTCAACCGCGAGGCGTCCGGCCCGGAGCTGTCCCGTCCAGGTTCTCCAGGCCCTCGGGGTCCGCTGGAGGCACCCGGCTCTCCCCGTCCGGCTTCTCCTCCGGCGCGCCCCGCAGCAGCACCGTGAGAAGCCGTACCGCCCCCCTCTTGTGCAACGGGTCGTTGCCGTTGCCGCACTTGGGGGACTGGATGCAGGAGGGGCAGCCGGCCTCGCACTCGCAGGAGGCGATCGCCTCCCGGGTGGCGGTGAGCCAGGCGCGGGCGGTGTGGAAGGCGCGCTCGGCGAAGCCCGCACCGCCCGGATGGCCGTCGTACACGAAGACCGTGGGCAGGAGCGTGTCGGGGTGCAGGGGCACGGACACGCCGCCGATGTCCCAGCGGTCGCAGGTCGCGAACAGGGGCAGCATGCCGATCGAGGCGTGCTCGGCGGCGTGCAGCGAGCCGCCGAGGATCTCCGGGATGATCCGGGCCTCGTCCAGCTGGTCCTCGGTGACCGTCCACCACACCGCGCGGGTGCGCAGCGTACGAGGAGGGAGGTCGAGTTTCGTCTCGCCCAGCACTTCACCGGTGATGAGGCGCCGGCGGAGGTAGGAGACCACCTGGTTGGTGACCTCGACCGAGCCGTAGCAGAGGCGGCCGGCGCCCCACGGGATCTCGGTGTCCGTCTCCAGGATGGAGATCGACGTGGTGTCCCGGGCGACCGTGGAGTACGGCGGGTCCGCCTGTTCGACCAGGGCCACCGAGTCCTCCAGGTCCAGCTGACGCACCAGGTAGGTGCGGCCCTGGTGCAGGTGGACCGCGCCCTCGTGGACCGTGGAGTGCGCGGCGCCCGCGTCGACCGTGCCGAGCAGCCGGCCCGTGCCGGACTCGACGACCTGCACCGGGCGCCCGCCCGCGCCGCGGATGTCGGTCAGGTCGGCGGCCCGTTCCCGGCGCGTCCAGTGCCAGGCCTTCGTCCTGCGGCGGAGCAGCTTCGCGGCCTCCAGCTGCGGCAGTACGTCCGCGCAGGCGGGGCCGAAGAGGTCCAGGTCCTCCTCGGTCAGCGGGAGTTCCGCGGCGGCCGCGCACAGGTGCGGGGCGAGGACGTAGGGGTTGTCGGGGTCGAGGACGGTGGATTCCACCGGCCGGTCGAACAGGGCCTCGGGGTGGTGGACCAGGAAGGTGTCCAGCGGGTCGTCGCGGGCCACCAGCACGGCGAGTGCGCCCTGTCCGGAGCGGCCCGCGCGGCCCGCCTGCTGCCACAGGGAGGCGCGCGTGCCCGGGTAGCCGGCGATGACCACCGCGTCCAGGCCGGAGACGTCCACGCCCAGCTCCAGGGCCGTCGTGGCGGCCAGCCCGAGGAGTTCGCCGGAGTGCAGGGCGCGTTCCAGGGCGCGGCGCTCCTCGGGGAGGTAGCCGCCGCGGTAGGCCGCGACACGCCGGACCAGGGAGCGGTCGACCTCGGCGAGTTTCTCCTGGGCGATCACCGAGATCAGCTCGGCGCCGCGCCGGGACCGTACGAAGGCGACCGAGCGCACGCCCTGCACGGTCAGGTCGGTCAGCAGGTCGGCGGTCTCGGCGGTGGCGGTACGCCGTACGGGTGCGCCCCTCTCGCCGTGCAGTTCGGTGAGCGGGGGCTCCCAGAGGGCGAAGACGAGTTCGCCGCGCGGGGAGGCGTCGTCGGCGACCTCGGTCACCGGCAGCCCGGTCAGCCGGCGGGCGGCGACGGCGGGCTCGGCGGCGGTCGCCGAGGCCAGCAGGAACACGGGTGAGGCGCCGTAGCGGGCGCACAGGCGGCGCAGCCGGCGCAGCACCTGAGCCACGTGCGAGCCGAAGACGCCCCGGTAGGTGTGGCACTCGTCGATGACGATGTACCGAAGCGATTTCAGGAAGGAGGACCAGCGCGGGTGGGACGGGAGTATCCCGCGGTGCAGCATGTCGGGGTTGGTGAGGACGTAGTTGGCGTACTGCCGGATCCACTCGCGTTCCTCGAACGGGGTGTCGCCGTCGTACACGGCCGGGCGTACGGCGGTGCCCAGAGGTTGTGAAAGTTCCTTCACCGACCGGCACTGGTCCGCCGCGAGCGCCTTGGTGGGCGCGAGGTACAGGGCGGTGGCGCCTCGGCCGTTCGGCGCCTCGGAGCCGTCCACAAGGGTGGAAAGGACGGGCACCAGATACGCGAGGGACTTGCCGGAGGCGGTGCCGGTGGCGACCACCACCGAGTCGCCGTCCAGGGCGTGCTCGGCGGCCAGCGCCTGGTGCGCCCACGGGTGCTCGATACCGCACGCCTGGACGGCCGCGATCACCTCGGAGCGAATCCGGTCAGGCCAGACGGCATGGCGGCCCGCGCGCGGGGGCAAGTGCTCCGTATGAGTGATGCGCGCAGCCCGGCTCGGCCCGGAGGCGAGCCGGTCCAGGACCATGCCCGGAGACGGGTGGGACGCCGGGTCCGCCGGGGATCGATCGGATCGGTGATTCTTGGCCATCGGCACCGAGTGTGTCACTGGCGTGACGGACAATGGAGCCAAGGCGTCGTGCACGCCTGCCGGTAAGTGATTGAATGCCATCGCGGCTGGCGATGCGTCCCGGGGGCCGCAAGCCGAGGTGCCCGAGGGGCGACCGCTCGATAGCAAGGTGCTGGAGGATCCGTGGACCTGTCCCTGTCGACCCGTACCGTCGGCGATCGTACGGTCGTCGAGGTCGGTGGCGAAATCGATGTATACACCGCGCCCAAGCTGCGCGAGCAGCTGGTCGAGCTGGTGAACGACGGGAATTTCCACCTCGTCGTCGACATGGAGGGCGTGGACTTCCTCGACTCCACCGGGCTCGGCGTGCTGGTCGGCGGCTTGAAGCGAGTGCGTGCCCACGAGGGCTCGCTGCGCCTGGTCTGCAACCAGGAGCGCATTCTGAAGATTTTCCGCATCACCGGCCTCACCAAGGTGTTCCCGATCCACACCTCGGTCGATGAAGCGGTGGCGGCCACCGACTGACCCTGGGCCCGTCACCGGCGCCGGGCTCCCGATGGAGCCCGGACGCCGGGCGGTCCCGTCCGGGCCGATGCAGCGGCCCGGGCACAGAAGCACACCAGGGGGTGCGGGCTCTCGGCGGCCCCGCCCCCGACCGCACGCCCGTAGTCGCGAGGGGGATGCATGGCCATCGTCGAACTCCGCTTCAGCGCGCTGCCCGAGCACGTCCGGACCGCCCGGTTGGTGGCGGCCGCGGTGGCACGCAGGGCCGGAGTGGACGAGGCGGTCCTCGACGAGGTCCGGCTCGCCGTCGGCGAGGCCTGCTCCCGTGCCGTCGGACTCCACCAGAGCAGCGGCATCAGCGCGCCTGTGAAGGTGGCGCTGATCGAGGAGGAGAAACAGTTCTCCATCGAGGTCGGCGACGAGGCGCCGCACGCCACGCCGGGCGACACGCCCGGTGCAGCACAGGACGCCGAGGCTGAGGTCGAGGAGGACGAGATGGGCCTCGCGGTCATCAGCGGCCTCGTCGACGACGTGGAGGTCACCACCGGACAGGACGGCGGCCTGATCCGCATGACCTGGCCGACCGCACCGCCGGCAGCGGCGCTTCTCTGAGCGCCGCAGTACCACTTCCCGAGGGCCCTGCTCAGCAGGGCCCTCGGTGTTTTCCGGCCCGATGAGGTGCCCTTCCGAATGCGTGAAGGAATTCACGATCATTCCCGACCTTCCCCCCGATCATTCATCAATGCCTTGAGGGCGTTACTCCACATGCCTTGAGGGCATTACTCCATTCGGGTGGTCTGGCGGGATCGCGATCATTACTAATGAGCCGGTGGAGGCTAATTCCGCTTACCGCGCTCTGTTGAGATCACTCCGGGGTACCTAGAATCCGTCCACATCTTGAGCTCAGCCCAAGCGTCAAGGAGGACGAATGGCGGGGCTTTCCATCCCTCAATCGGATCACCCCACATCTTTCGCAGCAGCGGTTCTGACCGACGACAACCGGATCATCGTGGCCGTCATCGCGGCGGTCGCCCTGGCCGCGCTGGTGGTCGCGGGGATCCTGGTGCGCCAGGTGCTGGCCGCGGGCGAGGGCACCGACAGCATGAAGCGGATCGCCGAGGCGGTCCAGGAAGGTGCCAAGGCGTATCTCGCCCGGCAGTTGCGCACGCTCGGCGTATTCGCTGTCGTCGTCTTCTTCCTGCTCATGCTGCTGCCCGCGGACGACTGGAATCAGCGTGCCGGGCGATCGGTGTTCTTCCTGATCGGTGCGGCGTTCTCGGCGGCCACCGGCTATATCGGCATGTGGCTGGCCGTGCGCAGCAATGTGCGGGTCGCCGCGGCGGCCAGGGAGGCCACACCGGCACCCGGAGAACCGGAAAAGGATCTCACCACCGTCTCGCACACCGCGATGAAGATCGCATTTCGCACGGGCGGCGTCGTCGGCATGTTCACGGTGGGGCTCGGCCTGCTGGGCGCCTCCTGCGTGGTGCTGGTGTACGCGGCCAACGCGCCGAAGGTGCTGGAGGGCTTCGGCCTCGGCGCCGCCCTGATCGCCATGTTCATGCGAGTGGGCGGCGGCATCTTCACCAAGGCCGCCGACGTCGGCGCCGACCTGGTCGGCAAGGTCGAGCAGGGCATTCCGGAGGACGACCCGCGCAATGCCGCGACCATCGCCGACAACGTGGGCGACAACGTCGGCGACTGCGCGGGCATGGCGGCCGACCTCTTCGAGTCGTACGCCGTGACCCTGGTGGCCGCGCTGATCCTCGGCAAGGCCGCCTTCGGCGACTCCGGGCTGGCCTTCCCGCTGCTCGTTCCCGCCATCGGCGTCATCACGGCGATGATCGGCATCTTCGCGGTCGCGCCCCGCCGGGCCGACCGCAGCGGCATGACCGCGATCAACCGCGGCTTCTTCATCTCCGCGGTGATCTCCCTCGCGCTGGTCGCGGTCGCGGTCTTCGTCTACCTGCCGTCGAAGTACTCCGCCCTCGCCGGGGTCACGGAGGCGGCGATCAAGGGCAAGGACGGCGACCCGCGGATCCTCGCCCTGGTCGCGGTGGCGATCGGCATCCTGCTCGCCGCCGTCATCCAGCAGCTGACCGGCTACTTCACCGAGACCAACCGCCGCCCGGTGCGGGACATCGGCAAGACCTCCCTCACCGGGCCGGCCACCGTCGTCCTGTCCGGCATCTCGGTCGGCCTGGAATCCGCCGTCTACACCGCGCTGCTCATCGGGCTCGGCGTGTACGGGGCGTTCCTGCTCGGCGGTACGTCGATCATGCTCGCGCTGTTCGCGGTCGCACTGGCCGGCACCGGTCTGCTCACCACGGTCGGCGTGATCGTCGCCATGGACACCTTCGGGCCGGTCTCGGACAACGCCCAGGGCATCGCCGAGATGTCCGGCGACGTGGAAGGCGCGGGCGCACAGGTGCTCACCAACCTGGACGCGGTCGGCAACACCACCAAGGCGATCACCAAGGGCATTGCCATCGCCACCGCCGTCCTCGCCGCGTCGGCGCTGTTCGGGTCGTACCGCGACGCGATCACCACCAATGTGCAGGACGTCGGGGTGAAACTCACCGGCCCGGGCTCGCCGCTGAGCCTGTCGCTGGACATCTCGCAGCCCAGCAACCTCGTCGGCCTCATCGCCGGCGCCGCGGTCGTCTTCCTCTTCTCCGGGCTGGCCATCAACGCCGTGTCCCGGTCGGCGGGTTCGGTCGTGTTCGAGGTGCGGCGGCAGTTCCGTGAGAAGCCCGGGATCATGGACTTCACGGAGAAGCCCGAGTACGGCAAGGTCGTCGACATCTGCACCAAGGACGCCCTCAGGGAGCTGGCCACGCCCGGTCTGCTCGCCGTGATGGCGCCGATCTTCATCGGATTCACGCTCGGTGTCGGCTCGCTGGGTTCCTACCTCGCCGGCGCGATCGGCGCGGGCACGCTGATGGCGGTGTTCCTCGCCAACTCCGGTGGCGCCTGGGACAACGCCAAGAAGCTGGTGGAGGACGGCCACCACGGCGGCAAGGGCAGCGAGGCCCACGCCGCCACGGTGATCGGCGACACGGTCGGCGACCCCTTCAAGGACACCGCAGGACCGGCGATCAACCCGCTGCTGAAGGTCATGAACCTGGTCTCGCTGCTCATCGCGCCCGCGGTGATCAAGTTCTCCTACGGCAACGACAAGAACCTGGGCGTACGGATCGGGGTCGCGATCCTCGCGCTCCTGGTGATCGTCGTCGCCGTGTACGTCTCCAAGCGGCGCGGAATCGCCGTCGGTGAAGAGGAGAGCGTGGAACGGGTCGCCAACTCACCGAACACGGCGGTCGTTTCGTAGCCGTACTGCTGGTTCTGTTCGAGAAGCCCTGCTCAACGGGCGGGCGGGCGGCGCGTGCTGACGTGCCGCCCGCCGTTGGCGTTCTATGGGTGCGTCCGCGTCCGGGCGGTGGGCGGCTGTGGGCTCGCCCACGTGGTGAGCCTTCTCTCGCATGGTGCAAAGAGTCACAAAGGGCGCCTCGGAGGGCGTTCGGGGTACGGAGGGTGTGCGTCCGCCGTGTAGGGTCCGTGGGCCGAGAGCCATGGAAGGGACCAATCCGGTGAACAAGAAGCTCGCGGCCGCACTGTCCGGCGGTTCGGTACTGGTAGTGGCGCTGTCGGGATGCAGCAGCAGCGGCGGCGATGGCGGCGACAAGGGGCCCGACCCCAAGCTCGTGGCCTGGGCCAAGACGGTGTGCGACCCGCTGCCGGCGCAGCAGGCGAAGATCTCCGGTGCCTTCGACGCGCTGGCGAAGGTCGTCAAGGACGGTCCGCCCAAGGACATCCAGAAGACCGACTCCCAGGCCTTCCAGGACCTGGCCGATGGTTTCAAGGCGCGCGCGGGCAGCCTTTCCGACGCGGGGGCGCCTCCCGGCGTCGACGGCGGCGCGGCGAAGCAGCAGGACGCCGTCAAGAAGCTCACGGCCCTGTCCGCGGCGTATGCCGATCTGAAGAAGCGGGTGGACGGGCTCGACACCAAGGACCAGAAGAAGTTCGCCTCCGGTCTGGGTGACCTCTCGGAGCGGATGAAGGCGGTGGCGGCGCAGTACGACGGCACGATCACCGCTCTGCAGAACCTCGAGAAGGGCGACGTCAACCAGGCGGTGACCAAGCAGTCGGGCTGCACGAAGGCCTCGAAGGCCTCCTCGGCGCCGTCGTCCGCGAACGGCTGAGCCGCCCGCCACGGGCCACAATGGGGGCGTGACCAACGCCACCTCCTCACCCCTGCCCTCCACCGACCGACTCGATGTCGCAGCCCGGCTGCGGGACGCCCTGCTCGGCGCCTCCTTCACCGCCGACGGGCTGCTCGACCTGCTCGGCGCTCCCGCGTACGCGGCGCTGGCGCGCAGCGAGACCGTGCCCGCCCTGAGGGCGACCCGTGGCGACACGCCGCTGGAGACGCTCGTACGGCTCTTCCTGCTCCAGCAGCCGGTGCCCCACGCGCGCGTGGCCGCCGTTCTGCCGGTCGAGGAGGCCCAGGAAGCCGGGTGGCTCACCCGTGTGGGCGGCGACGAGGTGGCCGCCACCGTGGACGTACGGCCCTACAGCGGTCCCAGTGGCGAGGACTGGTTCATCGTCTCCGACCTCGGCTGTGCGGTCGGCGGAGCGGGCGGCATCGGGCAGCGGGACGAAGGTGTCGTGCTGGGCGTCGGCGGTGCCTCCACGACGCTCGCCGGCATCACGGTCCGCACGCCGGTCTCCTCCGCCCTGGACCTCGGCACCGGCTCCGGTGTCCAGGCGCTGCACGCCGCCCAGCACGCCACGCGCGTGACGGCGACCGACCTCAACCCGCGTGCGCTGCACATCACCGCGCTCACGCTCGCGCTCTCCGGCGCGCCCGCCGCCGACCTGCGCCAGGGCTCGCTCTTCGAGCCGGTCCGGGACGACGAGCGGTTCGATCTGATCGTCTCCAACCCGCCCTTCGTCATCTCGCCCGGTGCCCGCCTCACGTACCGGGACGGCGGCATGGGCGGGGACGATCTGTGCCGCTCGCTCGTTCAGCAGGCGGGGGAACGGCTGAACGAGGGCGGGTTCGCGCAGTTCCTCGCCAACTGGCAGCACGTAGCGGGGGAGGACTGGCAGGACAGACTCAGGTCATGGGTGCCGCGCGGGTGTGATGCCTGGATCGTGCAGCGCGAGGTGCAGGACGTCACGCAGTACGCCGAGCTGTGGCTGAGGGACGCCGGGGACCACCGCGGGGACCCGGCGGCGTACCAGGCTCACTACGACGCCTGGCTCGACGAGTTCGAGGCGCGCAAGGTCAAGGCGGTCGGCTTCGGCTGGATCACCCTGCGCAGGACGGGGGCGGCGGAGCCCTCGATCACCGTGGAGGAGTGGCCGCACCCGGTCGAGCAGCCCCTCGGGGACGCGATCCGGGCGCACTTCGAGCGACTCGACTACCTCCGGGGGCACGACGACGCGGCGCTGCTCGACAGCCACTTCAAGCTCGCTGTCGAAGTGGTCCAGGAGCAGGTCGGGATGCCCGGTGCCGAGGACCCGGAGCATGTGGTGCTGCGCCAGCACCGCGGCATGCGCCGGGCCACCAAGGTGGACACGGTCGGTGCGGGGTTCGCGGGCGTGTGCGACGGCACACTGAGCGCGGGCCGCATCCTGGACGCCATCGCCCAGCTCATGGGCGAGGATCCGGTGGTGCTCCGCGACCGGACGCCCGCGCAGATCCGGCTCCTGGTGGAACAGGGCTTCCTGGAGCCGGCGAGCTGAACGAACCGGGCCGCGCCGTGCGGGTCTGCGTCGTGCCGGTCTGCGTCGGCGAGCCGTGCGGGCGGGCTGCGGCGGCCGGTTCGGCGGGCGGCGGGCCGGGACGGGGCGGCCGGCTCGGTGTGCGGAGGCACGGTGGCTGGTGCGGCTGAGGCAGGGCCGGTGCCCACGTGGTCGTAGGTGTCCCGGGACGCCTTGGGGGCGGCGCCCGGCTCATCGTCGTATGCCCGTGGCACTGGCCGGAACCAGCCGGTGCCGGGTGCCGGGGCGCGTCGTGCCGGGAAAACGGCCGGAAAAATACGGAGAGGCGCCCGGAGACGCCGGTGTTCGATCGTGTGTTCGGCATCACGTTGACCCTCCGTTCACCCCGGTGTCGTCCGTTCTTCTCCCGCGCCTGCCAGTCTCCGGCGCTGGGCGGAGCCGGACGGCACGGAAGAGGTGGGCGGGGATGGAAAGCGGGCCGGCGATCTTCACGGGCGTGGTGCTCGCCCTGTTCGGGGGCGCTGTACTGGCCTGGACCGGCACCCGCCTCAGGCGCCGCGAGCCGGTGGCCCACGGTGTGAACCAGATCGCATCGGCCGCCCTGGCGAGCGTGGCCGGGACGGTCGCGCTGGCCCTCGGCGCGTACTGCCTGACCCGCCTCTGACGTCGGCCGGTACGCGGCGGCGACCGTGCTGCCGGAGTAAGGGGACTGTCACGCTCCGGACATGCCTCAGCGGGGTACCCGGTACTCCGGGCGGCAGGAATGGCGGTAGTCGGGTTACCGTTCGAGTGGCCGTTGTGGGCTTTTCCCGTTTGACACGGGGGCGGGATGTACCGTCACACTCCGCAGCATCACATGAGCCAGAAGCACGCCGCGACCCCGGGACCAAGGCCCGGGGAACCCCCAGCGTCGACCGGAGAGAAGAGCGAAGTTGTCCCCGACCAGCGAGACCGCACAGGGCGGCCGCCGACTCGTCATCGTCGAGTCGCCTGCCAAGGCGAAGACGATCAAGGGCTACCTCGGCCCCGGCTACGTCGTCGAAGCGAGCGTCGGGCACATCCGCGACCTCCCGAACGGCGCCGCCGAGGTGCCCGAGAAGTACACCGGCGAGGTACGCCGCCTCGGTGTGGACGTCGACCATGACTTCCAGCCGATCTATGTGGTCAATGCCGACAAGAAGGCGCAGGTCAAGAAGCTCAAGGACCTGCTGAAGGACTCCGACGAGCTCTTCCTCGCCACCGATGAGGACCGGGAGGGCGAGGCGATCGCCTGGCACCTCCAGGAGGTCCTCAAGCCGAAGATCCCCGTCAAGCGGATGGTCTTCCACGAGATCACCAAGGACGCGATCCGCGAGGCCGTCGCCAACCCGCGCCAGCTCAACCAGAAGCTGGTCGACGCCCAGGAGACCCGCCGTATCCTCGACCGCCTCTACGGCTACGAGGTCTCGCCGGTCCTGTGGAAGAAGGTCATGCCCCGGCTGTCGGCCGGCCGCGTCCAGTCCGTCGCGACCCGTCTCGTCGTCGAGCGGGAACGCGAGCGCATCGCTTTTCGTTCTGCTGAGTACTGGGACCTGACGGGCACCTTCGCGACCGGCCGCGCCGGGGATCCGTCGGACCCGTCGTCGCTGGTCGCCCGCCTGCAGACCGTCGACGGCAGGCGGGTCGCGCAGGGCCGCGACTTCGACTCCCTGGGACAGCTCAAGAGCGAGAACACCCTCCACCTCGACGAGGCGACGGCCCGCGCCCTCGCCGCCGCCCTGGAGAGCACGCGCTTCTCCGTGCGCTCCGTCGAGTCCAAGCCGTACCGCCGCTCGCCGTACGCCCCGTTCCGTACGACGACGCTGCAGCAGGAGGCCAGCCGCAAGCTCGGCTTCGGCGCGAAGGCGACCATGCAGATCGCCCAGAAGCTGTACGAGAACGGCTACATCACGTACATGCGTACGGACTCCACGACGCTGAGCGACACGGCGATCGCGGCGGCCCGCGCGCAGGTCACGCAGCTGTACGGCGCCGACTACCTGCCGCCGCAGCCGCGCACGTACGCCGCCAAGGTCAAGAACGCGCAGGAGGCGCACGAGGCGATCCGCCCCTCGGGTGATCGTTTCCGCACTCCCGCGGAGACCGGTCTGACCGGTGACCAGTTCAAGCTCTACGAGCTGATCTGGAAGCGGACCGTCGCCTCCCAGATGAAGGACGCCACGGGTAACTCCGTCACCGTGAAGATCGGCGGCACCGCGGCCGACGGCCGGGACGTCGAGTTCAGCGCCTCCGGCAAGACGATCACCTTCCACGGCTTCCTGAAGGCCTACGTGGAGGGCGCCGACGACCCGAACGCCGAGCTGGACGACCGTGAGCGCCGGCTGCCGCAGGTCGCCGAGGGCGACGCCCTCAGCGCCGAGGAGATCACGGTCGACGGGCACGCCACCAAGCCCCCGGCCCGCTACACCGAGGCCTCGCTGGTCAAGGAGCTGGAAGAGCGCGAGATCGGCCGCCCGTCGACGTACGCGTCGATCATCGGCACGATCCTCGACCGCGGGTACGTCTTCAAGAAGGGCACGGCCCTCGTCCCGTCCTTCCTCTCCTTCGCGGTCGTCAACCTCCTGGAGAAGCACTTCGGGCGGCTCGTCGACTACGACTTCACCGCCAAGATGGAGGACGACCTCGACCGCATCGCGGCCGGTGAGGCGCAGGCGGTGCCGTGGCTGAAGCGCTTCTACTTCGGTGAGGGCCACAACGGCGTCGGCAGCGCGGCCGAGGCCGGCAACGGCGACGGGGACCACCTCGGCGGGCTCAAGGAGCTGGTGACCGACCTGGGCGCGATCGACGCGCGCGAGGTGTCGTCGTTCCCGGTGGGCAACGACATCGTGCTCCGCGTCGGCCGCTACGGCCCGTACATCGAGCGCGGCGAGAAGGACAGCGAGCAGCATCAGCGCGCCGACATCCCGGACGACCTGGCGCCGGACGAGCTGAGCGTCGAGCTGGCCGAGGAACTGCTGGCGAAGCCGAGCGGCGACTTCGAGCTGGGTACGGACCCGCAGACGGGCCACCAGATCGTCGCCAAGGCCGGCCGCTACGGCCCGTACGTCACGGAGATCCTCCCCGAGGGCACCCCGAAGACCGGCAAGAACGCGGTCAAGCCGCGTACGGCCTCGCTCTTCAAGTCGATGTCGCTCGACACGGTGACGCTTGAGGACGCGCTGAAGCTGATGTCGCTGCCGCGTGTCGTCGGCACGGACGCCGAGGGCCAGGAGATCACCGCGCAGAACGGCCGCTACGGGCCGTATCTGAAGAAGGGCACCGACTCGCGCTCGCTGCAGTCCGAGGACCAGCTCTTCACGATCACGCTGGAAGAGGCGCTGGCGATCTACGCCCAGCCCAAGCAGCGGGGCCGTGCCGCCGCCAAGCCGCCGCTGAAGGAGCTGGGCGCGGACCCGGTCTCCGGCAAGCCCGTCGTGATCAAGGACGGCCGCTTCGGTCCGTACGTCACCGACGGCGAGACCAATGCGACCCTTCGCTCGGGTGACAGCGTCGAAACGATCACTCCGGAGCGCGGCTTCGAACTGCTTGCCGAGAAGCGCGCGAAGGGGCCCGCCAAGAAGACCGCGAAGAAGGCCGCGGCCAAGAAGACGGCCCCGGCGAAGAAGACCGCCGCCAAGAAGACGGCGGCGAAGAAGACGACCGCGGCCGCGAAGAAGACCACGGCGAAGAAGACGACCGCCAAGAAGGCGACGGCTTCCAAGGCCACGGCTTCCGGCACGGAGGACTGACAGCGCCACCACGGAACACCGCCGGCTTCTGTCTGGGGTCGGCGGGGTCCGGCGCGGGGAGGGCTTCCGCTGCGGAGGATGGTCTCCGTAAGGGCGTTGATGCGCTGCGGCGCGGCGGGCTGACCGTTCGGCGGGTCCCGGCTTCACGCAGCGAACGCTCCTGCATCACTTTGGTGTCGGGCGTGCGCATGCCAGGACAGGCGAGGTGTGGTGTCGGTGGCTGCGGATAGGCTGAACGCATGACGCGAGCCGAGCAGCCAACGGCCCCCACCACAGCCCCGGACGACGCCCTGGTCGCGGACTCCCGCGAGCGCGCCGTCCGTTCCCTGCTGCGCCGACCGCAGCTGCGGCGCCTGTGGAGCGCGCAGCTGGTGAGCGGTGTCGGCGACAGCCTGGCACTCTTCGTCCTGGTCGTCCTCACCCTCCAGGCGGCGATCGCCCAGGGCGCGTTCGGCGGTGGATACCGGGGCGTGGCGTTCGCAGTGGCGACGGTCTTCGCGGCGCGTGTCCTCGCCGCGCTGCTGTTCGGCGCGGTCCTCCTCGGCCCGCTGACCACGCTCACCGCTCAGGAGGGTCCGCTCGACCGCCGCTGGACCATGGTCGGCGCCGACGGCGTGCGCGCCGCCCTGTTGATCGTCGCCCCCCTGTGGATCGACTGGACGCCGGACAACGCGCTGGCCGTCGTACTGGTCACCGCCTTCGTCACCGGCGTCGCCGAGCGCCTGTGGACGGTGTGCCGGGAGAGCGCGGCTCCGGCCCTGCTGCCCGGCCCGCCCCCGGAGGGCGCCACCGTACGGCCGCTGCCGGACCACATGGACGCCCTGCGCCGCCTCTCGCTGCGCACCAGCTTCCTGGCCGTCCCGCTGGCGGCCGCCGCGCTGGTCGTCGCCGGCCTGTTCAACAACCTGCTGGGCACCGGCGTGGTCTGGTTCGACCAGCACCACGCGGCCCTCGGGGCGTATGTGGCGGCCGGCCTGTTCGCCGCCTCCCTGTCCGTGCTGACCTTCCTGGAGCTGCCCGACACACGCACCCCGCGCGCACGGTCCCCGCTGGAGGGCCTGCGCCGCCCGCGCACCGGCACCGGCGTGGACAAGGGCCGTACGGGCGTGATCCCGCTGCTCGTCCCGGCCTGCGCCGCGGTCGCCGGAGCCATCGCGGCGGCCGTGTCGGTGTGCGTGCTGCACGCCACCGACCTGGGCGGCGGACCGGTGCTGTACGGCCTGCTGGTGCTGGGCCTGACCGGCGGTGTCGCCGTCGGCATCCGTACGGCCCCCACGCTGCTGCCCTCGCTCTCGCGCCGCCGGCTGCTCGCCCTCGCGATCGCCTTCACCGGTATCGCCCTGCTGGCCGCCGGGCTGGTCCCCGACGTCACCACGGTGCTGCTGATCGTCACGCTGGCCGGTGTCACCGCGGGAGTGGCCGCGAACACCGGGCACGCCCTGCTCGACCAGGAGACCGAGGACTACCGCCGGGCGCGTGTCACCGAGCACCTGCACGCGGTCGTCCGGGTCTTCATAGCGCTCGGCGCGCTGATCGCACCCGTGGTCGCCGGGCTCATCGGCCGCCACCGCCTGGAGAACGGCAGGTTCGTCTTCGCGCACGGCGGCGCCTCCTTCACGCTGATGCTGGTCGGCGCCCTGCTGCTGCCCGTGGCGGCGCTGGTGCTCGCCAAGGTCGACGACCGCTCCGGCATCCCGCTGCGCCAGGACCTCAAGGACGCGCTGCTCGGCGGCGACGACCCGGTCGAGGCACCGGCGGCGAACGGTTTCTTCATCGTGCTGGAGGGCGGCGACGGCGCCGGCAAGTCCACCCAGGCCGAGGCCCTCGCCGAGTGGATCCGCGCCAAGGGCCACGAGGTCGTGCTCACCCGCGAGCCGGGCGCCACGCCCGTCGGCAAGCGGCTGCGCTCGATCCTGCTGGACGTGTCCTCGGCGGGCCTGTCCCACCGCGCGGAGGCGCTGCTGTACGCCGCCGACCGCGCCGAGCACGTCGACACGGTCGTACGCCCCGCCCTGGAGCGCGGTGCGGTCGTGATCTCCGACCGTTACATTGACTCCTCCGTCGCCTACCAGGGCGCCGGCCGCGACCTGTCCCCGACCGAGATCGCCCGCATCAACCGCTGGGCGACCAACGGGCTCGTCCCGCACCTGACCGTCCTGCTGGACGTCTCGCCGGAGACCGCCCGCGAGCGGTTCACCGAGGCGCCGGACCGCCTGGAGTCCGAGCCGGCGGAGTTCCATGCGCGCGTGAGGTCCGGCTTCCTCACCCTGGCCGCCTCCGACCCCGGCCGCTACCTGGTGGTGGACGCCGGTCAGGAGCCGGAGGCCGTCACCACCGTCGTCCGGCACCGGCTCGACACCGTGCTGCCGCTGTCCGAGGCCGAGATCAAGGCCCAGGAGGAGGCGCGGAAGAAGGCCGAGGAGGAGGCCCGTCGCAAGGCCGAGGAAGAGGCCGCGCGCAAGGCCGAGGAGGAGCGCCTGGAGCGTGAGCGCCAGGAGGAGCTGGCCCGGCTGCGCGCCGAGGAGGAGGAGCGCAAGCGCCGCGAGCTGGAGGAGGCGCAGCGCCGCGAGGCCGAACGGCAGGCGGAGGAGGCCCGGCAGCGGGCGGCGGAAGCGGCCCGGCGCGCGGAGGAGGAGCGGCTGCGCCTCCTCGCCGAGGAGAAGGCCCGTGCCGAGGAGGAGGCCCGCCGCAGGGCCGAGGAGGAGCGGCGCCGCAAGCAGGCCGAGGAGGAGGCCCGGCTGCGCGCCGAGGAAGAGGCCCGGCAGGCCCGGCTGCGTGCCGAGGAGGAAGCGCAGCGCCTGGAGAAGCAGCGCAAGGCCGAGGAGGCGCTGCTGCGCGCCGAGGAGGCCCGGCGGCAGGCGGCCGAGGCAGCGGCGGCGGCCGACACGGCGGCCCGCAGGTCCAGCATGCCCCTGCCGACCGCGCCGGGCGTGGCTTCGGACGCGGTGACGGTTCCCACGCCCGTGGTGTCACCGGGTCCGCGCGGCACCGAGGAGACGCTCCCGACGCCCGCGGTCTCTCCGGGACCGGGTGAGCCTGGCACGCGCGGGACGGGCACGGACGAGACGACGGTGCTGCGCCCTGTGCGTGACGAACGGAACGGCCGGGGCGAGGTGGGCGAGCAGCGGAACGCCGCTGGTCCGGCCGAGCCCGGCTCCGACGCCGAGGTGACGGCCGAGCTGCCGCAGCCGCCGTCGGTTCCGGGCGCGGCGGACGAGACGACGGTGCTGCCTCCGGTGGGTCCGGGGCCGGCGGATGAGACGACGGTGCTGCCGCCGGTCTCGGGTGCGGCGGATGAGACGGCCGTACTGCCGCCGGTACGGGGTGACGCGCCGGCGGACCGGGTGCCGCCCGGCTTCTTCCGGGACGAGCGGCCCGCCGCGGGCCCCGACGGCTCCGAGGACCGTACGCGCGAGATGCCCCGGATCGACACCGACGGAAACCCTGCCCGCCGGCCTCGGCCCGACTGGGCCGAGGAGACCCCGCTGGACGATCTGCCGTCGCTGGCGGACGAGCTGCTGGGCTCGTACGACGAGAAGAACCGGGGCAACCCCGACGAGGAGCAGGGCCGCAGCGGCCGCGGCCGGGGCCGACGCGGCTGAGACGGTCCCTCGTGGGCACGGCTCGGGGCGGCACCGATCGGAACGGCGATCGGCGCCGCCCTCGTCTTTCACCACCCTCGGGGCAACATCCGCCGGACCGCGTTGTCAGTGCCCGCCCGCACAATGGAGGGACGGAACGCGGAGTGTGACGGAAGGGCGGCGTGACCCATGACCGTATGGGACGACCTCGTCGGGCAGGAGAAGCTGAGCGCGGTGCTCGACGCGGCCGCGCGGGACGCCGACGCCCTCGTCACGGCCGCCGCGGCCGACGAGCCGCTGCCGGAGGCGTCGAAGATGACGCACGCCTGGCTGTTCACGGGCCCGCCCGGAGCCGGCCGGAACCAGGCGGCGAGGGCCTTCGCCGCGGCCCTGCAGTGTGTGAGCCCCGACCGCGCCCTCGGCGGCTCCCCCGGCTGCGGCTTCTGCGACGGCTGCCACACCGCGCTGCTCGGCACCCACGCGGACGTCACCACGGTGGCTGCGGTGGGCTCCGAGATCCTCGTGAAGGACATGCGGGACACGGTCCGCAAGTCGTTCACCGCCCCGGCGAACGGCCGCTGGCAGATCATCCTGGTCGAGGACGCCGAGCGGCTGAACGAGAAGTCGGCGAACGCCGTCCTCAAGGCCGTGGAGGAGCCCGCCCCGCGCACGGTCTGGCTGCTGTGCGCCCCCTCCGTCGAGGACGTCCTGCCGACGATCCGCTCCCGCTGCCGCCACCTGAACCTGCGCACGCCGTCCGTCGAAGCGGTCGCCGACATGCTCGTACGGCGTGACGGCATCGAGCCCGCGGTCGCGACGGCCGCCGCCCGCGCCACCCAGGGGCACGTCGACCGCGCCCGGCGCCTCGCCACCGACCCGGCGGCCCGCGAGCGCCGCATGGCCGTGCTCAAACTGCCGCTGCGCCTGGACGAGGTCGGCGCGTGCCTCAAGGCCGCCCAGGAACTGGTCGACGCGGCCGCCGAGGACGCCAAGCAGCTGGCCGAGGAGATGGACGGCAAGGAGGCCGAGGAGCTGAAGGCCGCACTGGGCGCGGCCCAGGGCGGCCGGCTGCCGCGCGGCACGGCGGGTGTGATGAAGGACCTGGAGGACATGCAGAAGCGCCGCAGAACCCGCACGCAGCGCGACAGCCTCGATGTCGCCCTCGGCGATCTCACCGCCTTCTACCGCGATGTCCTCGCCCTTCAGCTCGGTTCCCGCGTGGCGATCGCCAACGCCGACGCCGAGGACGCCCTGGAGCGGCTGGCGCGCGGCAGCAGCCCGGAAGCCACGCTCCGCCGCATCGAGGCCATCGCCGCGTGCCGCGAGGCCCTCGACCGCAATGTGGCTCCGCTGCTGGCGGTGGAGGCGATGACAATGGCACTGCGGGCGGGCTGACACCCCGCACCGCGGGCCGGTCGCCGCCGGTGCCGGGACCGCCCCGGAGCCGGGGAGCCGAGTGCCCCCGGCGCGCTTCGGCCCGGCCCCCTGCCGGACCAAGGCGGCCCATGAACACCGCTCTGACACCCTTGGAGACACCCCTCGGAGGTGCGGTTGTGTACCCCGTACGAGCCATAATTCCCACGCACCGCGTCCGATCCGTCGCTCAGCGTTACGCTCGCTTGATGCACCTCAGGCCATCCCTCCGCCGGACCCGGAGCCCCCGCGCCCGCACGACGGCCCGCCTCACGACCACCCTTCTCGCGGCCGTCGCCCTGCTCGCGTCCGCCTGCTCCTCCGGGAGCTCCACCACGTCGGCCGACGGTGCGACGGACGCGGCGCTGGCCGCGCTGCCGCGCGCGACACCGTCGGCGCTGGCGCCGTACTACAGCCAGAAGCTGCACTGGCGCAGTTGCGGTGTCTCCGGCTTCCAGTGCGCGACGATGAAGGCCCCCCTCGACTACGCCAAGCCAGCTTCGGGTGACGTCCGGCTCGCCGTCGCCCGGAAGAAGGCCACCGGCAAGGGCAAGCCGCTCGGTTCGCTGCTGGTCAACCCGGGCGGACCGGGCGGCTCGGCGGTCGCCTACCTGCAGGGTTACGCGGGGATCGGCTACCCGGCCGACGTCCGTGCCCGCTATGACATGGTCGCCGTGGACCCGCGGGGCGTCGCCCGCAGTGAGCCCGTCGAGTGCCTCGACGGCCACCAGATGGACGTGTACACACAGACGGACCTGACGCCCGACGACCAGCAGGAGCGGAACGCGCTGGTCACGGCGGACAAGAAGTTCGCGGAGAGCTGCGGGGCGCGTTCGGCGCGGCTGTTGCGGCACGTCTCCACCGTCGAGGCGGCGCGGGACATGGACATCCTGCGGACGGCCCTCGGTGATCCGAAGCTGAACTACGTGGGAGCGTCGTACGGCACGTTTCTCGGGGCGACGTACGCCGGGCTGTTCCCCGACCGGGTGGGCCGGGTGGTCCTGGACGGCGCGATGGACCCCTCCCTGGACGCCCGGAAGCTGAACCTGGAGCAGACGGCCGGCTTCGAGACCGCGTTCCAGGCGTTCGCGAAGGACTGCGTACGGCACTCCGACTGCCCGCTCGGCGGCAAGGGCACGACGCCCGCGCAGGTCGGGGACCACCTCAGGGCGTTCTTCCGCAAGCTCGACGCGCATCCCGTCCCGGCGGGCGACGCGGACGGCCGCAAGCTGGGCGAGGCGCTGGCCACGACCGGGGTGATCGCGGCGATGTACGACCAGGGCACATGGGAGCAGCTGCGCGGGGCGCTGACCTCCGCGATGAAGAAGAACAACGGCGCGGGCCTGCTCGCGCTCTCCGACAGCTACTACGAACGGGACGCCGACGGCCACTACAGCAACCTGATGATGGCCAACGCCGCCGTGAACTGCCTGGACCTGCCGCCCGCCTTCACCGGCCCCGACCAGGTGGAGAAGGCGCTGCCCGCCTTCGAGAAGGCGTCCCCGGTCTTCGGTGCCGGTCTGGCCTGGGCGTCGCTGAACTGCACGTACTGGCCGGTGAAGGCCACGGGTGAGCCGCACCGCATCCGCGCCGGGGGCGCGGCGCCGATCGTGGTGGTCGGCACCACCCGCGACCCGGCGACCCCCTACCGCTGGGCGCAGGCCCTGTCCCGCCAGCTGTCCTCGGCCCGTCTCCTGACCTACGTCGGCGACGGCCACACCGCCTACGGCCGCGGCAGCACCTGCATCGACACGGCGATCAACACCTACCTGCTCCACGGCACCCCACCGACCGAGGGAAAGCGCTGCTCGTAACCCCGCCCACCGGCCTCGGAGCCACCCGCCCCGGGGCTGGTACGAAGCACCCCCGGAAACTGTGTAGACTTACCGACGTCGCTGATCGCACCATCGGTGCAGCAGGCGCGCCGCTTTAGCTCAGATGGCCAGAGCAACGCACTCGTAATGCGTAGGTCTCGGGTTCGAATCCCGAAAGCGGCTCCACTGAAGCCCAGCTCAGACTTGTCTGAGCTGGGCTTTTGCGTTCAGTGGATGTGACGGCGGCGCAGGGAGCGTGCTGCGCGGGTGTCGGTCGTCTCTCTTCTGGTCTCAGTGGAGCCGGAATCGGGGTCGTCGGTGTACAGGACGCGCTTGGTCGCGCAGTCGAATCCGGGGGCGACGCGGATGTGGACAGGCTGCACGTCCTCGGCAGGCGCGAGGGCTTCGAACGGGGAGCGGAGGCGGGCCGGCCACAGGGTGGGCGTTGTTCTGCGTGTACACGGCCCCCTCGGCGGTGCGGAGTACCGGAAATGCGCCCAGGCGTAGTCAGTGATGACCTCGCGGGTCGGGTTGTTTTCGTCGTCGGCCTTGGTCACAGTTCCACCCGGCCGACGCCGTTGGTCCACGTGCCGGGGCGATTCCCCTTTGCCTGAGCGGCGGTGAACAGCCGCGCGATGTGAGCGTCGGTGAGGCAGCCGCACCGGCCATGGTGGACAGCACGGCTAGAAACGTCCGGTACACGGTCGTGTGGACTGCGCTGCGGGCCTCGGTGATGCGCTGTTCAGCCATGGTGACCGCGTTCCAGGTAGGCGGAACGTTCGGTGGCGGCACGCCCCGGCCGCCGGCCGGTGCGGGCACGGTGATTGCGGGTGGGCACCATCCGGGTGCTGGGCAGGGACTGGCCGGCCCATTCGATGGCCGCTGCATCGTCCAGGTCCACGGTTATCCCGGCCCCGCCGGGGTGATAGCCGACCGCCGCAGTGTGCCGCCACGCCGGGACCCACGACGGCGAGGTGAGCACGCGAGATTCGATGGTGGCGGCGGCCCACTCGTGGCACGGGGCCGGCCACAGGCATGGCAGACCGCCAGGACGACCGGAATGAAGCCGACGCCATCGCTTCCAAGGTGGGAATATCCGCCAACCGGGAAAGGGTCGCTGATGACATCAGGCGGGATTGCTCATTCTGGTGCCCGGAGGACTTCGACCTCCCCCATCGGCGTTCCGACGATCTCTGCCAGCGGCCGGCGGAAACGGCGGATTAGGGATGGACCGCAGGACGGTAGCGATACCTCTACGGTCGCTTGAGTTCCGCGACCTGCTTCTGTCTCGACTCCCCAAACGGAGTAGTCCAGGATGCTGGCGAGCACCATCACTGTGACCATGATTTCATGGGCAAGAATTTTTCGAGCAGACTAGCCGCCAGCCCACGGTTAGCATACCTGTATGGGCACATTACGCCCATCACAATGATCCTGGGCCTGCTTGTCTCGGCTGCATTCCTCGGTCTCATGGGGGTCAGTGATGTGGCTGGAGCAATCACGTACCTTGGGCGACTTACAGGCGTTCTCATGGTCGTTGGCGCCGGAATCTGCCTACTTGCCGCAGTCGCCTCGTTCGACTATTGGGGGCAGGTGCACGTCAAGTTTTCGGGAGCTTTTGTTCTGCTCGGGGCGATGACTGTTCTGGGCCACAACTTGATGATGATGTCCCTGCAGATCCAGGGACGTGAATACACTCCCTACGTCTTCGTGTGGATCACACTCATAGCCTGGTCGATTTGGGCTCTATGGACCCTGCTGCACAAAAAAGGCGTATGGAAGGATATCCCAGCACCACGGCAGTTTGCGATTGGAGTCCTTGCCTCTGGACTTATCGCAGTGGGGAACTTCGCGTATTCGCAAATATACCTGCCATATTCAAATCCTGAGAACATTTCAAATCGTGTTGTATTCGGAAAGCCGACAGCAAGGGCGGGCGGTGGAACACTGCTGCCCGTAAAGTTGGAAGTGAGCAATATCGGCAAAGTCGGCGTTTCTATCGTAAATTCTGTCTACTCGGTCGTCGGGGAGTATGCCGAAAAGGATGTCCTGAGGGGGCAGGCAGATTGGATGGAAGAACTGACCAACAATGGAGATGCCGCGATCCATCAGAGCATTGGCCCACCGAGTCAGGTCTTGATTGAGTCCGGGCGGATTGTCGCGCCGGATTCATGGCTGGAGCCGGGGGAAACCATAACCGAAGAAAAAATCATTGAGCTCGACAAGGCGAGTCCCTATGACGCGATCGAAGCCTCAAGCGACGTCCTGCTCACCCGGAGAGACCGGGTTACCCTGGAGTATGTCTCTATGGGCGATTCTTGGAATGACTGGCTGCAGCAGAGGGAACGGGCCCCTGATTGGGTAACACAGCCCGCAGCAAATAAGGACGTCCCGTTTGTGCGCTACGAGTATCGACTTCAGCCGGGCAGCGGTGTCCTGAGGTTTACACGACGTCCCAAATATCTTACTTCCTGGTGGATTCTAGATGCTGAAAGCCCGTACTTGGAGTCGACGGTTTCCTCGAAGCCCGGTACGGGTGCTAATCCTAGCGATAGAGAGCTTAGCGCATGGGTTAGAAGGTATGGATTTGTAGATAAACCTAGCGGGTATTCAGTGTGTCCTCTGACGGGACTCCCTGGACAATAGAGTTTTTGCGGTGAGATGTAGCGCCCGGTTGCGTACCCCTTAGGCCTACTGGAGAATCAGTCATGCCACTTCCCCTTGCTGTGACCCTGATCTGCGTGGGCCTGATGTTTATTACGCTCGCAGTGATCAACAGTGGACACCTTCCCCGTTCGAAGGCCTCGAGAATGCGGCGGAAGGTTCGCCTTACCCTAGCATTTCTGGGTGCCTTGATGGTAATCGGCAATGTCGTACTTTTGATTGCTCCAAGCACCAATCGCCCTCTTGGGCACAAGAGTAGGTCAACACCGTCGGCAACACCCTCGCTAAATGTCGATGCGGCGTTGAATGTACTGGCATATCACGCCGTGGCGGAAAGTGAATGGAGCAATTGCAAAAGAACTGCAGACGTGCCGTTATCGGCAATTGGCTATGTCTGCGGAAAAAGTGATGATCCCGGACACGCGAAGTACATCGCTTTCCCGACTCTTAAATCCATGCGCGCCTATTTTGATGCGACTTCTAACGCTGCGCCGGCTAAGCGCTCTCAATGCAACAGCATCGAGGACTATCTATCGGGCGGCGGTCATCGAAATATCGACAAGCCGGGTATTCATGGAGAGCTGGCATGCTTCTGGCGAGTAGGGGAGTTCTGGATTGCATTGGCTTATGACGATTACAAGATCGCAGGGTTGGCGAAAATGAACAGCGATCAAGAGGTTGCAGACTTCCTCAATTGGGTCCTTAAAGGAATCCGTAAATAGTGGCATGCGGTGACGAGTCAACACACTGAACTACCTGTTTGTGCGCAGGACGCGGCTGAAAAGCGGCGTACTGTCATGGCGGGATGTCGCGCTTGGGGCAGGCTTCCTCAGCGCACGCGTTCCAGGCTCGGCGAGTGCGGATTCGACGGTGGCGGTTCACGACCGGGCTGCTTCGCAGCGAGAGTGACGTACTCCATCAGCCGATGAGGGCAGTTGGCCCTCCGCTCGTCTGGCCGATGCGATCCCCGAGCCTTCAAGGTTGGCTACGGTCTCAGTTGTGGTCTCGATCATCGCTTGTTCGTGAATTCCCGCCATCGTCCGCCGTCCGAAACCGAACCAGGAGTGGAGACCCGTTTCTCGGACATCCGCGGACCCTGGCAGACCAAGATCGGACAACTCCTAATGCGTAGCGGCCCTGACCGCGCGCATCTGCAGCAAGGGTCGTACGGATTGCCGGTTGTGTTCCCGGGCTGCTCTCGTCTGGATCAGGCTGACCCAGAGCGAACCAAGCGCTATCAAGACCGCGCAGACGGCGATAACCGTATCGGCGCCCATGATCCCCCCGGTGCCTTGGTG
This sequence comes from Streptomyces sp. NPDC053069, assembly GCF_044546895.1. Lineage (NCBI taxonomy): Bacteria > Bacillati > Actinomycetota > Actinomycetes > Kitasatosporales > Streptomycetaceae > Streptomyces > Streptomyces sp. NPDC053069. Next base: position 94,852 of record NZ_JBITZN010000014.1, on the reverse strand, counting down.
TCGAGGATGAGACTCTTTCGCCGGAAGCGCGGCGAACCGGCTTGGTCGCGCCCCGGTCGTGACACAGATACCGCCTCCTGGGCGGCATGGCCACCCGCCCGGAGCTGCGCCGCCCGTCGCCTCGCTGCCCGTTGGTCGCCGCCCGCACAGGAAACGTGCGGGTGAATCCGGAGCAAAAGGGCCGCAAAGTGAATCGGGGCCGGGTGAACCCGCGGAGCTGAGGCAACATCTTGGTGAACGGCGGGCACCGCGTTCAGGGGGCGGCGCCGCCGTCGGCCGGATGGGGTGAGTGACGTGGTGGAGCCGAGGATCGCCGTGGCCGTGGTGACCATGGGCAACCGGCCGGCGGAGGTCGACGCCCTGCTGGAGTCCGTGGCCAAGCAGGACCTCGCCCCCGCCCGCATCGTCATCGTCGGCAACGGCTGCCGGCTGCCCGAGTTCGCCCGCCGGCTCTCCCTGCCCGGCGAGGTCACCACCATCGACGTGGAGGAGAACCTCGGCTGTCCGGGCGGCCGCAACGTCGCGCTCGCCCGGCTGCGGGAGTACGGCGACGTCGACGTCGTCGTGGAACTGGACGACGACGGGCTGCTCGTCGACGCCGATGTGCTGCGACGCGTACGGGACCTGTACGCCGCCGATCCGCGCCTCGGCATCGTCGGCTTCCGCATCGCCGACGAGCACGGCGAGACCCAGCAGCGGCACGTGCCCCGCGTGGGCAAGTCGGATCCGATGCGCGGCGGTTACGTCACCGGCTTCCTCGGCGGCGGACATGCCCTGAGCATGGCCATGCTGGCCGAAACCGGGGACTGGCCCGCCGAGTTCTTCTTCGCGCACGAGGAGACCGACCTCGCCTGGCGCGCCGCGGACGCCGGCTGGAAGATCCTCTACGCTCCCGAGCTGCTGCTCCAGCACCCCAAGACCTCACCGGCCCGGCACGCCATCTACTACCGCGTCAACGCCCGTAACCGTGTCTGGCTCGTCCGGCGCCGGCTGCCGTTGCCGCTGATTCCCGTGCATCTCGGCGTGTGGGTCCTGCTCACCCTGGCCCGCACCCGCTCCCCGGCCGGGCTGAAGGCATGGTTCGCCGGTTTCGCGGAGGGGCTCCGGAGGCCGGCCGGCGAGCGCCGCCCGATGCGCTGGCGGACGGTGTGGCGACTGACCCGGCTGGGGCGCCCGCCGGTGATGTGAGGAGCGGTTCCGCCGGGGAACCGCGCCCTGCCGGCGGGCCGACCGGCGCAAAGGAGTCGTGGCGGAGGGGACGGGACGGGGCCCCGGGCGTTCACCTCCGCCGACCGGGGCCCCTTGCGTCCCCGGATCCAGCCTGCGGCGACACTCCCCCGAGTTACGCGACATACGCGCGCGCCGTTGGACCAGATCCGATGGAGATGATCACATCAGGATTCGCCAACGGATCGCTAACATGTGGCCAACGGTTCGTCGGCAGGTCGAGGGCTCGTTGGCCGGAACTTGCCGACGGTATCCGGAATCAAGCCGTCGGACAGGCCGATCCGGGGCCGGACCGGCAGGCGGAAGGTGGCGGGAAACCGTTGTGGACAGGCGGATTTCCGCCAAGGATCGGCGGGCGCACGCTCGCCGCGGAGCACGGTCGGCCCCGACCGCGGGAAGGCAGTGGAGCGGCGTGATGCGGCGGTGCGGGCTGCGGTTCGGACTGCTGGGACCGCCGGTCCTGTACGACCGACCGCCATTCGGAATCTCGACCAAGTCCCCCGGTGCAGATCCCGGAGAACCTGCCACCGGCGGCACGCCGCAGGGCACCCCGCACGGCGCCCCGCACGGCAAGCCCACCCCCGACGGCTCCGACGCCACCGACGACCCCGACACATCTGGCGCCCCGGGCGCCACCGCCCCCGGCGACACCGCGTCCCCCGAGTCCGCCCCCAACAGCCCCGACAACCTCGTCCGTGCCATCGGCAGCCCCAAAGTGCGCGCACTGCTCGCCGCGTTGCTGCTGGAGCCGGGCCGGGTCGTGTCGGTGGAGTCGCTGAAGGACGCCCTGTGGGGCGGGGCGCCGCCGGTCTCCGCGCAGGCGTCCCTGCACAACCACGTGACCCGGCTGCGCCGGCTCCTGGACGACCCCGACCGGCTCAGGGCCGTAGCGCCGGGATACGTACTGCGCGTCGATCACGGCGAGTTGGACGTGCACGTCTTCGACGCCCGGGTCGCCGAGGCGCGGGCCGCGCACGCCCGGCGGGACTGGCCGGGTGTCGTACGGGCCTGCGCGGCCGGACTCGCGCTCTGGCGCGGCGCCCCGCTCAGCGGACTCCCCGCCGACCTCGGCGGTTACGCCCTGGTGCAGCGCCTGGAGGAGGCTCGGCTGCTCCTGCTGGAGTGGCGCTACGACGCCGAACTCGCCCTCGGCGGCGCACGATTGGTCGAAATTGTCCCCGAGCTGGCGGCGCTGGTCGCCGAGCACCCGCTGCGCGAGGCGTATCACCGTCAGCTCATGCTCGCCCTGCACCGCACCGGCCGTCAGGCCGAGGCGCTCGCCGTGCACCGTGATCTGCGCGCCCGCCTGGTCGAGGAACTCGGCATCGAACCCGGCACCGCGGTCCGTGAGGCGCATGTCGAGGTGCTGCGGGGGAGCGACGAGGAGGGTGACGCCCGCCGGCCGGGCGTGAAGAGCGATGTCCGTCAACCGCGCCGGGACGACCGCCCCTTGGACGCCGATACCGATGCAGAAACCGAGGGGGAGGGGCCGGGTGCGACGCCGGTCCCGCACCCGGCCGGTGCCCCGGAGGTCCGGCAGGCCCCGCGGCCGGCCCAGCTGCCGCCCCCGCCTGCCCATTTCACCGGTCGTGCCGACGTCCGCCGCGAGCTGCGGCACGCGCTCACCGAGCCGCCCGCTCCGGCCCCCGCCATCGCCGTGATCAGCGGCATGGCGGGCGTCGGCAAGAGCGCGCTCGCCCTGGATGTCGCGCACGGGCTGCGGGAACGATTCCCCGACGGTCAGCTGTACGTCAACCTGCACGGCGCCACCCCCGGCATGACCCCGCTCCCCTCCGCGCAGGCGCTCGCCGCGCTGCTTCGGGACCTGGGTGTCGAGCCCCGCAGCATCCCGGAGCACCCGGACGCGGCGGCCGCCCTGCTCCGCTCGCTGCTCGCGCCGGCCCGCATCCTGCTGGTGCTGGACGATGCGGCGAGCGCGGCCCAGGTACGGCTCCTGCTGCCGGCCGGGCCTGGCTGTGCCGTGATCGTCACCAGCCGCTCGCCGCTGACCGCGCTCGACGGCGCCCGGCGCTTCCCGCTCGCCCCGCTGACCGGTGAGGACAGCGCGGCGCTGCTCCGCGCCGTGAGCGGACGCGAGGGACTGGACGCCGGTCACGCCCTGGTCGAGCTGACCGGCGGGCTCCCGCTGGCGCTGCGCGTCGTCGCCGCCCGGCTCGCCGCCCGTCGCGCCCTCACCCCGGATGCGTTGGCGGGCCAACTCGCCGAGACCGGTGGGCGGTTGCGGCACCTGGAGTACGACGACCTGAGCGTCCGGCGCTCCCTGGCCGTCGCCCACGACGCGCTCGCCGCCGCCGAGCGCGAGGCCGACCGGGACGCGGCCCTCACCCTGCGCCACATCGGCGCGCTCGACCTGCCGACCTATGGCGCCCCGCTGATCGCCCGCCTCACCGGCACCGACGAGCGCCGCGCCGAGGCCGCCCTCGACCGCCTGGTCGACGTCGCCCTGCTGGAGGAGACGGCCTACGGCCGCTACGCCCCGCACGACCTGGTCCGCGACTTCGCCCGCGAACTGGCCGACACGGGGAAGGCGACGGGGACGGGCGCGGGGAGGGACGCAGGGAAAGGCGCAGGGAAGGACACGCGGAAGGGCCCAGGGGAGGAGCCGGCGAAGGACCCGGAGAAGGACCCCGGCGCGTGGGTGGCCGGTGCCCCGTCCGGCGCCGAGCCGGGGCGCGACGGCCACGGCCCGCGCCGGGAAACCGCCGGCCCGGGCGGTGCCGCCGCCGCGTCCGGCTCCCTCCCGGTCCCCGCCCCGGATCCGACCGCCCTGCGCTGGTACGCCGCCGTGGCCGAGCGGCTGCTGGAGGCGATCGCGGAGCCCGGGCTCGACCAGGACGACCGGCGCCGGCCGACCGCCGCACAGCCGCCGGACCATGCGACGGACCTGGCCGGGATGGCGCGCTTCGAGTCCGCCGAACAGGCCTTCGCCTGGGGCGAGGTGGAGCTGGAGAACGTGGTCGCCCTGGTGTCACGGAACGCGGACACGCTCGACGCGGAACGGGCCGCTCCTCTCTCGGTGCTGGCACGGCTGCTCTTTCCGTATGTCCAGCGCAGCGGACGGGTCGCCGAGATGGAGGTGCTGGGGCGGGCCGCGCTCGGCGCGGCGCGGCTGCTCGGGGACGCGCCGGCCGAGGCGTATGCGCTGGGCGACCTGGCGGGCCTGCACTTCCTGGCCGGCCGGCAGAAGGACGCCCTCGCCCTCACCGACCAGTCGCTGGAGATCTGGCGGCGGCTCGGTGTGGCCTCGCGGATCCGGCGCTGCCTGAACAACCGCGGGCTGCTGCTGGAGGGGCTCGGGCGGTTCGAGGAGTCCGGGGAGGCGCTGCGGCAGAGTCTCGCGTACTCCCGGCAGCTGAACGACCCCTACGGGGAGGCTGTCACCCACAGCCACCTCGGCAACCTCTACGAGCACACCGACCCGCGCGCCGCCATCGAGCAGCACCGGCGCTCGCTGGCGATCGGGGACGCGATCGGCGCGGTCATCCTGCAGCACTCGGCGCACTGCAACATCGGCTACGCCCATCTCAGCCTGGGCGAACCGGGTGCCGCCGCCGAGCACTTCGAGGAGAGCCTGCGCATTCTCGGCGGCCACGGCGACTGGCACGGCGAGTCCCAGACCCGGCTCGGCCTGGTCCGTGCGCTGCGGCAGCTGGGGGAGACCGAGCGGGCGGCCCACGAGTGCGCCGAGCTGCTCAGCCGGGCCGACGCCCGCGCCGACGGGTACACGGGCGGCCTGGCCCGGCACCAGCAGGGGCTGCTGCTGCGCGCGCAGGGACGTCGGCCGGAGGCGCACGACGCCTGGCACGCGGCACTCGCGGCGCTGGACGGCACGGACGAGCAGGCGGTCGTGACCGAGCTGCGCGAACTTCTCGCGGAGTGATCGAAGAGCGGCCGAAGTGTCCTGGAACGGCGTTCATTTGGCGTCGGCATAGCACTCCACCACCGCTGTCGTGAACGGGAACCGCACCGGTGTCTCGCCGAAGGTCAGGCGGCCGGCGAGGTCGGCGGCGGCGCGGATGGCCCGGACGACCGTGTCGGCCTCCTCGGCGGGGCAGTGCACGATCACCTCGTCGTGCTGGAAGAAGACCAGCTCGGCCTTGAGGTCCGCGCAGGCCCGACGGAGCGCGGCGAGCATCAGCAGGGCCCAGTCGGCGGCGCTGCCCTGGACGACGAAGTTCCGCGTGAAGCGGCCCCGCGCACGGGAGTTGACGGAGGCGTAACCCGGAACCCAGGCGGCCTGGCCGTCGGCCTGTGTCTCGGCATCGTCCTCGCCGACGGGGATGCCCGCCTCCTCCGCGGCGTCCTCGCCGGCTCCGGCGGCCGGCGGGCAGGTGCGGCCCAGCCAGGTGCGCACCAGCCGGCCCTCCTCGCCCGCACGGGCCGCCTCGTCGACGTAGGCGACGGCCTTCGGGAAGCGGCGGCGCAGCGCGGCCAGGTTCTTCAGGCCGTCGCCCGAGGTCTGGCCGTAGACCGCGCCGAGTACGGCGAGTTTGGCCTGGTCGCGGTCGCCGGAGAAGGCGCGGTCGGACACCGACTGGTAGAGGTCGCCCTCGCGGCCGGCGACCTCCATCAGACCGGGGTCCCGGGAGATGGCGGCGAGCACGCGCGGTTCCATCTGGTCGGCGTCGGCCACCACCAGCCGCCAGCCGGGGTCGGCGACCACGGCCCGGCGGATCACCTTGGGGATCTGCAGTCCGCCCCCGCCGTTGGTCACCCAGCGTCCGGTGACCGTGCCGCCGGCCAGGAACTCGGGGCGGAAACGGCCCTCGCGCACCCAGTCCTGCAGCCAGGACCAGCCGTGCGCCACCCAGATGCGGTACAGCCTCTTGTACTCCAGCAGAGGCGCGACGGCCGGGTGGTCGACGGACTGGATCTCCCAGCGGCGGGTCGAGCGCACCTTGATCCCGGCCTGCGCGAACGCCTTGACGACGTCCGCGGGCAGGTCGGGGCGCACCCGGCGGCCGAAGGCGGCGGACACCTCGTCGGCCAGCTCGGCGAGGCGGCGCGGCTCGCCGCCGCCCGCATAGCGCTCGCCCAGCAGGTCGTGCAGCAGGCTGCGGTGGACCTCGGCGCTCCAGGGGAGGCCCGCGTGGTTCATCTCGGCGGCCACCAGCATGCCGGCCGACTCGGCGGCCGTCAGCAGGCGCATCCGGTCGGGGTGGGCGGTCTCCTCGTGCCGTCTGAGCTGCCCGGCGTAGACCGCGAGGAGGTCGGTCAGGGGCAGCCGGGTGCCGGTGGGCTCGAACAGGGGGGACTGCGCGCCCGGTTCGGCCGAACGCTGGGGCGGGTCGGGCGGTACGGGGCCGCCCCGGAGGCGGGCCAGGGCGGCGGCGGCCGAGCGCGGCTCGCCGTATCGGCCCTCGTGGCCCAGCAGGAGTGTCTCGGCGTCCTCGATGTCGTAGCACCGCTCCACTCGCACCCCCGTGGCGAGCAGACGCGGGTAGACCTCGGGGGTGGACCGCCACACCCAGCGCGTCACCTCCGGGCGGCTCCGCACCGCCCCGGCGAGATCGCTCTCCCGCCGCACCGGCCCGGCGGGCAGCCCGTCCGGGCCGAGGGGGGCGACCTCCACGCCTCCGTCCTCGGCCGGTGCGAGCGCCCACCGGTCGGTCATGACTGCGAGTGTGGCAGGCGGCACTGACAATGGCCCTGACCTGCTGTTTCAGTCCTCCCTGGATTCCTGGGCGGGTTCCTGGCGCTGCTCCGTCAGCAGCGCCAGAGCCTTGCCGAGATACTCCTCGGCCGCCGCCTTGGTGAGGCCGACGCCGCTGAGGACGCCCCGGCCGTTCTCGTGTTCCAGCAGGGCCAGCAGGATGTGCTCGGTGCCGATGTAGTTGTGGCCGAGCCGAAGGGCCTCGCGGAAGGTGAGCTCCAGGACCTTCTTGGCGTCGGGGCCGTAGGGGACGAGGCCGGGGACCTCCTCCGCGGCGGGAGGGAGCGCGGCGGTCGCCGCCTGGCGTACGGCGTCCAGGAGGACGCCCTGCTCGATGATCGCCTTCGCGGCCAGCCCCTCGGGCTCGGCCAGCAGGCCGAGGACCAGGTGCTCGGGGCGGCCCTCGGGGTTGCGGGCGGCCAGTGCCTCGTTGTGCGCGGCCATGACGACGTTCCGCGCGCGGGTGGTGTAGCGGCTGAAGTCGGCCGCGCCGAGGTCGGCGGACTCCTTCGGCACGAACCGCTTCTGCGCCGCCTGCCGGGTCACGCCCATGCTCCTGCCGATCTCGGTCCAGGAGGCGCCGGAGCGGCGGGCCTGGTCGACGAAGTGGCCGATCAGATGGTCGGCCACGTCGCCGAGGTGATCGGCTGCGATCACCGCGTCCTGCAGCTGTTCGAGAGGTTCGGAGTGGGATTTCCTGATGGCCTCGATGAGGTCGTCGAGACGTACGGATGCCGTGATGTTCTGACGGTTGGCCATGTGTCAACCGTAGGTTGCGCCCCTCGGACTGTCAACCATTGGTTGACACTCTGTCCCCGGCCGGTTTCCCGGCCGAGTGGCTACTTTGGTCCGGGCCGCCGCACCCGTCGGACACCGACGGCCCGATCGCTCCGCAGTGCCCGCCGCCCCTTCCTCCACAGCCTGTGGACAACGCTCGGCCGGGTGTCGGTGGGGCATGGCACGATCGACGATGTGACCAGCACTGCCAGCACCGTCGAGCGGGCTTTCCGGGCCGCCCTCTACGACGACAGCGACACCGGGCTCGACACCGGCGCCTCCCTGCTCGCCGCCGACCCCGCCGCGGACGCCGAACTCGCGCGCCGCGGCGAGGAGTTCGTCGCGACGGCCTGGCGGCGCGGCTGGCAGCCCGCCGACGTCGTCCGACTGGTGCGGCGCGAGCTGGAGGACGCGCATGTGCGCCGGGCCGCCGCGCTGATCCGTGCGCAGGCCGGGCAGGACCGCCCGCGGGGGCGTCGCTGGGCCGCCCAGCTGGCGGATCTGCCCGAGGCTCCCGCCCGCGAGACCGACCGCTTCACGCAGGCCACGACCGCACTGGAGCTGTACCGCCTGCTACTGCGCCTGCCCGCCCTGGAGCCCCTGGAGCAGGAGTCCCGCCCTGCTCCCGGCCCGGCCGCCGCCCGCATGCTCACCCGTATCCGGGCGCTGCTCGCCAAGGCCGAGGCGACCGGGTATCCCCAGGAGGCGGAGGCGCTCAGCGCCAAGGCGCAGGAGCTGATGGCACGGCACAGCGTCGACGAGGCGCTGCTCGCGGCCGGGGCACCCGCGCCGGACGCGCCCGGCGCCTGCCGGATAGGCGTCGAGCCGCCGTACGAACAGGCCAAGGCGGTCCTGCTCGACGCCGTGGCCGGCGCGAACCACTGCCGCGCGGTGTGGAACGAACCGCTGGGCTTCTCCACGGTCGTCGGCTACGAGGCGGACCTGGAGGCGGTCGAGCTGCTCTACACCTCGCTGCTGGTGCAGGCCACGCACGCGATGACCAGGGCGGAGGCCGCGCAGAGAGCCGGCGGGCGGAAGCGGACCAAGACCTTTCGGCAGTCGTTCCTGGCCGCCTACGCCCACCGCGTCGGCGACCGGCTCGCGGCCGCCGCCGAGACCCAGGTCACCCAGGACCTGCTGCCGGTCCTCGCCACCAGGGAGCTGGCCGTCACCGACCGGCTGGAACGCATGTTCCCCGAGACCACCACGACCCGACTGCGCGGCGTGAGCGACGCCGCCGGGTGGACGGAGGGTGCGCGGGCGGCGGACCGCGCCCGGGTCGGAGCCCGCCCCCGACTGGAGTGACGCCGCGCGGGCCGGAGTGACGCCGCGCGGGCCGGAGTGACGCCGCGCGGGCCGTCAGTCGCCGACCTGCTGGAAGGCACTCACGGAGGCGTCCGGACCGCTGCCGCCGGCCTGGGCCGCCACGGGGCCGTAGGACCAGGGGAAGCTCCGGGTGGTGGGGGAGCCAGGCAGGCTGATGGTCACGGTCTTGGCGTCCACGACGGTCTTGGCGCCCGCGTCGCCGCGCACATAGCTGATGGTGAAGGACGCCGAGTCGCCCTTGGCGAGCTTGAGCTTCTGCGCCTTCGCGCCCTTGAGCGCCGGCACGTCGGTCTTGGCGCCGCCTGCGTTCAGGACGACGCCCGCGAAGTGGTCCAGGGTGCAGGGCTTGCTCTGGTTGGTGATGCTGACGGGAATCTCGCCCGTGTCACCGGCCTTCGGCGCGACGCTCGCCGACCCGATCTGCACGGAGACCCCGCCGATCTCGCAGTCCGAGCTGTTCTTGCTCTCGCTCTTGCTCCCGCCACCGTTGCAAGCGGTGAGCAGCAGGGCGGCGGCGAGGGCCGTGACGGTGAGCGGAATGGCGCGCATGAGCAGGTCCCATCGAGGTCGTGACGGTGCCCCTGCATCATGGCGCCTGTGCGCCGCCCCCGCTCGCGCACCCCCTCGGAATCACCGCTTCAGGTGGCACGTCCCGCCGGCGTCACGGCTTCACCCGGGGCGGCGGTGCCGACGGCAGCTTGCCGCCCTCCGCCTTGGTGTACGTCTCCCGGCCGGTCCCGCCCGACCAGTTCACCGTCATGCCCTTGCCGTCCACCGAGTCGACCATGCCGGTGATCCGGTCCTTGTCGCCGTCGGGGCAGGTCAGATGGATCATCTGCATCCCCGCCTCCTCGCCCGCGGACCCCTGGCACCAGGTCTTGCGGCCGGTCACGAACAGCCCGGCCTTCTTCCCGGTGATCACCAGAGCCACGATCTTGCCCCCGCTGGTGGTGAGCCAGCTGCCCTGGAGCTTGCCGGAGGCGCCGGTCACGGCCGCGGAGCCCGAGCCGGCGGTGGGTGTCGCGGTCGCGCTCGGCGGCGCCGAGGGGGCGCTCTTGCCGCCCCCGTCACCGCCCCCGCTGCACGCGGTCAACGCGGCGAGCGCACCCACCAGCCCCGCGGCCACGGCTGCGGTCCGCACCCTTGCAGTCGCACTCCTTGCTGTCGCAGAAGTCACCGGAAAGCTCCCAAGCTGTAGCGGCCGGCCGCCCTCGGCCGGACGGCCCGCAGCAAGTTACCAGCCGTTACCAGGAGGACTTCCGGACGCCGGGCAGGAATCCGTTGTGAGCCTGCTCGCGCAGATTCACCCGGGACAGGCCGAAGGTACGCAGATATCCGCGCGGGCGGCCGTCGACCTGGTCGCGGTTGCGCACGCGCGTGGCGCTCGCGTCCCGCGGTTGCCTGCGCAACTCGGCCCGGGCGGCGAGCCGTTCGGCGTCCGTGGACGACGGCCGACGGATGATCTCCTTCAGTTCGGCGCGCCGGACGGCGTACCGGGCGACGACCGCCTTGCGCCGCTCGTTCTTCGCGATCTTGCTCTTCTTCGCCATCAGATCCGCACCCCCCGGGCGCGGATCCGGGCCACGGCCGCCTCGACGCCGATCGCGTCCACGGTCTTGATCCCCTTCGTGCTCAGCCGCAGCCGGACGTACCGGCCCTCGCCGGGCAGCCAGTAGCGCTTGCTCTGGATGTTCGGGTCGAAGCGGCGGGAGGTGCGCCGGTGGGAGCGGGAGATGTGGTTGCCGAAGCCCGGCCGGGTCCCGGTGAGCATGCAGTGCGCGGACATGGTGACGTAGCTCTCCTCAGACAGAGTTCGTAATGGAATTCATTTTCAGTAAGGTAGCAGCATGGCACGCAACGAACTCCGCCCGGTCGTCAGGCTCCGGTCCACCGCCGGGACCGGCTACACCTACGTGACCCGCAAGAACCGCCGCAACGACCCGGACCGCATGACGCTGCGCAAGTACGACCCGGTCGCCGGCCGGCACGTCGACTTCCGAGAGGAGCGCTGAAGGCCGCCATGCGCAAGGGAATCCATCCGGCCTACGGTCCCGTCGTCTTCCGTGACCGCGCCGCGAACCACGCCTTCCTGACTCGATCGACCATGACCAGTGAGAAGACGGTCGAGTGGGAGGACGGCACCACCTACCCCGTGGTGGACGTCGAGATCTCGGACCTCAGCCACCCCTTCTGCACCGGCACAGCGCGGGTGCTGGACACCGCCGGGCGCGTGGAGCGCTTCGAGCGCCGGTACGGGAAGCGGGGCGGGGCATGAGCCTCGCCGTGGCCGTCGTGAGCGGGCTGCACGCCGACGCCCGCAAGGCGGCCGTCGACCGCCTGCTCGCCGAGGTGTCCGGCAGCGTCGTACTCCATCACGACCTGTCGACGGCCGCCGCCGGCACGGTCGTCCGTACCATCCGCGACCGCGGCGGCGTCGTGACCGTGGGTGAGTCGCCGCTGGTCAACGACTGTGCGTGCTGCGCGCTGCGCGAGGACCTGGTGCCCGAGCTGCGCCGGCTCGCCCGCGACGGCACGACCCGGCTCGCGATCGTCGAGCTGTGGGACTCGGTCGAGCCCAAGGCGATGGCCGAGGTCGTCGCGTCCGGCGGCCTGACCGTCACCTCCGTGATCACGGCCGTGGACCCGGCGCTGGTGCTGCCGTACCTGGGCAACGGCGACGACCTCGCCGAGGCCGGCCTCGCCGCGGCGGCCACCGACCGGCGCACGGTCGCCGACACCTTCGCCCGGCAGCTGGAGTACGCCTCCGTCCTCGCCGTGGCCGACTCCCCGGAGGCCGACGACGAGGACCGCGAACTGCTCACCCAGCTCCACCCGACGGCCCACCGGGTCCCGATCCCCCCGGGACCCCCCGGACAAGCCCCCCGCCGGGACCCGCAGCCGCCAACAAGGGACATCCAGCCGACCTGCCAGGGCACGCAGGCGCAGCCCCCGGACGCACACGCCCCCTCAGTGGACGCCCACGCCCCCTCACCGGAAGCTCACGCCCCCTCCCCGAACCCCCGACCCCCCTCCCCCCTCGCCCAAGCCGCTCTCGCCGGTTTCGATGTGGAGGCCGCTGCGGCGGCCCAGCATCCGGCCTGTGCCCTGCTGCCCGTCGAGGCGGACGGGCACGGTGTGTCGACCCTGGTCTGGCACCGGCGCCGGCCCTTCCATCCGGAGCGGCTGTACGCCGCACTGGAGGACCTGACCTGCGCCGCGGCCCGCAGCCGGGGCCGGTTCTGGCTCGCCGACAAGCCGGACACGCTGTTGCACTGGGACGCGGCCGGCGGGGCGCTGTGCGTGGAGAGTGCCGGGCCGTGGCTGGCCGCGCTGCCCGACGCGGCCTGGGAGATGGTCCCGCCGGTACGCCGTGCCGCCGCCGCGCTGGACTGGCACCCCGAGCACGGCGACTGCTGCAACCACCTCGTGTTCACCTCGCCCGGCCTCGACCGTGACGGACTCACGCACCTGCTGGAGTCCTGTCTGCTCACCGACGCCGAGTACGCCGCGGGGCGCGACGCCTGGAAGAGGCTTCCGCCCGCCTTCGACACCCTGCTGGAGATCTGATGCCGCGCAAGAGCGACCGCAAGCCCGTCAAGGACCGCCCCAACCCGCTGGACCGGGCCGGGATCACCTACTACAAGGACACGGACCTGCTCCGAAGGTTCCTCTCCGACCGGGGCAAGATCCGCAGCCGCCGGGTCACCCGGGTCACCGCCCGGCAGCAGCGGCTGCTCGCGCGGGCCATCAAGAACGCCCGGGAGACGGCGCTGCTGCCGTATGCCAGCAGGTGAACGGGTATAGGTAGGCAATCCCCTACGATTGACGCGTAGGGAATTGCCTACCTATTCTCGATTGCATGGCCATCACGCACGCTTCCTTCGTCACCCTTCCGGTCTCCGACCAGGACCGCGCTCTGCGCTTCTACCGCGACGTCCTCGGCTTCACCGTCACCGCCGACCGGGACATGCCCCAGGGCCGCTGGCTCCAGGTGGCCCCCGAGGGCGCCCAGACGGTCTTCACGCTCTCCGGGCCCGGCATGGGCGGTTTCGAGCCCGGTTCCGCCCGGGGGATCATGTTGGTCACGACCGACGTCGACGCGGACTGTGCCCGGCTCGCCGCGGCCGGGACCCCTGTACAGGGCCCGGACGAACTGCCCTGGGGGCGCATGGCCTCCTTCACGGACCCCGACGGCAACGGTCTGATGCTGCTGACGGAGAAGGAAGGCTTCTGACCGCTCCATGAATCCGACCGCTCCATGAACGGGACGAGTACCGCCGCCGAGGACCGCGTTTTCGCCGCGCTCGCCAACGCCACCCGCCGCGAGGTGCTGCGGCTGCTGCGCGAGCGCGGACCGCAGCCCGTCCAGGCCCTGGCCGACCACTTCGACATGCGCCGCCCGAGCCTCTCGGAACACCTCAGAGTGCTCCGGGAGGCCGGCCTCGTCTCCGAACAGCGCTCCGGGCGGCAGCGCATCTACCGTCTGGAGGCGGCCCCGCTCGCCGAGGTGCAGGACTGGCTCCACCCGTACGAGCGGTTCTGGCGCGAGCGGCTGAAGGGCCTCGGCGATCTGCTCGACACCATGCCCGACGATCAGCCTTCATGAACACAGCACCCGGCGGCCGGCCTTCATGAACACAGCACCCGGAGATCACGCGGACGACCTGACCACCCTCCGCGTGGACCAGTTCTTCCCGCATCCGCCCGCCAAGGTCTGGCGCGCCCTGACCGACCCCGACCTGCTCGCCCGCTGGCAGATGCCCGGCGCCGAGGGCTTCCGGCTGGAGGTCGGCCACCGGTACCGGATGACCTCCGTCCCGCGTCCCAACTCCCGCTTCTCCGGGGTCGTGGAGGTGCGCGTCCTGGCCTACGACATCGAGCGGATGCTGTCCGTCCGCTGGGCCGACGCCGATCCGGCCAATCCCGCGGACTGGACCATCACCTGGACCCTGGAACAGGAAGGGCGCGGTACACGTCTCTTTCTAGTGCACGAGGGTTTTGATCCGGACGACCCGGCTCAGCCGATGGCGCGCAAGATCATGGACGGGGGATGGCGTGGGCATGTCCTGCCCGCACTGGGGCAGACGCTGGATCTGCTTCGGTAAAGCGGACGTCAAGTCTGTAACCAGGTAAACACCGCGCGTGCACGTGCATTTGCTCATGCATCTGCACATGAACGGGTTATGATCCGGGTCAGTTGACCACAGCATCTATGGCCACACCAGCCAGTGCACCACCGGGGAGCGACCTGTGGACCGCGACGTTGACGGCGTGTACGGGGGGTACGACGTGTACAACGGCATGGCTGCCGAGCAGTTGACCGGAGTGGCCTGGCAGAAGAGCAGGCACAGCAACTCGCAGGGTTCGTGCGTGGAGTTCGCGCGGCTGCCGGGCGGCGAGGTCGCCGTCCGCAACTCGCGTTTCCCCGACGGCCCGGCGCTCGTCTACACCCGCGCGGAGATCGAGGCCATGCTGCTCGGGATCAAGGACGGCGAGTTCGACCATCTGATCGCCGGCTGATGCCCCGGGGGAGAGCCCGGGGCGTGCCGATGGCAACGATGTCGGAGTGACGCGCGTAGAAATCGCGCGTCCGTCGGTGCGCTGCAGTGTCAGCCGGCCGGGCTCAGCCGGAACAGCGCCCACACGACCTTGCCGTGGAGGGCGCCGGCGAGGGGGTGCCAGCCCCAGCTGTCGGCGAAGGAGTCGACCAGGAACAGCCCGCGCCCGGACTCGGCGGAGAAGTCGTCCGAGTCGCGCGGGACCGGCGTCTCGTGGCTCGGGTCGCGCACCGCGCACACCAGCCGCTCGCTCCAGCGCATCAGGTGCAGCCGCACGGACGGAGCGGGTTCGGAGCAGCCCGCGTCGCCCGGAAAACCGTGCCGCAGGGCGTTGGTGACGAGTTCGGAGACGACGAGGCATATGTCGTCGAAGCGGTCGCCGGCGTCCCACTGGTCGAGGGTGGTGCGGGTGAAGCGCCGGGCCTCGCGCACCGCGTCGTACCGGGCGGGCAGGGCGCAGGAGGCGGCGTCGGACACGGCTGCGGGGTCCAGCGGCGGAAGGCCCTGCCGTAACGGCTTGAGCATGGTCGATCCATTCGTTCCCATGCGAGGCACTCCCGGGAGTTCGCGGTCGTTGCGATGCAGCGGTGGCGCGGCACCATGGTTTCGGATGCGCACAGCAGATGCAAGGGCAGATGCACGTGCACGCGACCGAAATGACACTGCCCGTACCGCTTCTTGGCCATTTTTTCCGCCATCTTCTCGGCGTTTGCCGCCAGTGGTCCTGACCTCTTCCCGAAACCGGCAGGCAGAAACGGTCCGGGTCTTTCCGTTTCCGTAACCGGACGAGTACTGCTCGAAGTGTTTTAGTGGCAGACTGCGGGCCCTGAAGACGGTTGGGGAGGCTGACGAACGTGAGCGCGGGAGAGCCCGGATCGGTGGTGCGGCGGATGCTGCTCGGTTCGCAACTCAGGCGACTGCGTGAGGCTCGGGGCATCACGCGCGAGGCGGCGGGGTACTCCATCCGCGCCTCCGAGTCGAAGATCAGCCGGATGGAGCTGGGCCGGGTGAGCTTCAAGACCAGAGACGTGGAAGACCTGCTGACGCTGTACGGCATCACGGACGAGACGGAGCGCGAGTCGCTGCTCTCCCTCGCCCGCGAGGCCAACGTGGCCGGCTGGTGGCACAGCTACACCGACGTCCTGCCCAGCTGGTTCCCCACCTATGTGGGCCTGGAGGGCGCCGCGTCCCTCATCCGCGTCTACGAGGTGCAGTTCGTGCACGGTCTGCTCCAGACCGAGGAGTACGCCCGTGCCGTGGTCCGGCGCGGCATGAAGGGCGCGAGCCCGGCGGACGTCGAGCGCAGGGTCGCCCTGCGCATGGAGCGGCAGAAGCACCTGCTGGCCGACAACGCCCCCGAGTTCCACATCGTCCTCGACGAGGCCTCCCTGCGCCGCCCCTACGGCGACCGCCAGGTCATGCGCGGCCAGCTGCAGCACCTCATCGACCTCTCCGAGCGGCCCAACGTACGGCTGCAGGTCATGCCGTTCAGCTTCGGCGGGCACTCCGGCGAGAGCGGCGCCTTCACCATCCTCAGCTTCCCCGACGCCGACCTGTCGGACGTCGTCTACCTGGAGCAGCTGACCAGCGCCCTCTACCTGGACAAGCGCGAGGACGTCGCCCAGTACGAGCAGGCGCTCAAGGAGCTGCAGCAGGACAGTCCGGGGCCCGACGAGAGCCGGGATCTTCTCCGAGGTCTCCTTCAACTCTCTTGAAACATAAGTACGATGACGTGCGATCAGACCTTGACCAGGATCTGCGTCCGCTAGTGATTGAGGGATCACATGTCGTCCTACTTCACCGACCTGGCCCTGCAGTACATCGACGGCGAGTGGCGTCCGGGTACCGGCTCCTGGGACGTCATCGACTTCAATCCGTACGACGACGAGAAGCTGGCCTCGATCACGGTGGCCACGGTCGACGAGGTGGACCAGGCCTACCGGGCCGCCGCCCGCGCCCAGAAGCAGTGGGCCGGGACCAATCCCTACGCCCGCCGCACGGTCTTCGAGCGGGCGCTTCGGCTCATAGAGGACCGTGAGCAGGAGATAGCCGACCTGATCATCGCGGAACTGGGCGGCACGCGCGTGAAGGCCGGTTTCGAGCTGCACCTCGCCAAGGAGTTCCTGCGCGAGTCGATCCACCTGGCGCTGCGCCCCGAGGGCAGGATCCTGCCCTCCCCGGTCGACGGCAAGGAGAACCGCGTCTACCGGGTGCCGGTCGGGGTGGTGGGCGTGATCAGCCCGTTCAACTTCCCGTTCCTGCTGTCGATCAAGTCGGTCGCCCCGGCGCTCGCGCTGGGCAACGCCGTCGTCCTCAAGCCGCACCAGAACACCCCGATCGCGGGCGGCACCCTGCTCGCGAAGATCTTCGAGGAGGCCGGGCTGCCCGGCGGCCTGCTCAATGTCGTGGTCACCGACATCGCCGAGATCGGCGACGCGTTCATCGAGCACCCGGTCCCGAAGGTCATCTCCTTCACCGGCTCCGACAAGGTCGGCCGGCACGTGGCCACGGTCTGCGCCGCGAACTTCAAGCGCTCGGTGCTCGAACTGGGCGGCAACAGCGCGCTGGTGGTCCTGGACGACGCCGACATCGACTACGCGGTGGACGCGGCGGTCTTCAGCCGGTTCGTCCACCAGGGCCAGGTCTGCATGGCCGCCAACCGGGTCCTCGTGGACGCCTCCGTCGCCGAGGAGTTCACCGAGAAGTTCGTCGCCAAGGTGAAGTCGCTGAAGGTCGGCGATCCGCGCGACCCGCAGACCGTCATCGGCCCGGTGATCAACTCCCAGCAGGCGAACGCCATTGCCGGCTCCGTCGAGCAGGCCGTCGCCGAGGGCGCCACCGCCCTCGTCCGGGGCGGCACGTCGGGCAACCTGGTCGAGCCCAGCGTGCTCACCGACGTCCCCGCCGACTCCGCACTGCTGCAGCAGGAGATCTTCGGCCCGGTCGTCTTCCTCGTTCCGTTCGACGGCGAGGAGGAGGCGCTCCGCATCGTCAACGACACCCCGTACGGCCTCAGCGGCGCCGTCCACACGGGCGACATCGAGCGGGGCGTCGCCTTCGCCAAGCAGATCGACACCGGCATGTTCCACGTGAACGACGGCACGGTCCACGACGAGCCCATCGTGCCGTTCGGCGGCGAGAAGCACTCCGGCATCGGCCGCCTGAACGGCGAGACGACGCTGGAGGCGTTCACGACCGTCAAGTGGATCTCGGTGCAGCACGGGCGCAGCGCGTTCCCCTTCTGACGAGCGCCGGCGGAAGCGAGTTCCGACCGGAGCGGACCCTTGCGGACAGAACCTGACCGCAAGGGTCCGTAACGTCTTCGGTGTCAGGGCAAGAGCCCCCGGTGAACCGATGAAAGGCGGCCGTCATGGTCAAGCACGTGCCCGCGGAGGCGAACGGTGACGAGCGAGGAGCTCTGCTGGCGTTCATCGAGGAACAGCGCGGCGGCATCCGCCGGGCCCTGCTCGGCCTGACCGAGGAACAGGCCCGCACCCGCCCCAGCGTCAGCGAGCTGTCCCTGGGCGGCCTGCTCAAGCATGTCGCCGAGACCGAGCAGGGCTGGGTCGCCCGGGCCAAGCAGGAGCCGCCGGCGGTCCGGCGCGACGAGTCGAACTGGCACGAGTGCTTCCAGCTGGCCGACGACGAGACGGTCGCCGGACAGCTGGCGTACTGGGAGGAGGTCGCCGCCGAGACGGAGAAGTTCATCCGCTCGGCGCCGAGCCTGGACGACACCTTCCCGCTGCCGTCCGATCCCTGGTTCCCGCCGCAGGCCCGGGTCTCGCTGCGCTGGCTGTGTCTGCAGCTGATCCGCGAGACGGCCCGGCACGCCGGCCACGCCGACATCATCCGCGAGTCGCTGGACGGCAGGACCGCCTTCGAGCTGGTGGCCCAGGAGGCCGAGGAGCAGGGCGCCGCCCGGGGGTGATCGCGGGGCGGGCGGCGGTACGGCAATAACCTGGACCTCATGTCAGCGATCCGACTTCTCGTGCTGGGCGCCGTCCGCCAGCACGGGCGGGCCCATGGCTATCAGGTCCGCAACGACCTGGAGTACTGGGGCGCGCACGAGTGGTCCAACGCCAAACCGGGCTCCATCTACCACGCCCTGAAGCAGATGGCCAAGCAAGGGTTGCTGCACGCGCACGAGATCGCGCCGTCCACGGCCGGCGGCCCGCCCCGCACCGAGTACGAGCTGACCGACAAGGGCACCGAGGAGTACTTCGCCCTGCTGCGCGACGCCCTGGTCACCTACGACCAGCGCGGCGACGTGAAGACGGCGGCGATCGGCTTCATGGTCGACCTGCCGAGGGCCGAGGCGGTGGCGCTGCTGAAGGAGCGCACCCGCCGGATCGAGGCCTGGCGCTCCTCGGTCACCGAGCACTACGTGCCCGACGAGGGGCCGGGGCAGCTCGGCCACATCGGCGAGATCATGAACATGTGGGTGCACACGGCCGACTCCGAGGCCGAGTGGACCCGGGGTCTCGTGGCGCGCATCGAGGACGGCGCCTACACGTTCGCCGGTGAGGGCGAACGGTTCGTCGGCGTGCTCGCCGAGGACGAGGTGAACCCGTACGCGACGGGGGAGCGGCATCCGGAGGACGACCGCTGACCGGTCCCGAACGGCTGATCAAGTCTGCCCCATGCTCCTGCCGGCGGTTCGAGGCGATGGTCGAACTTGTTCTGCCCGCTCCCGGTACGGAAGTTTTCGCGCCTCGGACGGCAGGCCTAGTGGTGGAACCCGGTCGCCGCCTGCTTGTCCCGGGTGAGTGGATGCGGCTGCCGGCGCAGCTCGGGCAGCAGGCGGGTCAGGTCGTCCAGGAACAGGTCGGCCAGGTCGTGCGAGAAGCCGTTGCGGCACACGATCCGCAGCACGGAGAGGTCCTCGCGGTGCGGCGGGAAGGTGTACGCGGGCACCAGCCAGCCGCCCTCGCGCAGCCGCCGGGAGACGTCGAAGACGTCGTACGCCGTGACGTCGTCGGCCGTGGTCAGCGCGAACACCGGCAGTTGGTCGCCGTGCGTGAGCAGCCGGAAGTCGCCGAGCGCCGCGATCTTCCCGGCGAGCGAGGTCGCCACGTCCCGCGTGGACTGCTGCACCGCGCGGTAGCCCTCGCGGCCGAGGCGCAGGAACGTGTAGTACTGGGCCACCACCTGGGCGCCGGGCCGGGAGAAGTTGAGCGCGAAGGTCGGCATGTCGCCGCCCAGGTAGTTGACCCGGAAGACGAGCTCCTCGGGCAGCGCCTCGTGGTCCCGCCACAGTGCCCAGCCGACGCCCGGGTACACCAGCCCGTACTTGTGCCCCGAGGCGTTGATCGAGGCCACGCGCGGCAGCCGGAAGTCCCACACCAGCTCCGGGTCCAGGAAGGGCGCCACCATGCCGCCGGACGCGCCGTCCACATGCACCGGGACGTCGAGCCCGGTGCGTTCCTGCAGGGCGTCCAGGGCCGCGCACAGTTCGGCGATCGGCTCGTAGGAGCCGTCGAACGTCGAGCCGAGGATGCCGACGACCCCGATGGTGTTCTCGTCGCACAGCTCGACGGCGGCCTGCGGGTCCAGCTGGAACCGGTCGCCCTCCATGGGCACCTGCCGGGCCTCCACCTCCCAGAAGGTGCAGAACTTGTCCCAGCAGACCTGGACGTTGACGCCCATCACGAGGTTGGGCCGTGCGCCGCCCGCATAGCGCCCTTCGTTGCGCCGCATCCAGCGCCGCTTCAGTGCCATCCCGGCGAGCATGCACGCCTCGCTCGACCCGGTCGTGGAACAGCCGACGGCCGCCGACGGGTCCGGCGCGTTCCACAGGTCGGCGAGCATCGCCACACAGCGCCGCTCCAGCTCGGCCGTGCGCGGGTACTCGTCCTTGTCGATCATGTTCTTGTCCCGGCACTCGGCCATCAGCACCCCGGCCTGCGGCTCCATCCAGGTGGTGACGAACGTGGCCAGATTCAGCCGGGAGTTGCCGTCCAGCATCAGCTCGTCGTGCACCAGCTGGTACGCCGTGGACGGGGACAGCGGCGCGTCCGGGAGCCGGTGCGTGGGCGGCGCCTCGGTCATGCCGGCGACCGGATTGGCCTCGCCGAAGAACGGGTTGACCGACACCGTCCGCTCCTCGTGCTTCGCGGGACCTTTGTGCAGGGCCATGAACGTGCCTCCAAGGTGGGTACTTTCAGCGGAAGGGTCTGTCAGCGGACCGGGGTGCCGTCCTCGCGCAACTGCATCTGCGGGCGCCCCGTCACCAGCAGCCACGGCGGCAGCGACGCGATGCACAACAGGGCGAGGGCGCCGGGCGAGGCGACCAGGACGGCGGCGGTGAACAGGCTCACCCAGCCCTGCCGGGTGACGGCCAGGAGCATGCCCAGGACGGCCGTCGCGACGCCCACCGCCGGATGCACGGCCGGAACGAGCGCATGGGCGCACAGGCCGAGGGCGCTGCCGACGAAGACCGCCGGGAAGATCCGGCCGCCCCGGAAGCCGCAGGACGCGGCGACGAGCAGCGCCGCCAGCTTCACCACCGCGAGCACGGCGAACTGCCCCGCCGACCGGCCCTCGGGATGCCGGGCCAGCTCGCCCATCTCCGACAGCCCCTTGAACAGCGTGAGATGACCGCCCAGCGCCCCCAGAGCGCCCAGGACGACCCCGCCGGCCGGAAGCATCAGCATCGGGTGCCGCAGCCGCCGGAAGGCCGCGTGGACGTACGGGAAGGCGTATACGGCGCACATGCCGAGCAGCGCGGCCACCGAGGCGGTCACGAGGGCCGCCAGGACGTCCTTGCCGTCCGGGTGGCCCAGGGGCGGCAGCCCCAGGTCGAAGGTCGGATGGGCCACCAGGGTGGTCGTGACGGCCCCGCACGCCCCGGCGGTCAGCGGCGCGAACAGGTTGTCCCACAGCCGTCCGCGGACGGGACGCCCGGCCAGCGCCTCCGAGATGACCAGCGCCGCGGCCACCGGTGTGCCGAACAGCGCGCCGATCGTCGCCGACTCGGCCAGCACCGGCCACAGGCTGCCCGGCGTCCGCGGCATCAGCCGCGCACCGAGCCAGGCGGCGAGGCCCACGTTCACGGCGAAGACCGGGTTCTCCGGTCCGAGGCTCGGGCCGCCGGCCAGCATCAGGCCGGTGGCCAGCACCAGTCCGGGCAGCACGACCGGTGCCATGGCCGGGGCGTTCAGGCCGAGGGTCGCCGGATCGGGACCGGCGTGGCCGGGCACCTTCCAGACCACCAGCCCGACGGCGATCCCGGTCGCCACGAGCATGACGAACATCCACAGCACCGAGTAGCGGCCCACCCCGAGCGCATCCGGCAGCGGCCCCCACAGCACGCGCTGGAGCTGCTCCGCCGCCGCGCTGACGCCGACGAAGACCAGGCTCGCGACCACGCCCACGACCACGGCGGGCAGGATGAAGGGCAGCAGAGCCCGTGCCGGGGCCGTGGGAGCGGTCGCGGGCGCCTGCTGCGCTTCGGGTTCCTGGGCCACCGCCTCACCATAAGCGGACAAAATGCACACAACATCCCGAACATCGTGAACGGCAACCGGCTTGCACCTCACGTGACGTGAGGCCTCAGCGTGGACGGCGTACCGACGACAAGGAGCGGAAAAGTGAGCTACTCCGTGGGACAGGTCGCGGGGTTCGCCGGGGTCACGGTGCGCACCCTGCACCACTACGACGAGATCGGCCTGCTCGTCCCCAGCGAGCGCACGTACGCCGGCCACCGGCGCTACAACGACGCCGACCTCGACCGGCTCCAGCAGATCCTGTTCTACCGGGAGCTCGGCTTCCCGCTCGACGAGGTCGCGGCCCTGCTCGACGACCCGGACGCGGACCCGCGCGCGCACCTGCGCCGCCAGCACGATCTGCTGACCGCCCGGATCGAGAAGCTGCAGAAGATGGCCGCGGCCGTGGAGCACGCCATGGAGGCACGCACGATGGGCATCAACCTGACGCCGGAGGAGCGGTTCGAGGTCTTCGGGGACAAGGACCCGTTCAACGAGGGGTACGCCGAGGAGGCCGAGCAGCGCTGGGGCGACACCGAGGCATGGGCCGAGTCCCAGCGCCGCGCCGCCCGCTACAGCAAGGAGGACTGGAAGCGGATCAAGGCCGAGACCGACGACTGGGAGCAGCGGTACGCCGCCCTGGTGACCGCCGGCGAGGAGCCGTCCGGCGAGGCGGCCATGGACCTGGCCGAGGAGCACCGGCAGCACATGAGCAGGTGGTTCTTCGAGGTGCCGTACGAAATGCACCGGTGCTTCGCCGGCATGTACGTCTCCGACGAGCGCTTCAAGGCGTACTACGACGCCATGGCCCCCGGTCTCGCCGAGCACCTGGGCGCCGCCATCACGGCGAACGCCGCGCGGCAGACGGCCTGACCCCTGGCCCGGGAGTCACTCCCGGGCCAGGACCACCGCCGTGCCGTAGGCGCACACCTCGGTACCGACGTCCGCGGCCTCGGTCACGTCGAACCGGAACGCCAGCACTGCGTTGGCGCCACGCGCGCGTGCCTGCTCCACCAGGCGTTCCATGGCCTGGCTGCGGGTCTGCACGAGCGTCTTGGTGAGCCCCTTCAGCTCGCCGCCGATCATCGACTTCAGACCGGCGCCGATCTGGCTGCCGAGGTGCCGCGACCGCACGGTGAGTCCGAACACCTCGCCGATCACCTGCTGCACCCGGTATCCGGGCACGTCGTTCGAGGTCACGACCAGCACGTCCGACTGGGGTACCTGGCCGCCGCCGTAGTCATCGAGTCCCATGAGCCACAGCCTTCTCCCCGTCATCTCTCAGCGCATCCCGGAGACACCGGTGGAACCTGGAGCGGTCACATCACGTTGATAGCTTTGTGCGGCCGTACCCGGATGCCGTAGCCGCCTTGACCCCCTGGAGCCCGGACCCGTGATGACACTCGCCCTCGGCCCGAGCTGGCTCGATCCCAACTATCTGCTCGACACGTACAGCATCTGGGGCCTGCTGCTCATCGTCTTCGCCGAGTCCGGCCTGCTCATCGGCTTCTTCCTGCCGGGTGACTCGCTGCTGTTCACCTGCGGCATGCTGATCACCGCTCACCGGATGCACTTCCCGCTGTGGGGTGCGATCGGCCTCATCTGCCTCGCCGCGATACTCGGCGACCAGGCGGGCTACATGTTCGGCAAGAAGGTCGGCCCGTCCCTGTTCAACCGCCCCGACTCCCGCCTGTTCAAGCAGGAGAACGTCACCAAGGCGCACGAGTTCTTCGAGAAGTACGGCCCGAAGTCCCTGGTCCTGGCCCGTTTCGTGCCCATCGTGCGCACGTTCACGCCGATCATCGCCGGCGTCAGCGGCATGAAGTACCGCTCGTTCCTGGTCTTCAATGTCATCGGCGGCGTCCTGTGGGGCGCGGGCGTCACTCTGCTCGGCTCCTGGCTCGGCAACATCGGCTTCGTCAAGAACAACATCGAGGCGATCCTGATCCTGATCGTCCTCGTCTCCGTGATCCCGGTCGCCATCGAGGTCCTGCGCGCCCGCGGCAAGCAGAAGAAGGCTCCGCAGCCGGCACCGGAGCCGTCCCGCCCGGCTCCCCCCGCCATGGACACCCAGACCACCCAGCTGCGCCGCATCGAGCCGGACCAGCCGTACGAGCACCAGCAGCACCAGCAGCAGGAGCAGCAGTACGAGCAGCCGTACTGGAACCAGGGCGGCTACGACAATCAGCACTACGACCAGCAGCACCACGACCAGCAGCACCACGACCAGCAGCAGTACGGCCGGCAGTACGACCAGCACCAGTACCCGCAGCAGCAGTACGGCCGGCAGTACCCGCAGCAGCAGTACGACCGCGACCCGTACCCGTACGACTACGACCAGGGCACCTACCGCGCCCCGTAGCCCGTCAGAAGCCCCGGGTCCGCTTGGCAGCCCTCCGCTTCCCGGCGGAGCCGATCCTCAGGAACAGCCGGAAGACCTCCGACCCCAGATTGACCCCGATGGCGATGGCGATCGCCAGTGACGCCGCGTTGGCCAGCGACACCAAGCCCTTGTCCACCTCGTTCTGGGCCATGTTGAGCAGCCCGAAATACGTGGCGGAGCCCGGCAGCAGCGGCCCGATCGCCGCCGTCGTGTACGGCAGGGCCGAGGCGAACCGGTACCGCGACAGCAGCTGCCCGAAAAGGCCCACCAGCCCCGCCGCAACGGCCGTGGACGCCACCGGCGAGATGTCGGCGACGTAGTGCATCGCGCCGTACACCGACCACGCGACCCCCCCGTTGAGCGTCACCCACAGCACGGTGGAACGTTCCTGCTGCAGCAGCACCGCGAACGTCAGCGACAGCAGCATGGACGCCGCGATCTGCACCAGCGGCCGTTCGTTGCTGATGAGCGACGCGTCCGGGTTCAGCTTGCCGCCGACCTTCACGCCGAAGTACAGGACGACCAGCACGCCGGTGACGATGCCGACGAAGAAGTACATGACCTCCAGCAGGCGCGCGGAGGCGGTGATGTAGAAGCCCGTCAGGCCGTCCTGCACACCCGCCACCAGCGCCCGCCCGGGCAGCAGCGCGAACAGTCCACCGGTGACGACGGCGGACGCCTTCACGTCGACGTGCGCCAGCGCGAACGCCACCCCGATCGCCGCGGGCGGCATCGCGGCCACCGTGAACTGGTAGAACTCCGGCAGCCCGCGTCCCGCGCACAGCCAGGCCAGCCGGTCGCCGAGCATCGCGCCGATCGCCGCCGCGACGAACACGATCAGGTCACCGCCGACCAGGACGGAGGCGGCTCCGGCGAGCAGCCCGCTGGCCAGGGTCAGCGCCCAGCCGGGGTAGGGGTGCCGGTTGCGGCGGATCTCCGCCAGCCGCCGGTAGGCCTCCTCCAGGGAGACCTGGGTCTCCGGGTCGGTCAGGTCGTCCACCAGCCGGAACACGGCCGCGAGCCGCGTGTAGTCGGTGCCCCGCCGCCGTACCGTCCGCGACGCCGTCACCGGGTCGTCCACCAGCGACGGCTGGTGCGAGATCGACAGCAGCGTGAAGGTGACGTTCGGCTCGCAGCGGTCCAGGCCGTAGGAGCGGCACACCGCGAACATCGCGGCCTCCACGTCCTCCGCGCCCTCGCCGCCGGCCAGCAGCAGCTCGCCGATGCGCAGGGTCAGGTCGAGCACGCGGGGTACGGCCGGGCCGTCCTCCTCCTCGCGCTGCACCGGCTCCGGCGCGGGCCGCTCGGCCACCGGCATGCGCAGCATCGTGCGCATCCGGTCCTGCCAGGGCGCGTCCTTGACCAGGCTGACCAGCGGAACTCCGGCGGCGGGAGTGAACGCCGGCGGGGCCTCCTTGGCGCTGTAGGTGCGCGGCGGGCTGAACGCCGACCCCTCCGGCTCGGCACTCGGCGGCTGCGGCCCCGAAAGCCCCTGCGGCACCGCGAACTCGGACGTGCTCTCCGGCTCACCGGCCCCCTCGGGGACCTCGATGCCCACCGGAATGGCGAACTCGGACGTGATCTCCGGGTCGTACCGCGCCTCGTCCGACCGGGGCTTGCGGTCCTCCGCCTCCGTCACCTCGCACCGCTCCCTGAACGACACCTTCCGTACGGCTCAGTATGCGCACAGGTACCCGAACGGTCCGCACGCGTGCGTGAAACGCGGAACGGGCCGCACGCACGCGTACGGCCCGTTCCCGCGGCTCGGGGCTCAGTGACCGCCCTGCTCCTTGAAGCGCTTGTACGACCGCTCGATCTCCGCCTCGGCGTCCGTGCGGCCCACCCAGTTGGCACCCTCGACCGACTTGCCGGGCTCCAGGTCCTTGTACACCTCGAAGAAGTGCTGGATCTCCAGGCGGTCGAACTCCGACACGTGATGGATGTCGCGCAGGTGCTCCACGCGCGGGTCGGTGGCCGGAACGCACAGCAGCTTGTCGTCGCCGCCCGCCTCGTCCGTCATGCGGAACATGCCGATCGCGCGGCACTTGATCAGGCAGCCCGGGAAGGTCGGCTCGTCCAGGATGACCAGCGCGTCCAGCGGGTCGCCGTCCTCGCCGAGGGTGTTCTCGACGAAGCCGTAGTCGGTCGGGTAGGCGGTCGAGGTGAAGAGGCGACGGTCCAGGCGGATCCGACCGGTCTCGTGGTCCACCTCGTACTTGTTGCGCGAACCCTTCGGGATCTCGATCGTGACGTCGAACTCCACCGGTGGCTCCTCCATGATCAGCACATAGTTCTGGTGATTAAGTGTCCCTCACGCAGGTGTGTGATCGCGAAAGGGGCTGGTGGTCGTGCCAGAGCTGAGGCCTTGGCGGGCTGCGAGACCGCAGTGGAAGCGGATCGCGAACGCCGTACGACCGCGTCTGGCGCGGGCCGCGACGGCCGCCGAGCCGCGGGTCGCGCGGCTGACGCGGGCCCTGCGGCCCCGGCCCACGCGCCTGCCCCGTCGGCAGGCGGTCAGGACCTGGCAGTACACCGCGGGCGCCGCCACCGCCGGCCTCGCGCTCGCCGCCGGTGTGGTGACCGCGGCGGGCCCCTGGGACGCCAACGGTCAGCGTACGGCCGAGCGGGACCGCGCCGCGGCCCTGGAGCGGCCAGGTGGCACAGATCACGGCCGCTCCGGTACGGCATCGGCGTCCGCACCCCGGCCGGCGCCGAGCGCCGCGCCCGTCCTGGTGGGCCTGGACGGCCCGACGGACGCCCTCGGCACCAAGAAGGCCGCCCCGGGCGGAAAGCCCCTCCCGGACGTCCTGAGGCCTCTCCTGGACGCCTCCGCGCTGGGCGACGACCAGGCGGCGGCCGTCGTCGACGTGGCCACCGGCAAGCGCCTGTACGGCACCGGCTCCGGCAAGGCGTTCACCCCCGCCTCCACCACCAAGATCGCCACGGCTGTCGCCGCCCTGTCCGCCCTGGGCCCCGACCACCGCCTCACCACCCGCGCCGCCCTCGAACCCGACACCGGCGAACTCGTTCTCGTCGGCGGCGGCGACCCCACCCTCACCGCCCACAGGACGACCGGCCAGGCCGGCAGCGGCGAGGACTGGGCCGGCCTGCGCACGCTGGCGGCGGACACCGCCAGGGCGCTCCGCAAACGCGGCATCCACAAGGTCACGCTGTCCTACGACACCACCCTCTACGCCGGCCCCGCCCTGCACCCCGTCGGCGTCAACGACAACCTCGCCCCCGTCAGCGCGCTGACCGTCGACGAGGGCCGCACCGGCGACTCCACCAGCGGCCCGGCGCCCCGCGTGGCCGACCCGGCGAAGGACGCGGCCGGCAAGTTCGCGGCCCTCCTCAAGGGCGCCGGCATCACCACCACACCCCCCGGCCCCTCCAAGGCCACCACGCGCGCGCAGACCCTCGCCACGGTCTCCTCACCCCCGCTGTCCGCCCTGGTCGAGCGCATGCTGACCAACAGCGACAACGACATCGCCGAGCACCTCGCCCGCCAGACGGCCCTCGCCAGCGGCGAACCCGGCAGCTTCGACGGCGCCGCCAAGGCGATCTCCGCGCGGCTGACCAAGCTGGGCCTGCCGATGTCCGGCGCCTCCTTCCACGACGGCAGCGGCCTCAACCGTGACGACCGGCTCACCGCCGACCTGCTCACCGCCCTCCTGGTCACGGCCGGCGACCCCGGCCGTCCCGGCCTGCGCCCCGTCCTCACCGGCCTGCCCGTGGCCGGCTTCACCGGCACCCTCACCCACCGCTACACCGACGGTGCCGCCGGCGTCGTCCGCGCCAAGACCGGCACCCTGACCGGCGTCAACACCCTGGCCGGCACGGTCGTCGACACCGACGGCCGCCTCCTGGCCTTCGCCTTCCTGGCTTCCGGCACCACCGACCCCCTGGAGGCCCAGTCGGCCCTGGACAGAACGGCGACGGCTCTGGCGGGGTGCGGCTGCGGGTAGCCGTACCGCCGTCCCCGTCCAACACCCCAGCCCCTGCAACCCCGCACGGCCTGCCCCAAGCGGGAACGCTCACGTACGGTTGTCAACATGACTGGCTTCGGTGGCACCGCATCTCCCGGGATGGTCGACTGGAACCTCGCGGTGGCAACCGCGACACGGCTCGTACGACCGGGCCCGGACGTCAGTCGCGACGAGGCCCGCGCGGTCGTCGCGGAGCTGCGCCGGCACGCCAAGACCTCGGAGGGACACGTCCGGGGCTTCACGCGCATGGGCACGGAGGACACCCACGACACCCCCGTCCTCGTGGTCGACCGCCCCGGCTGGGTCCGCGCCAACGTCGCCGGCTTCCGCGAGATCCTCAAACCGCTGCTGGAGAAGATGCAGGAACGACGCGCCGGCAGCCCCGGCAGCGCGGTTCTCGGCACCGTCGGCGGCAAGGTCACCGGCGTCGAACTCGGCATGCTGCTGTCGTTCCTGTCCTCCCGCGTCCTCGGCCAGTACGAGACCTTCGCCCCCGCCACCCGCGAGCTCCCCGCCGGCGAGAACGGCGGCGGCCGCCTCCTGCTCGTCGCCCCCAACATCGTCCACGTCGAGCGCGAACTCGACGTCGACCCGCACGACTTCCGCCTGTGGGTGTGCCTGCACGAGGAGACCCACCGCACCCAGTTCACGGCCGTGCCCTGGCTGCGCGACCACCTGGAGGGCGAAATCCAGTCGTTCTTGGCGGAGACCGACGTGGACCCGATGACCTTCCTGGAGCGCATCAGGGATGCCGCGCAGTCCCTCGCCGGAGGCCGCCCGGAGGGCGAGGAGGAGGACGGCGGCCGGTCCTTCGTGGAGCTGGTGCAGACCCCCGCCCAGCGCGAGATCCTCGGCCGTCTCACCGCCGTGATGTCCCTGCTGGAGGGGCATGCCGACTACGTCATGGACGGCGTCGGACCCAGCGTCGTACCGACCGTCGCGGAGATCCGCGAGAAGTTCCAGCAGCGCCGCGCCAAGGGTGCCTCCCGCCTCGACCTCGCCCTGCGCAAGCTGCTGGGTCTGGATGCCAAACTGAGGCAGTACCGGGACGGCGAGCGATTCGTACGAGCCGTCGTCGAACAGGTCGGCACCGACGGTTTCAACCGGGTGTGGACCTCGCCCAACACCCTCCCCACCAAGGCGGAGATCGCCAAACCGGCGGACTGGGTCGCGCGGGTGCATCGCAAGGCCGAGTCGTGAACGGCATGGACACGTCGTGAACGGAATCCGGCCGACGGCAGGCGAACGCCCCTCCAATCACCCGTCCGAGGGACCGTGAGCCATGCGTAGGCGTGCAATGCTCGGGGAACGGCCCGCTTCTGTCACCATCTACACACTCTGAGTGACCGACTCGGGCTCACCCCCCGAAAACTTCATGAAGGGAACCGGACATGGGTCCCCATCCTGCGGTCGCGGCGATACGCCTGGCGGTCCGCCGCGTCCTCCACGACATCCTCAACGACCACCACAGCCTCGCCGGCGCAGGCGCCCGGCAGGCCGTCGGTGCGCGCCCGGACCGGACAGCCGAGCGGCTCCCCTCCCCGCTCGTGCTCGTCGCATGCTCCGGCGGCGCCGACTCCATGGCTCTCGCCTCCGCCCTCGCCTTCGAGGCTCCCAAGCTCGGCGTCCGCGCCGGCGGCGTCACCGTCGACCACGGCCTCCAGCCCGGCTCCGACCTCCGCGCCGACGAGGTCGTCCTGCGTCTGCGTGAACTCGGCCTCGCGCCGGTCGAGTCCGTCGCCGTGACCGTCGGCCGCGAAGGCGGACCGGAAGCCGCCGCCCGCGACGCCCGCTACGCCGCCCTCGACGCCGTCGCCGAACGCCACGGCGCCGCCGCCGTCCTGCTCGGCCACACCCGGGACGACCAGGCCGAAACCGTCCTGCTGGGCCTCGCCCGCGGCTCCGGCATCCGCTCCCTGTCCGGCATGGCGGCGGTCTCGGGGGCCGCCGGCCGCTACCGGCGCCCCTTCCTGGAGCTCGACCGGCAGACCGCCCGCAAGGCCTGCATGGTCCAGTCCCTCCCCGTCTGGGACGATCCTCACAACGCCGACCCCGCCTACACCCGCTCCCGGCTGCGGCACGAAGGCCTGCCCGCCCTGGAGAAGGCCCTCGGCAAAGGGGTCGTGGAGGCGCTCGCCCGCACCGCCCAGCTCTCCCGCGACGACGCCGACGCCCTCGACACCTGGGCCAGCCAGGCCGAGGTCTCCGTGCGGGACGCCGCAGGCCAGCTGGAGTGCGCCAAGCTCTACGCCCTCCCGCCCGCCGTACGCCGCCGCATCCTGCGCCGCGCCGCCATCGAGGCCGGTGCCCCCGCCGGTTCGCTGTTCGCCCGCCACATCGAGGAAGTCGACCGCCTGATCACCGGCTGGCGCGGCCAGGGAGCCATCAATCTCCCGGGCAAAGTCGTCGCCCGGCGGCAGGGTGGCAGACTGGTGATTCGGCAAGGCTGAATCCTTACCCCCGCGCGGGGTGAGCAGCCGGTGGGACGACCGAAAGTGATGCGGGTGGACGCGAAAGACATGGGTGCCGACCTCCAGCAGGTGCTCATCACCAAGGAAGAGATCGACGCGAAGCTGGCCGAGCTGGCCGCGAAGATCGACGCGGAGTACGCGGGCAAGGACCTGCTCATCGTCGGCGTGCTCAAGGGCGCCGTGATGGTCATGGCCGACCTCGCCCGGGCGCTGTCCACCCCCGTCACCATGGACTGGATGGCCGTGTCCTCCTACGGCGCGGGCACCCAGTCCTCCGGTGTCGTGCGGATCCTCAAGGACCTCGACACCGACATCAAGGGCAAGCACGTCCTCATCGTCGAGGACATCATCGACTCCGGCCTGACCCTGTCCTGGCTGATCAACAACCTCGGCTCCCGCGAGCCCGCCTCCCTGAAGGTGTGCACGCTGCTGCGCAAGCCGGACGCCGCGAAGGTCGCCATCGACGTCGAGTGGGTCGGCTTCGACATCCCGAACGAGTTCGTCGTCGGCTACGGACTCGACTACGCCGAGAAGTACCGCAACCTGCCGTTCGTCGGTACGCTCGCGCCTCACGTCTACGGCGGCTGAGCCGGACGGCGGTGTGAGCCACTCGGCTCAAGCCTTGTAGGACGATCGGGAACCCCGGCGGGTTCCAGGCCGTTGAAGCATGCAGAGACGGTTTCCCAGCCGTTCGAAGCGAACTTCGTGCGGCTTCGGACCACCACGCTGGGGTACCGTCAGAAGAACTGTCTTATCAAACTCACTATGGCAGGAGGGACGGGGCGGCACCGCTCCGTATGGATGGACGTGAAGCGATACTTCCGTGGGCCGGTCATGTGGATCGTGCTGGCCGTCCTTGCCGTGGTCGTGTTGATGCAGGTCGTCGGCTCGTCCGGCGGCTACAAGACGGTGGACACCGGCCAGGTCGTTGCGGCGATCAATGACAACAGGGTCCAGTCGGCCAAGCTGACCACAGGCGACGAGCAGACCATCAAGGTCACCCTCAAGGACGGCCAGAAGGTCGACGGCAGCTCGAAGATCCAGGCGAGCTACATCGGCGACCAGGGCGCCCAGCTCGCCGGCTCGCTGCAGACCAAATACCAGGACAAGCAGATCCCGGACGGCTACACGGTCTCGCCGTCCAAGCAGAACCCGTTCGTCGGCGTCCTGCTCTCCCTGCTGCCCTTCGTCCTGATCGTGGTCGTCTTCCTGTTCCTGATGAACCAGATGCAGGGCGGCGGCTCCCGGGTGATGAACTTCGGCAAGTCGAAGGCCAAGCTCATCACCAAGGACACCCCGAAGACGACCTTCGCCGACGTCGCCGGCTGCGACGAGGCCGTCGAGGAGCTCCACGAGATCAAGGAGTTCCTGCAGGAGCCGGCCAAGTTCCAGGCCGTCGGCGCCAAGATCCCCAAGGGCGTGCTGCTCTACGGCCGTCCCGGTACCGGCAAGACGCTGCTCGCGCGGGCCGTGGCCGGCGAGGCGGGCGTCCCCTTCTATTCGATCTCCGGCTCCGACTTCGTCGAGATGTTTGTCGGTGTCGGTGCCTCCCGGGTCCGCGACCTGTTCGAGCAGGCCAAGGCGAACGCCCCGGCGATCGTCTTCGTCGACGAGATCGACGCGGTCGGCCGCCACCGCGGCGCCGGCCTCGGCGGTGGTCACGACGAGCGCGAGCAGACCCTGAACCAGCTGCTCGTCGAGATGGACGGCTTCGACGTCAAGGGCGGCGTGATCCTCATCGCCGCCACCAACCGCCCCGACATCCTCGACCCGGCGCTGCTCCGCCCCGGCCGTTTCGACCGCCAGATCGCGGTCGACCCGCCGGACCTGCAGGGTCGCCTGGAGATCCTCAAGGTCCACCAGAAGGGCAAGCCGGTCGCACCCGACGTCGACCTGGCCGCCGTCGCCCGGCGCACCCCCGGTATGACGGGTGCCGACCTGGCGAACGTACTGAACGAGGCGGCCCTGCTGACCGCCCGCGGCGACCAGAAGCTGATCGACAACAGGGCGCTGGACGAGGCGATCGACCGTGTGGTCGCGGGCCCGCAGAAGCGGACCCGGATCATGTCGGACAAGGAGAAGAAGATCACCGCGTACCACGAGGGCGGCCACGCCCTGGTCGCGGCGGCCTCCCCGAACTCCGACCCGGTCCACAAGATCACGATCCTGTCCCGCGGCCGTGCCCTCGGTTACACGATGGTCCTGCCCGACGAGGACAAGTACTCGACCACGCGCAACGAGATGCTCGACCAGCTCGCCTACATGCTGGGCGGTCGCGCCGCCGAGGAACTGGTCTTCCACGACCCGACCACCGGCGCCGCGAACGACATCGAGAAGGCCACCAACCTGGCCCGTGCGATGGTCACCCAGTACGGCATGACCGAGCGGCTCGGCGCCATCAAGTTCGGCGGCGACAACAGCGAGCCGTTCCTCGGCCGTGAGATGGCGCACCAGCGCGACTACTCCGAGGAGGTCGCCGCGCTGGTCGACGAAGAGGTCAAGAAGCTCATCGAGACCGCGCACAACGAGGCCTGGGAGATCCTGGTCGAGAACCGCGACGTGCTCGACCAGCTCGTTCTCCACCTGCTGGAGAAGGAGACCCTGGGCAAGGAGGAGATCGCCGAGATCTTCGCCCCGATCGTCAAGCGCCCGCCGCGGCCCGCCTGGACCGGCTCTTCGCGCCGCACCCCGTCCACCCGTCCGCCGGTGCTCTCCCCCAAGGAGCTGGCCCTGACCAACGGCGCGAACGGCGCGACGGCCGCCATCAGCACGTCCAAGTCCACCGCCACGGAGTCCGCCCCGATCACGGACCGGACCCCGGAGGACCGTCCGGAGAGCTGATCGCTTTTCGGCCAACAGGCCTGGAATGAACGCCGCGCCCCCCAAGTTTTAGCCTGGAGGGCGCGGCGTTCGTATGTCCGCACACAGACGCGTGGCCGCCGCCACGCGCAACGAGGCACAGGAACGAGGAACCAGATGACCGACCCCGTGACGCTGGACGGCGAGGGCCGGATCGGCGAATTCGACGAGAAGCGCGCCGAGAACGCCGTGCGGGAGTTGCTGATCGCGGTCGGCGAGGACCCGGACCGGGAGGGTCTGAGGGAGACGCCGGCGCGCGTGGCGCGGGCGTACAGGGAGATCTTCGCGGGCCTGTGGCAGAAGCCCGAGGACGTGCTGACGACGACGTTCGACCTGGGGCACGACGAGATGGTGCTCGTGAAGGACATCGAGGTGTACAGCACCTGCGAGCACCATCTGGTCCCGTTCAGGGGCGTCGCCCACGTCGGCTACATCCCGTCCGTCACCGGGAAGATCACCGGCCTGTCCAAGCTGGCTCGCCTCGTGGACGTGTACGCCCGGCGGCCGCAGGTGCAGGAACGACTCACCACGCAGATCGCGGACTCCCTGATGGAGATCCTGGAGCCGCGGGGCGTCATCGTGGTCGTCGAGTGCGAGCACATGTGCATGTCGATGCGCGGCATCCGCAAGCCCGGCGCGAAGACCATAACGTCCGCCGTGCGCGGACAGCTGCGGGACGCGGCGACGCGCAACGAGGCCATGAGCCTGATCATGGCGCACTGAACCGGTGCTTCGGGAAACCGGCGGTCACGCCGCCGGTTCCGCTCCCGGGTGGTTCTGGTCCTCGTCCTCAGGGAGTTTGCACACCCGCTCCAGGAACAGGGCCGCCGCTATGACCCCGATGCCCGCCAGGACCGAGAAGCCGGCGTAGAGGGCCTGGTCGCGGCGGGCGGGGATGTCGAGGAGTTCCAGCAGGAAGACGCCCGTGCCGCCGTACATGCCGGCGACCAGGGCGGCGACCAGGGCGCTGGCCTGGC
This sequence comes from Streptomyces sp. NPDC053069, assembly GCF_044546895.1. Classification (NCBI taxonomy): domain Bacteria; kingdom Bacillati; phylum Actinomycetota; class Actinomycetes; order Kitasatosporales; family Streptomycetaceae; genus Streptomyces; species Streptomyces sp. NPDC053069. Next base: position 60,130 of record NZ_JBITZN010000014.1, on the reverse strand, counting down.
CGAAGACGACCGCGCGGGCCGCCATCAGGGGATCGACGCCCTTCGCGCCGGGGCGGCGCTCGCGCTGGGCCTTGAAGCGGGAACGCAGGGACAGCGCCGTGGAGAGCAGGACCACGGCGATCAGCGCGAGGACGATGGGGGCGGCCAGGGGGACGCTGGGAAGGGTCCCGATCGAGTTCCAGAGGCGGGCGCCCGCCCAGGACAGGACGCCGGCGACGACGAACACGCCTGCCAGCACCCTGATGCGCAGCTCTCTCACGGTGTCCCTTCAGCTCCCCCGGACCGGTCCGGACGGCGGTCGCTCACGACCTTGTCGTCTTGACCTTAACGACTACTCGGGCAGTCGGAGTTCCAGGTCCTCGCGGGGCTCGACGCCGGCACGGGTGAGGGTCGACAGCAGATCGGCCACTGTGCCGCGGCCGGGCAGCTGGGCCTGCGGGTCCACGTCGTGCCAGGGGGCGAGCACGAAGGCACGCTCATGGGCGCGCGGGTGGGGCAGGGTGAGGTGCGGGTCGTCGGAGGTGACGTCGGCGTAGGCGACGATGTCGACATCCAGTGTGCGCGGGCCCCAGTGTTCGTCGCGGACCCGTTTGTACGCCTCCTCGATGGCGTGCGCCCGCTCCAGCAGGGAGGCCGGGGGCAGGGTGGTCTTGAGGACCACGACCGCGTTGAAGTACGACGGCTGGCTGCCGGGCTCGACGCCCCAGGGCTCGGTCTCGTAGACCGGGGAGACGCCCTTCACGCGGACCCCGGGGGTGTCCTCGAGGGCGTCGACGGCACCCTGGAGGGTCTCCAGGCGGTTGCCGAGGTTGGAGCCGATGGAGATGACGGCCCACTGGGGGTTGTGCAGGGTCGTGTCGGCGGCGTCGACCTTCTCGACGACCGAGGCGGGCACCGGCTGGACGGTCGGGTCGCTGTGACCCTGGAGGAAAGGTCGGGTCATGCTCGGCTCCGGGTGATGGTGACGGTCACGTCGTCGAAGGGCACGGTGATCGGCGCGTCCGGCTTGTGGACGCAGACCTCCACCTCCTGTACCCCTTCGTGCTTGAGGCAGGTCTGGGCGATCCGCTCGGCGAGGGTCTCGATGAGGTCCACCGGCTCGCCCTCGACCACGGCCACGACCTCTTCGGCCACGATGCCGTAGTGCACGGTCTTCGCCAGGTCGTCGTCGGCCGCGGCCGGCCGGGTGTCCAGCCCCAGGACGAGGTCGACGACGAAGGTCTGGCCCTCCTCGCGCTCCTCGGGGAACACACCGTGGTGCCCGCGGGCCTTGAGGCCGCGCAGCGCGACACGATCCACGCGAATCACTCCTGCAATCGTCGGGAAGGACCGGTCCGTACCGCGTGCGGGCGGCACACCGGCCTGAGACGAATCTACCTGCGGGCACTGACAAAGCCGGGCTGCTGGGGCGCGGGCCCGGGCCGGGACCACGAGCGTTCATCTCGTGTTTCCCCGGGGAAACCCGGCCTTGTCATGGGTTGGTAGCGGCTCCTACCCCGGGGTAGGTGATTCCAACCACTTCTTGGTCCCCTGGGGGCGTCCACCCGCTCAGGCGAGGGGCCCGTCGTCCGGATTCACGCCATCGACGCCGGTCTCGCCGTCCTCGTCGTCGCTCTCCGCCAGGACGGGGGAGGCGTGGTGCGACCAGAGTTTCCAGCCGGAGGATGTGCGGCGGAACACGTTCGTGGCAACGACGAGCTGGCCGACCAGCGGCCCCAGTTCCGCGCCGTCCTCGGGTGCGGGGCCGCCGCTGAGGATGTTCTCGGTGCAGGTGACGAGGGCGGTGTCACCGGTGACGGAGACATGCACATCGGTGAGGAAGAACTGGATGTAGTCGGTGTGGGCCATGATCAGGGCGTATGAACGGAGGACCTCGCCGCGGCCGGTGAGCACCGGCCAGCCGGGGTGTACGCAGGAGACCACCCCGGTGTCCGCCGGGTCGTGGTACTCCTCGTCCACGCCCAGGTCGGCCGGGCTGAGCCAGAGCGAGGACAGCTCCTCGAAGTCGCCGCGCTCCATCGCCTCGTAGAAGGCGGTGTTGGCGGCCTCCACGTGCTCGACGTCGGTGTGGGGGGCGCTCACCGGGCGCCTTCCGCCCCACGCTCGTCACCAGCGCCGGGCGTACGCCCACTACCGCACCCCGTGCTCTCGCCTCCGTCGCCCGGCGCGCTCTCTGTGCCGAGCGCTGGGTGCCTCCCCTCCGCTCCGGGCGCGCCTTCTGGCCCGTACGCCCCCCGCGCACTCTCCGTGCCCGGTGCGCGCCCTGCTTCACGTGCCCCGCCTTCACCCGGCGCGCTCGGCGCAGACCCGGCCGTCCGGGCCCTCTCCACGGCGCGCGCGACCCGTACCGCGTCCGCGGTGGCGCGTACCTCGTGTACGCGTACCGCCCATGCGCCGGACTGCGCCGCGAGCGCGGAGACGGCGGCCGTGGCGGCGTCGCGCTCCCGGGCCGGCGGGGGTGCGCCCTCTGGGCCGGCGAGGACGCGGCCGAGGAACCGTTTACGGGAGGCGGCCACGAGCAGGGGGTGGCCGAGAGCGCCCAGGCGGTCGAGGTGGGCGAGGAGGGTGAGGTCGTGCTCGGCCTCCTTGGAGAAGCCGAGGCCGGGGTCGACGACGATGCGGTCGGGGGCGATGCCGCCGGCGAGGACGGCCTCCACGCGCGCGTGCAGCTCGTCCACGACTTCGGTGACGACGTCGTCGTAGACGCCCTTGACGTTGCCGCCCTGGAGGAAGCCGCGCCAGTGCATGACGACGAACGGGGCGCCCGCGTCGGCGACCACCGGGATCATCGCGGGGTCGGCGAGGCCGCCGCTGACGTCGTTGACGAGGGCGGCGCCGGCCGCGAGGGCCTGTTCGGCGACACAGGCCCGCATGGTGTCGACGGAGACGACGACGCCTTCGGAGGCGAGGCCGCGGACCACCGGGATGACCCGCCTGAGTTCCTCGGCCTCGTCCACCCGGGTGGCGCCGGGGCGGGTGGACTCGCCGCCGACGTCGACCAGGTCCGCGCCTTCGGAGACGAGGTCCAGCCCGTGTTTGACGGCGACGGTCGTGTCGAACCAGCGGCCGCCGTCGGAGAAGGAATCGGGGGTCACGTTGACGACACCCATGACCGCGCACCGGTCCCATGCCGGAAGACCCGCCACCTGGCCGCGCCCGCTGAGGTTGTTCATACGTTCAGCGTAGGCCCAGGAGGGTGCCGCCCACGCGCGGCGGCCCGGGCGGGAGCCCCCGTGCTGGAGGGGGTGGGGCGCCCGCCCGGGCCCGTCTTGGCCGCGCCGTACGGTCATGCGGCGCTCAGTGCGTCCTACGGCGCATCAGGCCGCGCGGACGTCGCGTTCCGCCACGGCGTGCGCGCAGGGGCGCGCGGAAGCCGCCTTGCGCCGGCGCAGGAAGCGCGGGAGCGGCAGTGCGAAGTTCACGAAGCCCTCCGCCTGCATGGCGGCGAAGCCGATGCGCGGCAGATCGGCGGAGTGCCGGTAGACCACGAAGCGGGGCTCCCAGCGCGGCTGGAACTTGGCGTTGAACTTGTACAGCGACTCGATCTGGAACCAGCGCGAGAGGAACACGAGCAGCCCGCGCCAGGCGCGCAGCACCGGACCGGCGCCGATCTTCTCGCCGCGCGCGAGGGCGGAGCGGAACATCGCGAAGTTCAGTGAGACACGGCTGATGCCGAACTTCGGTGCGGCCTGCAGGGCGGCGACGATCAGCAGCTCGTTCATGCCCGGGTCCGCACTGCGGTCGCGGCGCATGAGGTCGAGCGAGGCGCCGTCCTTGCCCCAGGGCACGAAGTGCAGGACCGCCTTCAGATCGCCGAACTCGCCGGGCTCGTCGTCCTGCTTGTGGGCGGTGGCTATCAGGCAGTCGCCGTCGGTGGGGTCGCCGATCCGGCCGAGCGCCATGGAGAAGCCGCGCTCGGTGTCGGTGCCCCGCCAGTCCTCCGCCGCCCGGCGGATCCGCTCCAGTTCGGTGTCGCCGAGGTCACGGATACGCCGTACCCGGGTTTCGTAGCCGGCTCGCTCGATGCGCTTGACCATTTGTCGGACGTTGCGCATCGCGCGTCCGGCGAGCGAGAAATCCGCGACGTCCACCACCGCCTCGTCGCCCAGTTCCAGGGCGTCCAGGCCGGTCTCACGGGTCCACACCTCGCCGCCCGTCTCCGAACAGCCCATGACGGCAGGGGTCCAGGAGTGCGCCTTGGCCTCGTCCATGAAGCGCTCGATGGCGCCGGGCCAGGCCTCGACGTCGCCGATGGGGTCGCCGCTGGCGAGCATCACACCGGAGACGACGCGGTAGGTGACGGCGGCCTTGCCGCTGGGGGAGAAGACGACCGCCTTGTCGCGGCGCAGCGCGAAGTGGCCGAGGGAGTCGCGGCCGCCGTGCTTCGCCAGCAGGTCCCGCAGGCGGGACTCGTCCTCCTCGGTGAGCCGCGCGGCCGGGTGCTCCGGGCGGAACGCCAGGTAGACGGTGGTGACGGCGGTGATCCAGCCGAGGGCGCCGAGGGAGAAGGCGACCGTCCAGGACGTGTTGCCCTGGTAGTCGACCGGGCCCTCGAAGCCGAACAGGCCGTAGATGACGTGCGTGAGCCGGTCGGCGAGGCTCGGGTCGCCGATCGTCCGGTGCGGGTGGGCGCTGACGATGACGAGCCCCAGCATGAGCGAACCGGTGCTCATCAGGACGAAGTTGGCGAGCGCGCGCCACCTGCTGCGCGGGTCGGGCAGCGCCGCGAACTCGTTCCGGTGCAGCAGCAGCGGTACGAGCAGCGCGACCGCGATCAGTACGCCGACGACCGAGTGGCGGTAGGCGAACTGGGCCGCCGCGCCCGCCGGCAGCAGCGCGACCGCGGCGCGCCATGCACGGCGTTTGCGCCGCTTGAGCCCGTGCGCGAGCAGCAGCAACAGCACACCGCTGCTCAGCGAGAGCGCCGCGGCGAAGGGGCCGAACGACCCCGGCAGCACCTCGGCGATGGCGTGCATACGGCTGTGCCGGAAGCGTGGGAACACGCCCGCGGCGATGTCCAGGACGCCCACGAGAGCAGCCGCCCTGCCGACCAGGGCAGGGACGGCCTCGGGGCGCGGGCCGCGCAGTATGCGCCGCGCCCGGCTTGATCGGCTCGGAACCCCGCCCGACATTTCCCCATCTATCCTGACAGACATCGCATCCCGTAGTTCTGCGAGAGACCTTGGACCCGGGCCCGATCGGGCATCCGGCGACATTGCGCCCTCTAGGACGGTGTCTTGGGGAGAGAGGTTCACTCCCCGCCGGAAAGTCGGGTCAAAGGCCAGGTAAGCCCCGGGCAAGCCCTCGCGATGAAGCATGGGCGGGTGCCGGGCGGAGAGCGCAGGCAGGAAACACCCCATGGGTCTCACGAGCAACAAAGTGCTGGGACTGGCGATCGTCCTCGCCGTCGTACTGTTCGTCGGCACGCTGTGGCTGTGGCCGCGGCTGGCCCGGCAGAGCTGGCGGGCCGTCAGCGGACGGGTCGGACTGCTGCTCGGCACACAGCTGGCGCTCTTCGCCTCCGTGGGCCTCTACGCCAACCAGGCCTTCGGTTTCTACGCCAGCTGGGCCGACCTGTTCGGCCAGGAGACGGATCAGGGTGTCGTCGTCGACCACGCGGCGGGCGGCAACGGCGGCCCGGTCCAGGTGCTCTCGTCGTACGGCGTCCCGGGCGTGCGCGGCAACGGTCCGCAGACGACCGGGCAGGTCCAGAAGGTCGACATCACCGGACGGCGGAGCCACATCGCCACGCCGGCGTTCGTCTATCTGCCGCCGGAGTACTTCCAGCCGCAGTACCGCACGCGTACGTTCCCGGCGGCGGTCGTCCTGACCGGCTACCCGGGTACGGCGCAGGCACTGGTGGACAAGCTGCGCTACCCGCGTACGGCGCTGCAGCTGGCGAAGGACGGCAAGATGCAGCCGATGATCCTGATCATGCTGCGGCCGACCGTGGCGCCGCCGCGGGACACCGAGTGCGTGGACGTGCCGGGCGGACCGCAGACAGAAACGTTTTTCGCGAAGGATCTGCCGGAGGCCGTCCTCACGCACTACCGGGTCGGCAAGCGGCCCGGCAGCTGGGGTGTCATCGGCGATTCCACGGGCGGCTACTGCGCGCTCAAGTTCGCCATGCACCACCCCGACGCGTACGCGGCCGCCGCAGGCCTGTCGCCCTACTACAAGGCGCCGGTCGACCCCACCACCGGCGACCTCTTCCACAACGACAAGAACCTGCAGAACCGCGCGGACCTGTCGTGGCTGATCAAGCACGAGCGGGCGCCGGACACCTCGCTGCTCGTCACCAGCAGCAAGGTCGGCGAGCACAACTACAAGGCCACGATGAAGTTCATAGCGGCCGTGCAGGCCACGAACGTGCCCCGGATATCGTCGATCATCCTCGACAGCGGCGGGCACAACTTCAACACCTGGCGGCGCGAGATCCCACCGACGCTGCAGTGGATGAGCGGGCGGCTCACCGACCGCTGAGCGGGAGCCCGTCTGACGCCCCGTGAAGCCGGTGTCGTGTCCGTGTTTTTACGGGGCGGGGGTCCGCGATTCGCCTACGCGCGGTAAGTTTCTGGCCATGCCACGTGGACGCCACCGCCATTCACCACCTCTGCACCGGCTGTTGCCTCCGTCGGCGATCGCCGGTGTCTCCGTCGTCTGCGCGCTGGGTCCCTGGGTGTTCTCCGAGGCCATGGTGTTGCGCGCACTCGCCGCGGCCGCCGCCGTGACGGCGGTCGTCGGGGCGGTCGTGATGCGCCGCTGGGACGCGCAGGCGGGCAAGCGGGTCGCCGAGCTGACACGCGCGCGTGCCGGCGACGAATGGCGGTACGAGGAGCGGGTCGCCGAACTGGAGACCGACCTGGAGGAGTCGCGCGAGCTGCGCACGAAGCTGGAGCAGCGGCTGCGCGCCAAGCGCGCCGAGCTGGCCGGCCTGCGCAACGAACACGCGGCCCTGCTGCGCCGGTACGCCACCGCCGAGACCGAACGCGCGAGCGCCCTGGAAGGACGCCGCCTGCTGGAGATCGAGGCCGCGGTGCCGTCGTCCGTGCCCGCGCTGCCGCCCGCGCGCCGCGCCGAGCCGGAGCCGGCCGCGCTGGAGGAGCCGGACGAGGCCGCCGAGGCGGCTGCGCTCGCCTCCGACGCCGAGGAGGACTCCGGGGACGAACCGGCGGCCCCCGCGGTGTTCTCCCCCGAGGGCGCCGCGTTGTACCGGCAGGCCCTGACGGCCCTGGCCCGGTTCGACGGCGACGCCTCGGCCGACGCCGCGACGGAAGCCGCGGAAGCGTCGACGCCCGCCGTCTCCGAGGCTGCGGCTGCCGGAGACACGGCTGAGCAGCCGGCCGCTCCCGAGGCCCGCGAAGCCGACGCCGACGAGGCCGACGCCGTTGCGGATGCCGTGGCCGACGCCGCCCCGGCGGGCCAGGCCGACGGGCGCAGGCTCGCCCCGGGCGCGGCCGGCTCCGTCGCCCCGGCAGAAGCCGCCGCCGCGGACGCCCGGGAAGGCGCCGTCGAAGGTACGGCGGAAGACGCGGTGGAAGCTGTGACGAAAGGTGCGGCGGAAGGCGGAGTGACCGACCGGGCCGGTGCCTCCCGGAGCGAGGCCGGTGCGCCGGCCGCCCAGGAGGACGAGGCGCAGGGGCAGCCTGTGGCGGCCGACGGGCACGCGCGCGCGGCCGCCGCACCCACGGCACCGGCCGAGCCCGCGGGGCCCGGGGCGCAGGCGCCCGCCGGGCACTTCACGGTGCCGACCGCGGTGGCCGTCGTACCGGCCACGCCCGCGCGGCGCCCGGCGGTCGAGGGCGGTTTCGACTTCTTCGGCACCCAGAAGGGCGCGCCGAAGGCCGGGCTGGACTCCGTGCACAACGAGGATCTCGCCGACGTCGTCGGCGAGGAGGCCCTCGCCGTGCACAAGGCCGAGTCCGAGGCCGTGTTCAAGCAGGCCGACGCACAGTCGCAGGGCGTCGGCCAGGTCATCGACCTGACCGCGCACGACGAGACCGAGCAGATCGACGTGCAGAGGCTGCGCAGCGCGGCTTCCTGAGCCCTCACCGGCGACGAACGGCAAGGCCCGGCTTCCCGCGCAGGGAGCCGGGCCTCATGTCATCCAGCGGTCCGGGCGGGCGTCCCGGCGGCCCGTACGGGACCTCTCCGCCTGGGCGTGCAGGAGCCGCGCGGCCTCCTGGGCATCCCGCAGACGGGTTGTCACGCTCTTGTCGGCACCGGTGTCCACGTGGACGTCGGCGAGCCGCCAGAGCCGCCCCCAGGGCCCCTGACTCAGCCGCACGCTCTGCACCTTGGCGTGCGGGACCAGCGAGAGCCGGCGGCCCAGCAGGCCGTGCCGGGCGGCGAACACGGTGTCGGTGACCGCGAGTCGGTGGCCGCGCCACCACACCGGCACGCACCAGCGGGCCCGGCGCGGGGGACCGGTGAGCGACTGAGGCACCGTCGCGCCGTGCAGCACGCGCGCGATGACCGCCTCGGCGGCCGGGCGAGGGGCCACCGGCACCAGCACCGAGTTGTCGGACCCGGCCACGTCCAGCTCCACCCGCACCCAGCCGAGCCGCCGCCACAGCAGCGGTTCCACGATCCGCACGGTCTGCACCCGGCCGGGCGGGACCGTCTCATGCGTACGGTCGAGCAGCCCGTGGTCGATGCGCAGCCCGTCCGGTGACTCGCTCACCTTCCAGTCGAACTCACCGGCGAACCGCCCCGCGCTGCTCGCGCCGGCCGCGCCGAGCAGCGGCAGGGCGGTCGCAAGGACCGTCCACAGGTTGTCGGTGGTGAGCCACAGCACGGTCGGTACGACGACCGCGGCGCACAACGAGCCCCAGGTCGCGCCCGTCAGTGCCAGGGAGAGCGCCAGCGCGCCCGGGGGCACGCGCAGCAACTCGTGCGCCGGTGCCTCGCCGACTCCGCGCGCCGTCTCGGGCGCGAAGCCCGCCGCGCGCGCGAGCAGCTCCGCGCGCAGGGCGCGTGCCTCCTGCTCCCCCAGGAAGGCCAGTTCGTCCTTGTCGTCGGCGCCCACGACGTCGATCCGCAGCTTGGCGACGCCCGCCACGCGCGCGAGGAGGGGACGGGAGACGTCCACGGCCTGGATGCGCTCCAGCCGGATGTGCGCGGTGCGCCGGAACAACAGGCCGGTGCGGATGCGCAGTTCGGTGTCGGTGACCGCGAAGTGCGTGAACCACCAGGACAGGAAGCCGTAGAGGCCGGCCACCGGCACCAGCACGGCGAGCCCCAGCAGCAGCACGGTGGTGGTCAGCCGTTCCAGCTGCTGCTGCGTCGTGTCCGGGTCGTGCACCGCCCATCCGGCGAGTACGGCGATCGGCGCCCACGCCCGCCGGAAGGGCGTGACGGGGTGCAGCCGGCGTTCGATCACGGTCGCGCGCTCTTCAGCGCCCTGGGCGCCCCCGGTGCTCCCCCCGCTCCCGGCGCCGGCTGGGCCGTCTGCGCCGCCTTCGTGGTCTGTGGCGGCCATGCCGTGGTCTGTGGCGGCTATACCGTCCGCGGTGTCGCCGCCCGGGCTCGTCACAGGCCCGCCGATCGTGCTTCGCCCAGCTCGGTGAGCCGGTCGCGCAGCCGTTCCGCCTCGGCCGGGGACAGGCCGGGGATGGTGGCGTCCGTCGCGGCGGCCGCCGTGTGCAGCTGCACGGTGGCCAGCCCGAAGCGCCGCTCGACGGGCCCGGAGGTGACCTCCACCAGCTGCATCCGCCCGTACGGCACCACCGTTTCCTCGCGCCACAGGACACCGCGGCTGATCAGCAGGTCGTCCCCGCGCTCGGCGTAACGCCACGAGCGCCAGTTGCGCTCCACCAGCCGCCAGCCCCACACGGCGAGGGCCGGCGGCAGCGCCGCGAAGGCGGCCCACGCGGGCCCCACGAGCAGGCCCAGCAGCAACCCGACGGCGACGGTGAGCACCGCCGTCCACACGACGATGAGCAGCCGCCGTACCCGCACCAGAGCGGGATGCAGTCCCCGCCACGCCGGCTCGGCCACCGGTATCCCGGTCTCCTCCGGGCTCCCCGTTTCCATGGGCTCAGCGTACGTAGGGGAAACTGGGGCCATGACTCCTACGACGGAGACCACGGTCGGGATCGGCGGCGCCGCGGAAAGCACCGACATGGTGCTCAACATCGGGCCTCAGCATCCGTCCACGCACGGCGTGCTGCGGCTCAGGCTCGTGCTGGACGGGGAGCGCATCGTGCGCGCGGAACCGGTGATCGGCTATATGCACCGGGGCGCCGAGAAACTCTTCGAGGCCCGCGACTACCGCCAGATCATCATGCTCGCCAACCGCCACGACTGGCTGTCGGCGTTCTCGAACGAGCTGGGCGTGGTCCTCGCCGTGGAGCGGATGCTCGGCATGGAGGTGCCCGAGCGGGCGGTGTGGACGCGCACGCTGCTCGCCGAGCTGAACCGGGTGCTGAACCACCTGATGTTCCTCGGGTCCTACCCGCTGGAGCTGGGCGGCATCACCCCGGTGTTCTATGCGTTCCGGGAGCGCGAGGTGCTGCAGAACGTCATGGAGGAGGTCTCCGGCGGGCGCATGCACTACATGTTCAACCGCGTCGGCGGCCTCAAGGAGGATCTGCCGGCCGGCTGGACGGCACGCGCGCGTGCCGCCGTGGCCGACGTGCGCTCGCGCATGGACGTCTTCGACGACCTGGTGCTCGGCAACGAGATCTTCCGGGGGCGCACGCGCGGAGTCGGCGCCATGACACCGGAGACCGTGCACGCCTACGGCGTGAGCGGGCCCATCGCGCGCGCCTCGGGCGTCGACTTCGACCTGCGCCGCGACGAGCCGTACCTGGCGTACGGCGACCTTCAGGACACGCTGAAGGTCGTCACCCGCAGCGAGGGCGACTGCCTGGCCCGTTTCGAGGTCCTGCTGGAGCAGACACACAACGCGCTGGACCTGGCCGACGCCTGCCTGGACCGGCTCGCCGCGCTGCCGCCCGGGCCGATCAACCAGCGGCTGCCGAAGGTGCTGAAGGCGCCCGAGGGGCATACGTACGCGTGGACCGAGAACCCCCTCGGCATCAACGGCTACTACCTGGTCAGCAAGGGCGAGAAGACGCCGTACCGGCTGAAGCTGCGCTCGGCCTCGTACAACAACATCCAGGCGCTGACCGAGCTGCTGCCGGGGACGCTGGTGGCCGACATGGTGGCGATCCTGGGCTCGATGTTCTTCGTGGTCGGCGACATCGACAAGTAGGCCGGCTGCGGCAGCGGGCCGGCTCAGACGAGCGGGTCCGGAATTCCAACCGGCTGGACCAGCCAGCCGAAGTCGCCGAGGCCGCCCGGCGCGGTGAGTTCGGCGGCCTCCCCGGCGCCCGCGAGGGCACGCACGTAGGCGGTGGGGTCCGTGGAGGCCAGCGCGAGCGGGGGGCGTGCGCCGGTGATGCCCAGGGCGTGCAGGGCGGCGCGCTGCGTGAGCAGGCGCGCGGACGGCAGCGCGCGCGCCGTGGTCTTGGGTGTGCGAGCCGTGCCCAGTGGCGCGTCGGGCGCGTCTGGCGCGTCCGAGGGGGCGTGGGTCGTGTCTTCCGTCGTGCGCGCCGCTCCCGCGGTCGTGCGCGCTGTGTCGCACGCCGTGCGCGCTGTCTGCCCGGGTGTCTCCGAGGGCGCGTGCGCCGTGGGAGCCGCCGCGCACGCGTCCAGGGCGACGTGCGCTGTGATGTCGCACGATCCGTCCGGCACGGGCGCCGTCTCGCGCCCTTCCCGGAAGCCGGTGAGCGTCCCGAACGGGGGACGCGTGTCGACGGTGTGCGCGTAGTCCACGGCCACCGCGAGCCCGCGCACCACCCGGTCCACCACCGACCGCCACGCCAGGTCCCGGGGCAGCCCGATCTCCGCGCGCAGCCCCTCCTCCGCGGGCAGGGCCCACCAGCGCGCGAGCCAGTCCGCGTCCGCGCCGGACACGGGCTCCCCGAGCCGCTCGCTGCCGTCGTCGGTGACGAGCACCAGCCGGGGGACTCCCGCGGGGTCGACCTCGGCGACGTCCACGGGCACGTTGTCCAGCCACTCGTTGGCGAACAGCAGCCCCGTGACGGCGGCCGGGGGTGTGTCCAGCCAGGTGATCCGTTCGTCCAGTCCGGCCGGGCGGCCGGCGAGCTCGACGGCGTACGCACGCACGCGTGCGGCCACGCCGGCCGGGAGAGCGGCGAGCACGCCGGTGACCAGTTCGCCGCGCCCCGCCCCCATGTCGACGAAGTCCAGCGCCGGGGGCCGTCCCAGCGCCTCGTCGACCCGGCACAGCAGCCGGGCCACGGCCTGCGCGAACAGCGGGGACGCGTGCACGGACGTACGGAAGTGGCCGGCCGGGCCCTCCGGGCGGCGATAGAAACCGCCGGGGCCGTACAGCGCCGCCTCGGTCGCCGTACGCCACCCGCGCGGGCCGCTGTCGTCCCGCCGGCCGCGGGCGCCGGGCCCGTCGCCGGGGGACCGTTCCGCTTCCCGTGCCGTCTCATCCGTCACCGCACCAGACTAGGCGCACAGATGATCACTTCCTCCACCTTGCGGAGTACACGTGCCGGGCACGGATCGGCCCTCCGGTTGACCCATGCACGCATCCGGTTTCCCTACTCTGGGTTACGTGCAGCGCCTCTACGACTTCCTCCGCCGCCACCCGACGTGGGTCGACACTTTCTGGGCCGTCGTCCTGTTCGGGCTGTCCGGTGTGAGCGTGGTCAATCTCCACGGGACGCCCGGGTACCACGGGACCCTCGCCGCCGGGATGGCCGTGTCCGCCGTCCTGTGCGTCGTCGTCGCGCTGCGCCGCCGTTTCCCGGAGCCGATGCTGCTGGTCGCGCTGGCGACGGGGCTGGCCCAGCTGGTGCTGGACGTCGAGACGACCGTCGCCGATTTCGCGATGCTGGTGATCACCTACACGGTCGCGGCGGTCGGTGCGCGCTGGGCCTCCCGGCTCGCCCTCGCGGTCAGCTTCTGCGCGGCGGCTCTCGCGCAGATCCGGTGGCCGGCCGAGCACTCGAGTTTCGCCGGGCAGATCGCCATCGCGGTCTTCCAGACGGTGCCCTTCGCGCTTGCCTGGGTGCTCGGTGACTCCATGCGCACCCGGCGCGCCTACTTCGCCCAGCTGGAGGAGCGCGCGGCCCGTCTGGAGAAGGAGCGCGAGGCGCAGTCGAAGGTCGCGGTGGCCGCCGAGCGCGCCCGTATCGCCCGCGAGCTGCACGATGTCGTCGCGCACAACGTGTCGGTGATGGTGGTGCAGGCGGACGGCGCCGCCTATGTCCTCGACGCCGCGCCCGACCAGGCCAAGAAGGCCTTGGAGACGATCTCCTCCACCGGCCGTCAGGCCCTCGCCGAGATGCGCCGCCTGCTGGGCGTACTGCGCACCGGGGAGCACCAGGAGAGCGGGGAGTACGTCCCCCAGCCGGACGTCGAGCAGATCGACGACCTCATCGAGCAGTGCCGCAGCTCGGGCCTCCCGGTCGACTTCAAGGTCGAGGGCACCCCGCGCCCCCTGCCCAGCGGTGTGGAGCTGACCGCGTACCGGATCGTGCAGGAGGCGCTCACCAACACGCGCAAGCACGGCGGGCCCAACGCGGGCGCGAGCGTGCGGCTGGTCTACTTCGACGACGGGCTCGGCCTCCTCGTCGAGGACGACGGCAAGGGCGCCCCGCACGAGCTGTACGAGGAGGGCGGCGCCGACGGCCGGGGGCACGGCCTGATCGGCATGCGCGAGCGGGTCGGCATGGTCGGCGGCACCCTGGACGCAGGCCCGCGTCCGGGCGGAGGATTCCGCATCAGCGCCCTGCTGCCGCTCAAACCGGCGCACTGACGCAGCCGCACGCCCCCGTTGACACCTGTGACACTCTCGCCTGAAGCGGCATCCACCGCCCCGAACGAAAGAGGCCCGATGACGATCCGCGTGATGCTCGTGGACGACCAGGTGCTGCTGCGCACCGGATTCCGGATGGTGCTCGCCGCCCAGCCGGACATGGAGGTCGTCGCGGAGGCGGGCGACGGCGTCGAGGCCCTCCAGGTGATCCGCTCCACCGCCGTCGATGTCGTCCTGATGGACGTGCGCATGCCGAAGCTGGACGGCGTGGAGGCCACCCGGCGGATCTGCGCCGAACCCAATCCGCCCAAGGTGCTGATCCTGACCACGTTCGACCTCGACGAGTACGCCTTCTCCGGGCTGAAGGCGGGCGCCTCCGGCTTCATGCTCAAGGACGTGCCGCCCGGTGATCTGCTGGCCGCGATCCGTGCCGTGCACAGCGGCGACGCGGTCGTGGCGCCCTCCACCACCCGGCGCCTGCTGGACCGCTTCGCGCCCATGCTGCCCTCCGCCGGCAAGGAGCCGCAGCACAAGGAGCTGGAGCGGCTCACCGACCGGGAGCGCGAGGTGATGGTGCTGGTCGCGCAGGGCCTGTCCAACGGTGAGATCGCGGCCCGGCTGGTGCTGAGCGAGGCGACCGTGAAGACCCATGTGGGCCGCATCCTGACCAAGCTCGGCCTGCGCGACCGGGTGCAGGTCGTGGTGCTGGCCTACGAGACGGGCCTGGTGCGCGCGGGCGGGCACGGCTGAGACCTTCCCTGCCCGTGCCTGGACGGTCCACGGCTGGGGCGGCGGGTGTCGGTGTCCGGTGGTCCGAGACGCGGGACGGCCCGGTGCCTGCTCGTTTGCCGCCGGGGCGGCGTGTGCCGCTGCGTTTCGGGTGATCAGAGACACGGGACCGTCCGGTGCCTGAGAGGTCGCGGCTGGGCGCCGGGTGCCGGAGCGTCCCCGGCGGTCGGGACCGGGCCCTGCCGGCTGTATCCAGGGCCACGCCGAGGCGGGAGCCGTACGGGCGCGGCCTCAGCGCAGGACGCCCTCGAGGAAGTCGCTGCCCAGCCGGGCCACCGCCGACAGGTCCAGCTGGTGCTGGACGTACCGGCCCCGGCGGCAGTCGGTGATCAGGCCCGCCTTCTTCAGCACCGAGAGGTGCCGGGATATCTCGGGGGCCGACATGCCGTGGGCGTCGGCCAGTTCGCCGGTGGTGTGCGGGGACCGCGCGAGATGCCGGCACAGCCGCAGCCGCACCGGGTGGGCCAGCGCCTCCAGCCGGCGGGTGAGCTGCTCGACGGACGGGGCCTGCGGTCGCGTGCCGCTCGCGGGATAGGTGATCGCGGGCTGCCAGCCGTACCGGTGCAGGACCATCACATGCGGCCAGCCCAGGCTCGTCGGGACGAGGACCAGGCCGCCGTCACCGGTGGCGGTGTGGCCCTCCAGGAGCTTGTCGACGGTGATGAGCGCGGCCTCCTGGTCCAGCGAGACGGCTCCCGAGAGGGACGCCAGGGCCTCGCCGAGGCCCTTGCGGCGCAGCAGTTCGCTCTTGTGCCGGGCGTCCGCGGCGAGCTGGGGCTGGACGCGGGCCCAGACGTCGGCGAAGAAGGCCTCGTCGCAGTCGAGCATCAGCTCCCGGAACCAGGCGCGGACGGCCGGCGGATCCTCCAGCAGCCGACGCGTGAACCGCTCCTGTACGGCACCGCGCGCGGCGGCCAGTTCCAGGGAGCGCCGGCGCAGCTCCGGGTCTTCGAGGGGGCCGGAAACCTGGGAGTCGTAGCGCAGCTGGCAGGTGAACTCGAGTGCCGCGGTGACGAACTGGTGGTCCGTCAGCTTGTCCAGCTGGTCCAGCTCCTCGGCGAGCGTGGCACCGGGGAGCGCGTGGCCGCCGGGGATGCCCGCGAACGGGGCGAAGACGTCCGAGAACGTCGTACGCCACAGGAACTCCGCCTCGCACAGCCGGTCGGCCAGGCAGGGGTCCAGCCGGGACGAGACGGCCGTCGCCCAGCCCTGGAGGCCGGGGTGGTGGCCGGGCTCGCTGAGGGCGTGCAGGGCCATTCCCAGTTCCGCCAGCGGAGAGGGCACGACGGAGACCCGCTCCGGTGGCAGTCCGGTGATGTCGATGGTCACGCTCATGCCCTCCATCGTGCACCCGGCCACTGACAGCGCCGCCGTGGATTGACGGCAGGCGTCAATCCACGGGACAGCCGCCCCGGCCGGGAGCAGGCTGGAGGCACCGGGGCAGCCGCGGAGCCCGATCGGACACCCGTCCGTCACCGATCAGTCCACGTCCCGAGAAGGCCATCCCATGAGCATCACCCAGCAGTACCTCCTGGACAGTTACCGTGCCCGCGTGCTCGGCGAACCGGAGCCGCCCGCGCCGGGCCGGCACGACGCCGCCCTGGTGCGCGAACTGCGCGACTACCGGCGCTTCCACGCGGTCGTCGCCGGGCGTCCGGCGCGGGGGCGGGTGCGGTGCGCCCTGCGCCGGTGGCTGCGCCTGCGCGCCGTGTGATCACCCCGTGGGCAGGCGCTCCACGAAGTCGGCGACGGCCGCCCGCACGTCGTCCGCCGTCCACTGGAGGCCCTGCGAGCGCACGGCGACCTCGGTGAAGGACAGCCCCGGCGCGCCGCGGTCCCAGGGGTTGGCGAAGAGGAACGTTCCCGTCTCCTCGGCCTGGCGCACCGCCGCCTCCATGAGGACGTCCGGTTCGTACGGCAGCCAGACCTGGAAGTCGTGCGTGTGCGGTTCCCCGGGGTGCACGCGCACCGACGGTACGCCTGCCGCGGCGAAGCCCTCCCGCAGCGCGGCGGCGACCACGCGCGCGTGCCGCACGTAGTCCGGCAGCCGGGGCAGCTCGCGCTCCAGGCCGGCGAGCGCCGACAGCGCGGTGGGGAACTGCTGGAAGACCATGCCGCCGTACCGGTGCCGCCAGGTCTTCGCCTCATCGACCAGCGTCTGCGGGCCGGCCAGCGCGGCGCCGCCGAAGCCGTCGAGGGACTTGTAGAACGACACGTAGACGCTGTCCGCGAGGCCCGCGATCTCTTCGAGGGGCCGGCCGAAGTGGACGGTGCACTCCCACAGGCGCGCGCCGTCGAAGTGCACCACCGCGTCGCACTCCCGCGCGGCCTCGACGACCTCGGTCAGCTCCTCCCAGGTGGGCAGCACGAAACCGGCGTCCCGGAGCGGCAGTTCCAGCATCAGCGCGCCGAAGGGCTCGTCGAAGTCGCGTATCTCGGCGGCGGTGGGCAGCCGGGGCTCACTGGTCACGCGCACCGGACGCAACCCGCTGACCTGGCTGAACGCGTGCCGTTCGTGCACCTCCGGGTGGGCCAGGGCGTGCAGGGCGACCGCGCGGTTGCCGGTGCGGCCCGCCCAGCAGCGCAGCGCCACCTGCTGGGCCATCGTGCCGGTCGGGAAGAACGCGGCGGCCTCGGTGCCGAGCAGGGCCGCGACCCGTTCCTCCAGGTCCGCCACGATCCCGTCGCCGTAGATGTCCGCGTGCCGGTCCAGGTCGTACACCTCGGGTGCCGCTTCCTGGAGAGCTGCCAGCCGCTCCCGGATCGTGCGCTGGAAGCCCGGGCGGGACAGCACACGTTCCGCCTTCGCGAAGGCTGCCCGGCGCCGTTCCCTCATCCGTTCCCGTGGGGACTGCTCCGCCTGCTGCCCGTCGTTCGTGTCCGCCGTGTCGGTCATGTGCGGATCATGCCGCGCCGGTGGACAGGTGGCTGCGTGGCGTACACGTGGCGTAACCCACAGCCTGTGGACGGCCGATCGGCACCGGACCGAGATAGCGTTAACATGACGAGAAATCGTCCGGTACCCAGAGCGGACTGGAACGGAAGGCCGCCGTCGCGTGAGTACAGTCCACCAGCCAGACCTCAAGGACCGCCCCGCGCGGCTCACCGTCGGTGTCGTCGGCGCCGGCCGCGTGGGCCCCGCGCTCGCCGCGTCCCTCCAGCTCGCCGGGCACCGCCCGGTGGCCGTCTCCGGCGTCTCCGACGCCTCCCGGCGGCGTGCCGAGACCATGCTGCCGGACGTGCCGCTGGTGCCGCCCGCCGAGGTTCTGCAGCGGGCCGACCTGGTGCTGCTCACCGTCCCCGACGACGTCCTGCCCGGCCTGGTCACCGGCCTCGCCGAGACCGGTGCGGTACGGCCCGGGCAGCTGCTCGTGCACACCTCGGGCCGGTACGGCGCGGGAGTCCTCGACCCGGCCCTGCGCGCGGGTGCGCTGCCGCTGGCGCTGCACCCGGCGATGACCTTCACCGGGACCCCCGTGGACGTCCAGCGCCTCGCCGGCTGCTCCTTCGGCGTCACCGCGCCCGAGGAGCTGCGGCTCGCCGCCGAGGCCCTCGTCATCGAGATGGGCGGCGAGCCCGAGTGGATCAGCGAGCAGAACCGCCCGCTCTACCACGCGGCCCTCGCGCTCGGCGCCAACCACCTGGTGACCCTGGTCGCCCAGTCGATGGAGCTGCTGCGTACCGCGGGCGTCGGGGCGCCCGACCGGATGCTCGGCCCGCTGCTCGGCGCCGCCCTGGACAACGCGCTGCGCTCCGGCGATCTGGCGCTCACCGGGCCCGTCGCGCGCGGGGACGCCGGCACGGTCGCCGCGCACATCACCGAGCTGCGCAAGCACGCCCCGCAGACCGTCGCGGGCTACGTCGCGATGGCCCGCGCGACCGCCGACCGGGCGCTCGCACACGGCCTGCTGAAGCCCGAACTCGCCGAGGACCTGCTCGGCGTGCTGGCCGACGGAGCCGGCGGCACGAACGGCACTCACGGCACCGAGGGGAACGACCGATGACCACCGCCCTGCTGAGCACCGCCGGCGAGCTGCACGCGCGTGTGCGCCGTGGCCGCCGCGCCGTCGTGATGACCATGGGCGCCCTGCACGAGGGCCACGCCACGCTGATCCGCACGGCGCGTGGGATCGCCGGCCCGGACGGCGAGGTCGTCGTCACCGTCTTCGTCAACCCGTTGCAGTTCGGCGCCGGTGAGGACCTGGACCGCTACCCGCGCACCCTGGACGCCGACCTGAAGCTCGCCGAGCAGGCCGGTGCGGACGTGGTGTTCGCGCCGTCCGTGGACGAGGTCTACCCCGGAGGCGCTCCGCAGGTCCGGATCACCGCGGGCCCCATGGGCGAACGCCTGGAGGGCGCCTCGCGGCCCGGCCACTTCGACGGCATGCTCACCGTCGTCGCCAAGCTGCTGCACCTCACCCGCCCCGACGTGGCCCTGTACGGCCAGAAGGACGCCCAGCAGCTGGCCCTGATCCGGCGCATGGTGCGGGACCTGAACTTCGGCGTGGAGATCGTCGGCGTGCCGACCGTGCGCGAGGAGGACGGGCTGGCCCTGTCCAGCCGCAACCGCTACCTCTCGCCGGAGGAGCGCCGTACCGCGCTCGCGCTGTCCCGGGCACTGTTCGCGGGCAGCGACCGGCACGCCGCGCAGGAGGCACTGCGCGCGCGTGCCCGCGAAGTGCCCTCCACGCGCGCGCGTGCCGAGGCGCTGAGCGCCCTCGGGGAGTCCCGTGCGGCCGCCGACGCGCATGCGGTCGCCACGGCGTCCCCCGGCGGCCCGGCGGCCGTCCGCGCGGCCGCACGGCAGGTGCTGGAGGAGGCCGCGCGCCTTTCTCCGCCGCTCGAACTGGACTACCTGGCCCTCGTCGACCCGTCCGACTTCACCGAGATCGGTGACGACTTCACCGGCGAGGCCGTCCTCGCCGTCGCCGCCCGGGTCGGCACGACCCGGCTGATCGACAACCTCCCTCTCACCTTCGGAGCCGCCTCGTGACCAGCACAGGCACCAGCACAGGCATACGACTGCACGCGCCCGCCCCCGGGTGGTCCATCCCGGCGGACGTGGTCGTCGTCGGCTCCGGAGTGGCCGGTCTGACCGCCGCCCTGCGCTGCGAGGCCGCGGGCCTGACGACCGTCGTCGTGACCAAGGCCCGCCTGGACGACGGCTCCACCCGCTGGGCGCAGGGCGGCATCGCCGCGGCGCTCGGTGAGGGCGACACGCCCGAACAGCACCTGGGGGACACCCTGGTGGCCGGCGCGGGCCTGTGCGACGAGGAGGCCGTACGGATCCTCGTCACCGAGGGCCCCGACGCGGTACGGCGGCTGATCTCCACCGGCGCCCACTTCGACACCGACGACGAGGGCGACATCCACCTCACCCGCGAGGGCGGCCACCACCGGCGCCGGATCGCCCACGCGGGCGGCGACGCGACCGGCGCGGAGGTCTCCCGGGCGCTCGTGGAGGCGGTACGCGCGCGTGGGCTGCGCACCATCGAGAACGCGCTCGTGCTGGACCTGCTCACCGACGCCGAGGGCCGTACGGCCGGTGTCACGCTGCACGTGATGGGCGAGGGCCAGCACGACGGCGTGGGCGCCGTGCACGCCCCCGCGGTGGTCCTCGCGACCGGCGGCATGGGCCAGGTGTTCTCCGCGACCACCAACCCGTCCGTGTCGACCGGTGACGGCGTGGCGCTGGCGCTGCGCGCGGGCGCCGAGGTCAGCGACCTGGAGTTCGTGCAGTTCCACCCGACCGTGCTGTTCCTCGGCCCGGACGCCGAGGGCCAGCAGCCGCTGGTGTCCGAGGCGGTGCGCGGCGAGGGCGCCCACCTGGTCGACGCCGACGGTGTGCGCTTCATGGTCGGGCAGCACGAGCTGGCCGAGCTGGCGCCCCGGGACATCGTCGCCAAGGGCATCCTGCGGCGGATGCTGGAGCAGGGCGCCGAGCACATGTACCTCGACGCCCGGCACTTCGGCGCCGAGATGTGGGAGCACCGCTTCCCGACCATCACGGCCGCCTGCCGTGCCAACGGCATCGACCCGGTCACCGACTTCATCCCGATCGCCCCGGCCGCCCACTACGCCTCCGGAGGCGTCCGCACCGACGCGCAGGGACGCACGACCGTGCCCGGCCTGTACGCGTGCGGCGAGGTCGCCTGCACCGGTGTGCACGGCGCGAACCGGCTCGCCTCCAACTCCCTCCTCGAAGGCCTCGTCTACGCGGAGCGGATCGCCGCCGACATCGCCGCGGTGCGGGCGGAGAACGGCCTCCACGCGCGCGTGCCCCAGCCCGTCCCGGACCCCGAGAGGCCGGAGCACCCGCTGCTCGCCCCCGAGGCCCGGTTCGCCATCCAGCGGATCATGACCGAGGGCGCGGGCGTGCTGCGCTCGGAGGAGTCCCTCGCGAAGGCCGCCGGGCAGCTCCAGCAGCTGCACAGCGAGGCCCGTGACGCCCTCGACGAGAACGGAAAGACCGCCGAGCCCGGCGTCGACACCTGGGAGGCCACCAACCTCCTGTGCGTCGCCCGCGTCCTGGTCGCCGCCGCGCGGATGCGTGAGGAGACCCGCGGCTGCCACTGGCGCGAGGACAGCCCCGAGCGCGACGACACCCACTGGCGGCGGCACATCGTCGTACGGCTGAACCCCGACCGGTCGCTGGCCGTGCACACCACCGACACCGCAGACTTCCCCCCTACCCGGTAACACCAGCGCCTCAGGAGCAGTGACAGACGTGAGCACCGACGACCTTCCCCTCGCCCCCACCGGCGGCTGCGGCGACGGCTGCGCCTGCGGCGCCGAGGGCGACGAGGAGTACCTGGAGAGCGGGCTCGACCCCGCGCTCGCCGAGCTGCTGGCCGCCGCCGGGCTCGACCCCGTAGAGGTCGAGGACATCGCCAACGTGGCCATCCAGGAGGACCTGGACGGCGGCGTGGACGTGACGACCGTCGCGACCATCCCCGAGGAGGCCGTCGCCACCGGCGACTTCACCGCGCGTGAGGCGGGCGTCGTGGCGGGCCTCAGGGTCGCCGAGGCGGTGCTCTCCGTGGTCTGCACGGACGAGTTCGAGGTCGAGCGGCACGCCGAGGACGGCGACCGGATCGAGGCCGGGCAGAAGCTGCTGTCGGTCACGACACGCACGCGTGACCTGCTGACCGCCGAGCGCAGCGCGCTGAACATCCTGTGCCGCCTGTCCGGCATCGCGACGGCCACGCGCGCGTGGGCGGACGCACTGGAGGGCACCGGCACGCGGGTGCGGGACACCCGCAAGACGACCCCCGGGCTGCGCTCGCTGGAGAAGTTCGCCGTCCGCTGCGGCGGCGGCGTCAACCACCGCATGTCGCTGTCCGACGCGGCCCTGGTCAAGGACAACCACGTGGTGGCCGCCGGTGGCGTCGCGCAGGCCTTCAAGGCCGTACGGGAGCAGTTCCCGGACGTTCCGATCGAGGTCGAGGTCGACACCCTGCACCAGCTGCGCGAGGTCGTCGAGGCGGGCGCGGACCTGATCCTGCTGGACAACTTCACGCCCGACGAGTGCGCGGAGGCCGTCGGGATCGTCCGCGGGCGGGCGCTGCTGGAGGCCTCCGGCCGGCTGACGCTCGACATCGCGCGCATGTACGCCGACACGGGCGTGGACTTCCTGGCCGTCGGCGCGCTCACCCACTCCTCGCCGATCCTGGACATCGGCCTGGACCTGCGCGAGGCGGAGTAACGGCCATGCTGCTCACGATCGACGTCGGCAACACGCACACCGTCCTCGGGCTGTTCGACGGCGAGGACATCGTCGAGCACTGGCGCATCTCCACGGATGCGCGCCGCACGGCGGACGAGCTGGCGGTGCTGCTGCAGGGCCTGATGGGCATGCACCCGCTGCTCGGCGAGGAGCTGGGCGACGGCATCGACGGCATCGCGATCTGCGCGACGGTCCCGTCGGTGCTGCACGAGCTGCGCGAGGTCACCCGGCGCTACTACGGCGACGTCCCCGCGGTCCTGGTCGAGCCGGGCGTGAAGACCGGCGTGCCGATCCTCACGGACAACCCCAAGGAGGTCGGCGCCGACCGGATCATCAACGCGGTCGCGGCCGTCGAGCTGTACGGCGGCCCGGCGATCGTCGTCGACTTCGGTACGGCGACCACGTTCGACGCGGTCTCCGCGCGCGGGGAGTACGTCGGCGGCGTCATCGCGCCCGGCATCGAGATCTCCGTGGAGGCGCTCGGCGTCAAGGGCGCGCAGCTGCGGAAGATCGAGGTGGCCCGGCCGCGCAGCGTGATCGGCAAGAACACCGTCGAGGCCATGCAGTCCGGCATCGTGTACGGCTTCGCCGGGCAGGTCGACGGGGTCGTCAGCCGGATGGCGCGGGAGCTGGCCGACGACCCGGACGACGTCACGGTGATCGCCACGGGCGGGCTCGCGCCGATGGTGCTGGGGGAGTCCTCGGTGATCGACGAGCACCAGCCGTGGCTGACGCTGATCGGGCTGCGCCTGGTGTACGAGCGGAACGTGTCGCGGCTGTGAGCCGACCGGCGCCCTCCTGGAGCGCCGGTGTGCTTCGCTGCACGCGCGCGTGGGGCGTGTCCGTGGCCCCGGTCGGGGGAAACCGGGAGCGACACGCCTCGAAAAGACATCCCGATCCGTCACTTTTGTCCGATTAGCGGTAGCGTCGCCGCATGCCCACGCCATACGGATCCCGCGGCGGCATGGCGTTCGGCGTGGAGGAGCTGCGTGTGCTCCGCCGCGCCCTCGCCCTCGCCCTTCACCCCGGCCAAGCGTCCGCCGAGGACGTCAAGGACTGTTTCCGGCTCGCAGAGTCGCTCGACGAGGCGATGCGCGAG
This sequence comes from Streptomyces sp. NPDC053069, assembly GCF_044546895.1. Classification (NCBI taxonomy): domain Bacteria; kingdom Bacillati; phylum Actinomycetota; class Actinomycetes; order Kitasatosporales; family Streptomycetaceae; genus Streptomyces; species Streptomyces sp. NPDC053069. The sequence goes on along the minus strand of NZ_JBITZN010000014.1, from coordinate 36,715 downwards.
GGGGCGAGACTGCGCGCTTTCCTGGTGGCCGACCTCGGCCGGTACCGGGCCGCGCTCCCGGGTACCGCCGCCGGCTACCTCACCCTTCTGGAGGAGGCGCTGGGGGCCGGGCACCGGCCGGCGCCGGAGGATCTCGCCGCGCTGCGGGCGCTGCGCGGCAACCCGGGGGCGGCCGCACTGCTGGACCGCTGCCGGGCGCTGGCCGAGCAGGACGTACGGGCCCGGTTCGCGCAGGGCGCGCGCAAGGTGCCCGCGCCCGCCGTGCCGCCTTCACGCGCCCGTCTGACGGCCCTTCCGGGCGGCGGCGCGGACTCCGGGGCCCGGCAGGCGGAGGAGTCGCAGAAACCGGCGCAGAAGCCCGCGCAGAGTCCCGCGACGAAGCCGGCGCCCAAGCCCGGCCCGGCGCCTGCGGAGCGGCCCGCCACGGAGCCGGCCGCGCCGAAGCGGCCCATCCCGACCCCGGGGGAGGTCTTCCCGCGCCGCAAGCCGACGCCTCCGGCGGATCCGGCGAATCCCGCCGAGAGCCGCCAGCTGGCCGCCGGCTGAGCGCCGCGCCGACTCGGGGGCGGTTCGCGCACCCCGTACCTTTCGCCCGTTGCCCCGTGGCTACTCTGGAGGCATGGACTACGTCTCCGCGCTCGTGCCTCCGGTCGTGATGGCCGTGTTCTTCATCGGTGTGGTCAGGGTGATCGTGAAGACCCAGGGCGGGGCCGCCAAGGCCAAGGAGGACGCCGCCGTCGACGCCGCCCTCGCGCGCGCGGAGGGTGCGCGTCAGGCCTCCGCCGGCGGCGACGCCTGAGCCGGCCTGGTCGGCCTGGCGATGCCTGAGGCGGCCTGCCGGGCGGGCGCCGCCCTGATGCGACTTCGAGCCGTACGCCCTTTTTGTTCCTATTCGCGGGCTTAGTGCACGTCCGGCACGCCATTGCAGGGATCTCCCACTATTGTTCTGAGTTGTGCCTCGCCCATTGGGAGAACTCGAAGACGCGGTCATGACGCGGGTGTGGAAGTGGAACCGCCCGGTGACCGTTCGAGAAGTCCTGGAAGACCTCCAGCAGGAACGCTCCATCGCGTACACCACCGTGATGACCGTTTTGGACAATCTCCATCAGAAGGGCTGGGTCCGCCGCGAGGCGGAAGGGCGCGCCTATCGCTATGAGGCCGTCTCGACGCGGGCCGCGTACGCCGCCGCCCTCATGAACGACGCCTGGTCGCAGAGCGACAACCCGGCCGCCGCTCTCGTCGCGTTCTTCGGGATGATGAGCGAGGAACAGCGCCAGGCCCTCAGGGACGCCGTACGCATCGTCCAGGGCCCGGAAACCGTTCAAGCCCCCGCACCGCGGCAACAGGAAGCCGCGCAAGAGGAAGCCGCGCAACAGGAAGCGCCCGGAGCCCGGCAAGAGGAGAACCCCGGCTCGGCCGGGGCCGCGGACGAGCGATAGCGTCCGCTCATGTCAGCAGAGCGTCCTGAAGTCTCCGCAAAAGCCATCACCGTCCGGCGCGCCCGGACCAGCGATGTCCCGGCCGTGCGCCGCCTCCTCGACGCCTACGCCCGTGACCGGATCCTGCTCGACAAAGCCACGGTCACGCTTTACGAGGACATCCAGGAGTTCTGGGTCGCGGAACGCGACGACAACGCCGAGGTGGTCGGCTGCGGCGCGCTGCACGTCATGTGGGAGGACCTCGCGGAAGTCCGCACTCTGGCGGTGAAGCCCGGTCTCAAGGGCGCCGGCGTCGGCCACCAGTTGCTGGAGAAGTTGCTGCAGACCGCGCGCTGGCTCGGCGTTCGCCGGGTTTTCTGCCTGACCTTCGAAGTGGACTTCTTCGGGAAGCACGGCTTCGTGGAGATCGGGGAGACACCGGTCGACACCGATGTGTACGCGGAGCTCTTGCGTTCCTATGACGAGGGCGTCGCGGAGTTCCTGGGTCTCGAACGAGTGAAACCGAACACCTTGGGCAACAGCCGGATGCTTCTGCATCTGTGATCGTCATTGCCCGGGTGCCCTATGTCCGAAACGCGCATGTTTCCGGACGGAGGCCGCCCGTCGGTCCTCTCCCAGGGGTTTGTGTTTTTCCGGCAAAAGCGGTTTGCTTTCCGACGTACTGCAGTACTGCATATAACAGGGGCGGCGAAACGGCGGACGCCGCAGACCCCTGACCCCTCAACGTTATCGATGAAAGGAAATCCGGTGGCACAGAAGGTTCAGGTCCTTCTTGTCGACGACCTCGACGGCGGCGAGGCGGACGAGACCGTGACGTTCGCGCTGGACGGCAAGACGTACGAGATCGATCTCACGACCGCCAATGCGGACAAGCTGCGCGGCCTTCTCGACCCCTATGTGAAGGGCGGCCGGCGTACCGGTGGCCGTGCGTCGGGCGGACGTGGAAAGGCGCGTGCTGCTTCCGGTGGCAACCAGGACACCGCGGCGATCCGCGCCTGGGCGAAGGAGAACGGTTACGAGGTCAACGACCGCGGCCGTGTTCCCGCGACCATTCGCGAGGCCTACGAGAAGGCCAACGGCTGATCCCGCCGGCAGGCGGTCGGCAGTCCGGCGCGCAGTCGCCGCAGCCGCACCCGGTGACAGTGCGCTGCCACCGTGTCCACCAGCCGTACGAGATCGGGGGCGCTCGCCTCGCGCCCCAGAGCCGGCATCGCCGGCAGCGAGGCCTCGACCTCGCCCCCAGGCCCAGGGGGCCGCAGCCATACGGCGGCCCCCTGCACGGATCCGACCCCCGTCGGAGCCGGTGCCTCCATCGCGTCCCCGGCGCCCAGGACCCGTAGGTCCAGGGTGACGGCGCCCCATTCCAGCCATTCCAGCAGCCCCGGCAGCTCCTCGGCGCTGCCCGCGGCCAGCAGCAGCTCCATCCGGTCGCCCCGAAGGGCCACCGGAGAGCCCGGCGCGAGATGCCGGAGCGCGCCCGCGCCCGCCTCGGCCGGTACGTCCAGGACGTCGAACCGCACCCCCGTGAGCAGTCGCAGCGGCCGTCCGGGCACTGTCGCCCACCCCAGATCGTTCTCGTACCAGTGACGGGCCCGGGCATCCGGGCAGGCCGGAAGATCGCCGGGGTCCGGGACGCCCGGATCCGAGGGGCGACGGGGAAGGGGGACCGTTGAGAGCACGGAGACCGAGCCGACCATGCCCCCCGCAACCGCCGAAGCGACCGGCAAGTTACGCTAGGTGCCCTGTCGATCGCGCAAAGTGCCGAAAAGGGGGGCGCGCGGAGGTGCGGGGAGGCGCAAGGTTGTTCGCCCATAGCGGAGTGAACCGGTGCGCGCGGCATGGAGTCTCAGTCCCAGCGGGTAAGACATGCCTAGTGGGAGGGGGCGACACGCAGGACGGGCCGTCTCACGTTCGCCATCGGCGTACTGGCGACTGGGATATCTGCCTGGCCTGCGGGAACATCGTCTCGCACCATCGGGTTGGAGCAGATGTCGGCGTTCGGGGTCAGGAGGCCATCGACGGTGTCGGCAGTTGGAATGAGCGGTCCCCGCTTGCGGGACTAAGCTGCGGAAGGACAGGGAGGGGAAGTTCCCCCCACTGCCTGACCGCTCTGAGGAGCGATTAACGATGTTCGAGAGGTTCACCGACCGCGCGCGGCGGGTTGTCGTCCTGGCTCAGGAAGAAGCCCGGATGCTCAACCACAACTACATCGGCACCGAGCACATCCTCCTGGGTCTCATCCACGAGGGCGAAGGTGTCGCCGCTAAGGCCCTGGAGAGCCTCGGCATTTCGCTTGAGGCGGTCCGCCAGCAGGTGGAGGAGATCATCGGCCAGGGCCAGCAGGCCCCGTCCGGTCACATCCCCTTCACCCCCCGTGCCAAGAAGGTCCTGGAGCTGTCGCTCCGCGAGGCCCTTCAGCTGGGCCACAACTACATCGGCACGGAGCACATCCTGCTCGGCCTGATCCGTGAGGGCGAGGGCGTCGCCGCCCAGGTCCTGGTCAAGCTGGGCGCAGACCTCAACCGGGTGCGGCAGCAGGTCATCCAGCTGCTCTCCGGCTACCAGGGCAAGGAGACCGCCGCCGCCGGTGGCCCCGCCGAGGGCACGCCCTCGACCTCCCTCGTCCTGGACCAGTTCGGCCGGAACCTCACCCAGGCCGCTCGTGAGTCCAAGCTCGACCCGGTCATCGGGCGCGAGAAGGAGATCGAGCGGGTCATGCAGGTGCTGTCCCGCCGTACGAAGAACAACCCGGTGCTGATCGGTGAGCCCGGCGTCGGCAAGACCGCCGTCGTCGAGGGCCTCGCCCAGGCGATCGTCAAGGGCGAGGTGCCCGAGACGCTCAAGGACAAGCACCTGTACACGCTGGACCTCGGCGCCCTGGTCGCCGGCTCCCGCTACCGCGGTGACTTCGAGGAGCGCCTGAAGAAGGTGCTCAAGGAGATCCGCACCCGCGGCGACATCATCCTGTTCATCGACGAGCTGCACACGCTGGTCGGTGCGGGTGCCGCCGAGGGCGCCATCGACGCGGCGAGCATCCTCAAGCCGATGCTGGCCCGCGGTGAGCTGCAGACCATCGGTGCGACCACCCTGGACGAGTACCGCAAGCACCTGGAGAAGGACGCGGCCCTGGAGCGCCGCTTCCAGCCCATCCAGGTCGCCGAGCCGTCCCTGCCGCACACGATCGAGATCCTCAAGGGCCTGCGCGACCGGTACGAGGCGCACCACCGCGTCTCCATCACGGACGAGGCCCTGGTGCAGGCGGCCACCCTGGCCGACCGCTACATCTCGGACCGCTTCCTCCCCGACAAGGCGATCGACCTGATCGACGAGGCGGGCTCCCGGATGCGCATCCGCCGGATGACCGCTCCGCCGGACCTGCGCGAGTTCGACGAGAAGATCGCCGCCGTCCGCCGGGACAAGGAGTCCGCGATCGACTCGCAGGACTTCGAGAAGGCCGCCTCCCTCCGCGACAAGGAGAAGCAGCTCCTGGCCGCCAAGGCCAAGCGGGAGAAGGAGTGGAAGGCCGGCGACATGGACGTCGTCGCCGAGGTCGACGGCGAGCTGATCGCCGAGGTCCTCGCCACGGCCACCGGTATCCCGGTCTTCAAGCTGACCGAGGAGGAGTCCAGCCGCCTGCTCCGCATGGAGGAGGAGCTGCACAAGCGGGTCATCGGCCAGAACGACGCCGTCAAGGCGCTCTCGAAGGCGATCCGTCGTACGCGTGCGGGCCTCAAGGACCCGAAGCGTCCGGGTGGTTCGTTCATCTTCGCCGGCCCGTCCGGTGTCGGTAAGACCGAACTCTCCAAGGCGCTCGCCGAGTTCCTCTTCGGTGACGAGGACGCGCTGATCTCCCTCGACATGTCGGAGTTCAGCGAGAAGCACACGGTGTCGCGTCTCTTCGGTTCCCCGCCCGGATACGTGGGTTACGAAGAGGGCGGCCAGCTGACCGAGAAGGTCCGCCGCAAGCCGTTCTCCGTCGTCCTCTTCGACGAGGTCGAGAAGGCCCACCCGGACATCTTCAACTCGCTGCTGCAGATCCTGGAGGACGGTCGCCTGACCGACTCCCAGGGCCGGGTCGTGGACTTCAAGAACACGGTCATCATCATGACGACCAACCTCGGCACCCGGGACATCTCCAAGGGCTTCAACCTCGGCTTCGCCGCCGCGGGTGACACGAAGACCAACTACGAGCGCATGAAGAACAAGGTGTCGGACGAGCTGAAGCAGCACTTCCGTCCCGAGTTCCTCAACCGCGTCGACGACGTGGTCGTCTTCCCGCAGCTGACGCAGGAGGACATCCTGCGGATCGTCGACCTGATGATCAGCAAGGTGGACGAGCGCCTGAAGGACCGGGACATGGGCATCGAGCTCTCCCAGTCCGCCAAGGAGCTGCTCTCCAAGAAGGGTTACGACCCGGTGCTGGGCGCGCGTCCGCTGCGCCGCACGATCCAGCGCGAGGTCGAGGACACGCTTTCGGAGAAGATCCTCTTCGGCGAGCTGCGCCCCGGTCACATCGTGGTCGTGGACACCGAGGGCGAGGGCGACACCCAGGCCTTCACCTTCCGGGGTGAGGAGAAGTCGGCACTGCCCGACGTCCCGCCGATCGAGCAGGCGGCCGGCGGTGCCGGGCCGAACCTGAGCAAGGACGCGTAAGCCTCCGGCGGATCGGCCGAGCCAAAAGGGGCCGGTGCTTTCGGGCACCGGCCCCTTGTCCATGCCCGGCAAATGCCGGTTACGACAACTGGCCGTTGTAGTCGGGCAGTTTGAAGGTTTTCTCGGCGTGGCCGCCGGAGAGGTCGGTGGCGCTGTTGCCGATGTTCGCGATGATCGAGTAGCCCTTGTTCTCGATGTCGACGCGCTGGGCTGTCTTGTAGGCGGCGACGTCCTTGAAGAGGTCGAACAGCCCCCGGACGTAGAGGCCGGAGACGTCGTAGCCGTCGTGTTCGAGGTTGTACTCCGTGGGCAGGTAGATGATGCCCGGGCGGGCCGTGACGAAGAACAGCGAGACGCCGTGCTCCTGGGCGTACTTGGCGACGTTCAGCACGGGCTTGTTGGCCGGCTGCGGGTAGCTGAAACCGAAGTCGGTCTCCAGCGTGGTGTTGTCGATGTCGAAGACGATCGCCTGCTTCTCGCCCGGCTCCGCGGCGGCGATGCGCTCCTTCAGATACGGCAGGGCCTGGTCCATCACCGTCTGGCAGTCCTTCTGCCAGGTGGCGTAGTCGACCTTCGCGGCGGTGGCGGAGGAGCCGGCCGTGGTCGCGGCCTGGGCCGGGGCGGCCATCGCGGCCAGGGCGGCCACGGATACGGCGGTGGCGGAGATGCGGCGCGCCATGGGGCGTCTGGTCATCGGTGGGGGTCCTCTCACGTCCGTACGTCCGTACGCGTGCCTGAAATGTCAGGGGCATGATCTTCGGCGAGGGTGGCGCGAAGGGAACCGTAGGGTTACCGGACGGTAGGTGCCTAGGGGTGTGCATCACATTTCTGTGATCGTCGGTTCGGGTGGCCGGTGATAAGCGGCACAGGCGAAATGTCCCTTACTAGCCTGCATAGTGGGATCCGTCGCCTGAAGGAGAAGGGCTTTCACCCTGGAACGACGCGGTGGTCTCAGGGTCGCCTACTACCAGCTGCCGTAGACGGGGCGTTTGGGGCTGGCCGGGGTGCTCGGTTACCAAGAGATGGCCGCCCCGCCGGACGCCTGTTCGCGGGGTGGCGTTCTGTCACCGAGTCGACGAGGTTTCGATGTTCCAGCGCGTCACGTCCCGTTCTTCCCGTACGTCCTCGCTCCGCACCCGCGTGGCCGTCCTGGCCGCCGGTATCGGCGCCACGGCCGTGCTGGGGACCGGGGTCGCGAGCGCCGCCGCCCCGTCGGCCGCCTCCTGGGTCGACCCGGTGAAGTCGTACACGCTCTCCGCCGGCTTCATGCAGGCCGGCAGCCACTGGGTCGCCAAGCACAGCGGGCAGGACTTCGCCGTGCCGACCGGCACCGACGTCGTCGCCGCGCACGGCGGCACCGTCGTCAAGGCCGGCCCGAACGGCGCCGGTGACGGCCCCGCGTACGGCAACGCCGTCGTGATCAAGCACGGCAACGGCAGCTACTCGCAGTACGCGCACCTGTCCCGGATCGACGTCAAGGCCGGCCAGATCGTCAAGACCGGCCAGCACATCGCCCTGTCCGGCTCCACCGGCAACTCCACCGGCCCGCACCTGCACTTCGAGATCCGTACGACCCCGAACTACGGCTCCGCCGTCGACCCGGTCGCGTTCCTGCGCGGCATGGGCGTCACCGTCTGAGTCAGTCCTTCTTGCGGGCGTGTTCGTGCGCCTGCGTGATCAGGTCCAGGGCGACCTCGAGAACGGCCTCGCGCTTCTTCTCGGGGTCGCCTTCCAGGTCCTGCATCACGAACATCCCCGCGTGCAGCGTGAACATCGCGCTGACGGAGCGCACCTGGTCCACGAGGTCGGCCCCGGGGTCCATCAGGATGTCCCGCAGGCCTCGCATGCGGTCCTTGAAGGTGTCACCGATGCGCAGTTCCCGCACGGTCGCCTGGTTCTCCTGCATGAAGCGGAACAGCGGCTCGGCGCCGGACAGGGCCTCGCTGTAGCGCCGCACGAGGTCCTGCTTGGTCTCCAGGGTGTTCGGGCGGCTGCGGCCCCACTCGATCAGGTCCTCGATCGGCTTCGTCAGATCCTCGAAGAGGCTGACGATGATCTCTTCCTTGGTCTTGAAGTGGTAATAGAGGGCCGCCTTCGTGACGTCGAGGCGCTCGGCGATCTCGCGCAGAGAGGTCTTCTCATAGCCCTGCTCCGCGAAGAGTTCGAGTGCCACGTCCTGGATGCGCTGGCGGGTGTTTCCGCGGCGCTGCTGCTTGGGGGTGCCGTCCATGGTGACGCCCATCCTCGTACTCCTCGCGCTTCCGCGGAAACTTACTTGACGCCCGGCTAGTTACGGGTCTACCTTCCCAGTGTAGTGAGCTAGCCGGGCGGCAAGTAAGTAGCCGCCGTACGGGGAGTGGGAAGAGATGGCGGACACAGTCGAAAGCGGCACGGAGGGCAAACGGCCCAGGAGCGTGCGGGTGGTCCTGCTCGCGCTCATGATCGCGATGATGCTCGCGATGCTCGACAACATGATCGTGGGTACGGCGATGCCGACGATCGTCGGCGATCTGGGCGGCCTGGAGCACCTGTCCTGGGTGGTCACCGGCTACACCCTGGCCACCGCGGCCTCCACCCCGATCTGGGGCAAGGTCGGGGACATGTACGGGCGCAAGGGCGCCTTCCTCGGCTCGATCGTGCTCTTCCTGATCGGCTCGGCGCTCAGCGGCATGGCCCAGAACATGGGCGAGCTGATCGGTTTCCGCGCCGTGCAGGGCCTCGGCGCCGGCGGTCTGATGGTCGGCGTCATGGCGATCATCGGCGACCTGATCCCGCCGCGCGAGCGCGGCAAGTACACCGGCATGATGGCCGGCGTCATGGCGCTGGCGATGATCGGCGGCCCGCTGGTCGGCGGCACCATCACCGACAACTGGGGCTGGCGCTGGTCCTTCTACATCAACCTGCCGCTGGGCGCTGTGGCCCTGGCGCTGGTCAGCGCCGTGCTGCACCTGCCCAAGAAGCGGACGCAGGCGCGCATCGACTACCTCGGCGTCGCGCTGCTGACCGTCGGCATCACCTCGATCGTGCTGGTCACCACCTGGGGCGGCTCCGAGTACGCCTGGACGTCCGCGCGGATCATGGAACTGATCGGTATCGGCGTCGCCGCGCTGATCGGGTTCGTGTTCTGGCAGACCAAGGCCGCCGAGCCGGTCGTACCGCTGCACATGTTCAAGAGCCGCAACTTCAGCCTGATGTCCCTCATCGGCTTCATCACCGGCTTCGTGATGTTCGGCGCCACGCTCTATCTGCCGCTGTACCAGCAGGCCGTGCAGGGCGCCTCCGCGACCAACTCCGGTCTGCTGCTCCTGCCGATGCTCGGCGCGATGCTGGTGACCTCGATGGTCGCGGGCCGGGTGACCACCAACAGCGGCCGCTACAAGGTCTTCCCGGTCGTCGGCGGCGCGCTGATGATCGTCGGGCTGTACCTGCTGTCCCTGATGGACACCGGTACGACCCGGCTGACTTCCGGCGTCTACATGGCCGTGCTGGGGCTGGGCATGGGCTGCCTGATGCAGGTCACCATGCTGGTCGCGCAGAACAGCGTGGAGATGAAGGACATGGGCGTGGCCTCGTCGTCCTCGACGCTGTTCCGTACGCTCGGCTCCTCCTTCGGTGTGGCCATCATGGGCGCGTTGTTCAACGACCGGGTCCAGCACGTCATGGCGGAGCGGGCCGGCACGGCGGGCAAGCACATGACCGAGAAGAGCGCCGCGCTGGACGCGAAGCACATCAACATGCTGCCGGCGCCGATCCGGGACGCGTACCAGCACGCGGTGTCCGCCGGCACGCACTCGGCGTTCCTGCTGGGCGCGGCGATCGCGGTGATCGTGCTGATCGCGGCGCTGTTCGTGAAGGAGGTCCCGCTGAGGAGCGGGAAGCCTTCGGGGCAGAGCGGCGACGAGGCGGCTCCGCTGCAGGTCGTCGAAGCGGTCTGAGGCGCGCCTGAGCTGAAGACCCCGGGGTGGTGTCCGCCCCCGGGGTCTTCTGCGTTGGTGCCGGTGTGTTCGTGCCGGCCGTTGCCGTTGCCGTTGCCGGAGCCGTTGTCAGTGCCCCGTGTCACCATCGGCTGCATGGACAAGCTGCGCCGTATGCGTCTGGCCAAGGACGTCATGGACCGGGACTGGGCCGACCCCGGTCTCGATCTCGACGCGGTCGCCGCGCACGCCGGGTACTCGCGGTTCCACTTCCTGCGCGCCTTCAAGGACGCCTACGGCGAGACGCCGGGCCAGTATCTGACCCACCGGCGCATCGAGCGGGCCGAGGAGATGCTGCGCTGCGCCGACCTCACCGTGACCGAGATCTGCACGCTCGTCGGCTTCAGCAGCCTCGGCACGTTCTCCGCCCGCTTCAAGGCCCGCACCGGACGCACACCGAGCGAGTACCGCGCCCGGCACGTGGGCCGCGGTGCCTCCCTGATACCCGGCTGCTACGCCATGCTCTGGGCTGGCGGATTCCGTTCCGCAAGATCGGAGAAGCACCCCGGACCGGGCTCTGCCTACGGTGGCGAAGGGGAATCCGTCCCACCGCACCACGCCGCCGACAGGAGAGCAGAGCCATGATCAAGGGGCTTGCCACCACCACCGTCTGGGTCCTCGACCAGGACCGGGCCAAGGACTTCTACACCCAGAAGCTGGGCCTTGAGGTTCGTACGGACATGACCATGGGAGAGGGCGGCATGCGCTGGCTCACCGTCGGCGCCCCCGACCAGCCCGACGTGGAGCTGACGCTCATGGTGCCGGGGCCGCCCGCGATGGACCCCGAGTCCGCGGAGATGATGAGGAAGCTCATCGCGAAGGGGGCGCTCGGCGCGGGGGTGCTGGCGACCGATGACATCCACGGCGACTACAAGAAGCTCAAGGACCGCGGGGTCGAGTTTCTTCAGGAGCCTCAGGAGCGGCCGTACGGCACGGAGGCGCTGTTCAGGGACGACTCCGGGAACTGGTTCTCGTTCACGCAGCGGCGGGAGGGCGGACTGGATCTGGAGCAGGACTGGAGCTGCTGAGCGCCCATGGTTCGGGGCGCTGGTCAGCGCCCCGTCGCCAGCGTCGCCCCGCCCGTCGCCTCCAGGACCACACCGGTCATGAAGCCGTTGGCCGCGAGCATGTGGATCGCGCGGGCGATGTCCTCCGGCCGGCCGATGCGGCCGACGGGTGTGATGGCGGCGAAGCCGTCGAAGAGGGCTCGGCGCTGCTCGGCCGGCACGCCGTTCCACCAGGGAGTGTCGACGACGCCCCGGGAGACCGCGTTGACGCGCAGCGGTGCCAGTTCCACGGCGAGGGGCGGGACCATCGCCTCCAGGGCGCCGTTGATCGCGGCCAGGCCGGCGGTGCCGGGCAGGGCGGCGCGGGCGGAGGCAGCGGTCACCAGGGTCACCGAGCTGTCGCGGCGCAGGGCGGGCAGGGCAGCCTGGAGCACATGGACGTGCGGCCAGAACTTGCCGGCGAAGCCGTCCGCCAGCTCGGCCAGGTCCAGCTCGGCGAAGGGGCCGCCGCCCTTGCTGCCGCTGAGCGCGACGACCAGGTGGTCGACGGGCCCCGAGCCCGCGAAGAAGGCGTCCACCGCGGCGCGGTCCGAGCCGTCCAGCCGGTACGTCGTGACCTTGCCGCCGATCCGGTCCGCCGCGGCGTCGAGGCGGTCCTGCGCGCGGCCGGTGATGACCACCTCCGCACCGTCCGCCGCGAAGAACGCGGCCGCCGCCTCGCCGATGCCGGAGCTGCCGCCCATGACGACGACGCGCTGTCCGGCCAAGGGGTGCACAGGGCTGTTCGGAGTGCTCATGAGGGGCTCTCTCCCAAGGATCACCGGGTTCCGGCCCTTTGCCGAGAACGTCGGTCTCGTTAAATAGTTACCGAGACCCATAGTCTCGTCAAGCGGTTTCGGGAGAGGATGGGCCCGTGCACGACAGCAAGGAACCCCGCCCGCACACCGGCCGGCGCCGTAACGAGGCGGCACGCCGGGCGATCCTCGACGCCGCGCTGGAGCTGCTGGCCGATGCCGACGGCGCACCGGTGAGCGTGGAGACCATCGCGCGCGCGGCCGGCGTCGGAAAACAGACCCTCTATCGCTGGTGGCCCTCGAAGGGCGCCGTCCTGCTGGAGGCGCTCACCGACCGCGCCGCCCAGGAGGTGCCCGCGCCGGACACGGGAAGCCTCCGGGCGGATCTGCGCGAGCTGGCGGTCGCCACGTTCGAGGCGTCGCAGCGGCCGCCGTCGGCGCCGGCCCTGCGCACACTGGTCCGGGAGGCGGCGCGGGACGTGCATCTGGCCGAGCTGATGCGGGTGTTCACCCAGTCGCGGCGGGCCGCGGTGCGGGCGGTGCTCGAACGGGGGCGGGAGCGGGGCGAGTTGCCTGCCGACAGGGACCTCGACCTGCTGGTCGACCAGTTCTACGGGTTCTTCTGGTACCGGTTCCTGCTGGGGCACGCCCCGCTCGACCGGGCCGCGGCGGAACTCCTCACCGACTCACTGCTTCGCTGAGTGCGCCGACGGATCCGCTCTCCGCTCTCCGCTGTCGCGCGGCTGCGGCACCGTCGTGGTCGCGCGCGCAGTTCGCGCCTTGCGGGGCGCTGCCCCGGCCCGGTCCGAGCAGGCTCAGCCCGCTCCCCCCGACAACGGCAGCATCGGATAGCTGCCCGTGCTCGTCGGGGCGTGTTCCGGCAGCCACAGCACCGCCACCGCGCCCTCCGCCGGGATGTCGGCGGCGGCCCCGACGGGGCGTACGTTGCGGAACGTCAGGCGGGCGCCGAGCACCCGGGCCTGGCCCGCCGCGATCGTCAGGCCCAGCCCGTGGCCCGTACCGGCACGGTCCTTGCTGCCGGTGCGGAAGCGGCTCGGGCCCTCGGCGAGCAGCTCCTCGGGGAAGCCGGGACCGTGGTCGCGGACCCGGATGACCCGGCCCTCGACGGTCACCTCGATCGGCGGCCTGCCGTGCCGGGCAGCGTTGGCGAGCAGGTTGAACAGCACCCGCTCCAGCCGCCGCGGATCGGTGGTGACCTGTGACTCGTGCACCACCCGTACGGCGATGTCCGGGTCCTTGGCCGCCACCCGCCGGGCGACGAACTCGCCGAGCATGATGTCCTGCAGCTCGGCCCGCTCCGAGGCGCCGTCGAGCCGGGCCACCTCCAGCACGTCCTCGACGAGCGTGCGCATCGCCTTCGCCCGGTCCAGGACCAGCTCCGTCGGCCGGCCCGGCGGCAGCAGTTCGGCGGCCGTCAGCAGGCCGGTCACCGGGGTGCGCAGTTCGTGCGCGATGTCGGCGGTGACCCGCCGCTCGGCCTCCAGCCGCTGTCGCAGCGCGTCCGCCATGGCGTCCACCGCCCGCGCGAGATCGTCGGTCTCGTCCCGTACGACCCCGCCGATGGCCTCCCGTACCCGGACGTCGGTCTCGCCCTTGGCGACCTGGTTCGCGGCGGCCGCCGCCTTGCGCAGCCGCCCGGACAGCTGCCCGCCGATCAGCACGCCGAGCGCGCTGCCCCCGAACACGACCGCGACGGACCCGATGACCAGCGCCTGGTCCAGGTCCTTCATCACGTCGGTGGAACGGTCGGGCATATGGCTGTGCAGGGACAGCACATGCCCGTCCTTGGCGGGCACGGCCGCCCAGATGTCCGGCACCCCGCCCCGGTCGATGACGTCGCTGGCCTTGCGGCCCTCCGTGACCTTCTCGCGCAGCGCGGCCGGCAGCTCGCGGTCGTCGATCTTGACGTTCGGGAAGTTCGTCCGCCGGTTCTGGTCGTAGTTGATCTGCGCGAACTGGAGGCGCTGGTTGGCCAGGTCACGTGCGTTGTCGAGCATCGAGACCCGGGCCGCGTTGTGCACGACCAGGCTCAGCGCGATCGCCACCAGCCCGGCCACCAGCGCGATCGCCGCGCTGAGCTTCCATCTGAGTCCGGTGTGCAGGCCCGCGCGCTCCACGCGCCGGACCGGGTGCCGAAGGATCCCCCGCATCGCCGCCCCGCTCAGGCCTTCAGCTTGTAGCCGAAGCCGCGGACGGTCTCGATCCGGTCCTGGCCGATCTTCTGGCGCAGCCGCTGCACATGCACGTCGACGACCCGGGTGTCGCCGCCCCAGCCGTAGTCCCAGACCCGCTCCAGCAGCTTGTCGCGGGAGAGCACGGTGCCCGGTGCGGAGGAGAACTCCAGCAGCAGCCGCATCTCGGTCGGGGTGAGCGCGACCGGCTGCCCGGCCCGCAGTACCTCCATGCCCTCGGTGTCGATCTCCAGGTCCCCGAAGGTGAGCACCCCGCCGGTCACCGCGTCGGCGCCGGACTCGGCCTGGCCGCTGCCGCTCGCGTGCCCGAAGCGGCGCAGCACGGCCCGGATCCGCGCGACCAGCACCGCGCCGTCGAACGGCTTGGTCACATAGTCGTCGGCGCCCGCCTCCAGGCCGAGGACGACATCGATGGAGTCGGCGCGGGCCGACAGCATGATCACCGGCACGGTCGACTCGTCCCGGATACGACGGCACAGGCTGACGCCGTCCAGACCGGGGACCATGACGTCCAGCAGGGCGATGTCGGGACGGTTCGCCCGGAACGCCTCCAGGCCCGACAGTCCGTCGGGCATGGCGGTGACCGCGAAGCCGTCCCGCTCCAGAGCGAGCTGGGTGGCCTCGCGGATGACGTCGTCGTCCTCGACGAACAGGACGTGGGTCTGGTCTGCCATCCCGGTGCTCTCAGTCCTCGTGGTGTGGGGGTCAGTTGTCCTGCGCGGGCGCCGCGTCCCCGCCGGTTCTGCTGTAGCGGTTCTCGTGCCGGGCCCGCTCGGCGAACCGGCCCGCTTTCCAGTGGTACGTGATCACGGTTTCCCTGGACGGGTTGGCCGCCGGGTCGTCCGTGTCGTACACCTGCTTGGTCACGGTCAGCTCGTGGCCGTCGATCTCCGAGAAGACCGGCGAGTCCTCCGCCTTGAACACATTCTCGTACGTCCCCCTGACGTCCCGGTACACGTACGTGCCGATGCCCACCTCGTCACCGCAGACCCACACGTTGACCAGGACGTCGTTGACGGACCCGCCGGTCAGATCGCCGTAGGTGGCCTCGACAGGGTAGTCGTCGCCGCTGCACGGCTTCAGCTCCCGCTTCACCGCCGTGGAGACCGCCGGGTCCTTCTTGAGCAGGGAGACCGCGTCCACTCGCCGGTAGCGGCTGGTCGGGCTCGGGCTGGACTTGGGGGCGTCGACGGCTCCCACGGCCGCCGACGCGTGTGCCGGGCCCTCGTCCCGGGTACCGGTGCCCCCCGTGCCGCTCGCGGCGACGAAAAGGGCGATGGCGGCGAGCGCGGCTCCCGCCGCGATCACCGCCTGCGTGATTCCTCGGGTCCCGACGGACCCGGCCCCGGTCAGGCCGCGCAACGCTCCCGCTCCTCACGCTCCAGCGCGCGTGCGTCCAGATCGCGGGCCTCCAGCTCCTCGCGGAGCCGGGCGAGCGCCCGGTGCAGCGTGCTCTTGACCGTACCGGCCGACATGCCGAGGGCCGCGGCGGTCTCCTCCGTGGACATCTGCTCCCAGTGTCGCAGCACCACGACACTGCGCTGCTTCGGTGCGAGCACTTTCATGATGTCCATCAGCAGGGCACGGTCGGCGTGCTGCTCGGTGGAGTCGTCCACGGACGCGTCCGGCAGCTGCTCGGTCGGGACCTCCTCCAGCTTGCGCGCCCGCCACCACTCCGTACGGGTGTTGATCATGACGCGGCGCAGATAGGCATCGGCGAGCCGCTTGTCCGCGATGCCCTCCCAGCGGCCGTACGTCCGCACCAGCGCCGTCTGCAGCAGGTCCTGGGCGTCGACGGGGTCCGGCACCAGTCGGCGAGCGCTGCGCAGCAGCGCGTCCTGCCGGGTGCGGACGTACTCCTCGAACTCGAGCACCTCGCCCTGCGCCATGATCAACCGCCTCCGTTCCCCGTTCACTCCGGCTTGTCGCCCGAAGTCCTGCGTCCTTGTGCCCGGTGGTCTCCCGGGCACGGAAAAGAAGCTACGGAGTGGTTGTCACGGCGATGTCCGAACCAGCCTGCGGCTAGCAATCGGCTATCCGTCGGTTGTGTAACGGCCGTGAGAATGGGGTAGGGAGGCTGGATGTTATGTCCGTTTATGCTGGCCTTTGTCGGGCTGATGGGCCCGTAACAGAGCTGCGGAGTCTGTGACTTGGCTGTCCGTCAGCTCAGCGGCAGCCGATACAGACCGCCCGGCAGCGGCTCCACCAGACCGTCCGCGACGAGCCCGTCGAGCGCGCGGGCGCGCTGCACCGGCTCGTGCCACACCCGGTCCAGCACCGCCTGCGGCACCGGCGCGTGCGCCTCCCGCAGTACCGCCAGCAGCTTGCCGCGCACCTGCCGGTCCGTACCGGCGTACGTCTGCCCGCGGCGCGGCGGGCCCGCGTGCTCCGGCTTGCCGGCCAGCCGCCAGGCGCACTGCGCGGCGATCGGGCACCGCCCGCATCCCTCGTTCTTCGCCGTGCACACCAGCGCGCCCAGCTCCATCGAGGCCGCCGCCCAGCGCGCGGCGGTCTTCTCGTCCTGCGGCAGCAGCTCACGGGCGAGCCTGCGCTCGGCGGCCGTCGTCGCGTTCGGGGGGTACTGCACTCCCGTCACCGCGCGCGCGAGGACCCGGCGCACATTCGTGTCCAGCACCGGATGCCGCTGTCCGTACGCGAAGGAGGCCACCGCGGCGGCCGTGTACTCGCCGATGCCGGGCAGCGCCAGCAGCTGCGCATGGTCCGTCGGTACGTCCCCGCCGTGCCGTTCCGTTATGGCGACCGCCGCGCCGTGCAGCCGCAGGGCCCGGCGCGGATAGCCGAGCCGGCCCCAGGCGCGCACCGCCTCGCCCGGCGCCTCCTTCGCCAGGTCGGCGGGGCGCGGCCAGCGGGCCAGCCACTCCTCGTAGACGGGCAGTACGCGGCTTACCGGGGTCTGCTGGAGCATGAACTCGCTGACCATCACACCCCACGGGCCCGCCTCCGGGCGGCGCCAGGGGAGGTCGCGGGCATGGGCGTCGAACCAGGCGATCACAGGGGTGTGGAGCTTCTCAGTCATGGCTTTCCGATCCTCCCACGGTTCGGCCCGCCTGACGGGTGACGGCGCGGTCACACAGCGTTGTGATGCGTGAAGGGGTGCGCGGCCGAGGGCAGTTGCCGGGATGATGATCGGGAAAAGTTGGCGCCCGTGCGGCGGGTGGCGCAAGCAAGCACGGGGATCTCTCGTACAGTTTGCGCCGTGGGATCTCTGCGCAATCCGGTCGGGCCGCTTCCCTCCTCCATCTACTGGCGAAGGAGGGTCGTACTGCTGTCGGTGTTCGCGGTGTTGGCGCTGCTGATCGCATGGATCGTCACCGCCGGCGGCGGGAGCGGCAAGAAGAGCGCCGGCGGATCCAACGACAAGAATCCCGCACCCACGATCACCCCGGGACCGTCCTCGTCCGGGCCTGCGATCAGCCAACGCCCGGGCGGGCGCGACGAATCGGGCGGCGGCTCCAGCGGGAGCGGTTCAGGTTCCGGCGGCAGCGGCTCGGACGGCGGTTCCACCGGCTCCTCCGGGTCCGGCGACGGCTCGGCCGGTGGCTCCGGCTCGGCGTCCGGCGGCGGCAACGTCGTTGCGGGCGACGCGCTCCCGGCGTCCTCCTCGCTGCCCAACTGCACGTCCGGTGCGGTGGCGTTGAGCCTGCGGAGCCTGCACAACTCCTACTCGCCCGACCAGACACCGACCTTCGAACTCACCGCGAAGAACGGCTCGTCCGCCGACTGCAAGATCGATCTCGGGCCGAAGAGCACGGTGTTGACGATCACACCGGCGGCTGGGAACGACGCGTTCTGGTCGTCGGCCGACTGCCCCAAGGACGCGGGGAGCCTGGTGTTCCGGGTACCGGCGGGGCGGAGCATCACGTACACCGTGAAGTGGGACCGCAAGCCGAGTGCTCCGCAGTGCGGGAAGGTCTCCGGGGGATCGGCCGGTGCGGGGACGTACTTGCTGGAGGCGAAGGCACCGGGGTTCGGGAAGGTGCGGGCGTCCTTCGTGCTGTCGGCCGACTGAGGGGCAGGGCGGCGCGGTTGGCCGCCAGACGGACACACGCCCCCGAGTCATGGGGCGCCCGGCCCAAACTCAGACGTACCGCTCCAAGATGGACGACTCCGCCAAACGCGACAAACCTTCCCGCACGCTCCGCGCCCGGGCCTCGCCCACCCCGTCCACCGTCTGCAGATCATCCACGCTGGCGGCGAGAAGCTTCTGCAGGCCTCCGAAGTGCTCCACCAGCCGGTCGATGATCGCGCCCGGCAGGCGCGGAACCTTGGCCAGCAGTCGGAAGCCCCGCGGGGACACCGCCGAGTCGAGTGTCTCGGGAGACCCGGTGTAGCCCAGCGCACGTGCCACCGTGCCCAGTTCGAGCAGCTCCGCGTGGGTCAGCGCGTCCAGCTCGGACAGCGCCTCCTCGACCGTACGGGACCGCTTCGCCGTCGGCTCGGGGACGTAGTCCCGGACGACCAGCTCACGGTCGGGCTCGACGCCGGCGATCAGCTCCTCCAGCTGGAGCGCGAGCAGACGGCCGTCCGTGCCCAGTTCGACCACGTACTCGGCGATTTCGGTGGCGATGCGCCGCACCATCTCCAGGCGTTGCGCGACGGCGGACACGTCCCGCACCGTCACCAGGTCCTCGATCTCCAGCGCCGACAGCGTGCCCGCCACCTCGTCCAGCCGCAGCTTGTACCGCTCCAGCGTGGCCAGCGCCTGGTTCGCGCGGGACAGGATCGCCGCCGAGTCCTCCAGGACGCGCCGCTGACCGTCGACGTAGAGGGCGATCAGGCGCATCGACTGGGAGACGGAGACCACGGGGAAGCCGACCTGCTTGCTCACCCGGTCCGCCGTGCGATGCCGGGTGCCCGTCTCCTCCGTGGGGATGGTCGGGTCCGGCACCAGCTGCACACCGGCCCGAAGGATCTTCGACAGGTCCGAGGACAGCACGATGCCGCCGTCCAGCTTGCACAGCTCCCGCAGCCGGGTCGCGGTGAACTCCACGTCCAGGACGAAGCCGCCCGTGCACATCGCCTCGACCGTCTTGTCGGAGCCGAGGACGATCAGCCCGCCGGTGTTGCCGCGCAGCACGCGCTCAAGGCCGTCGCGCAGGGCCGTACCGGGAGCCACGGCGCTCAGCGAGGCGCGCATCAGGCCATCGGAACCGGCACTCCCACCGGACTTTCCGGGAGCTGCTGCCCGGTCGTTGGCTGCCACTGCACTCCTCCGGTCGCAGTTCTGACGCGCTCCCTTACCCGCACGCGGTTCGTACGGACGGGCGAGACCTGGGCAAAGTCTACCGGCGCTCCTCCGCCTCCCGGGGGGCCTCTCGGCGACGGGAGCGCGGCAGCACCCGCAGTGCGTCCCCCATGTCGGCGACTTCCATGACCTTCATGCCGGGCGGGACCTTGCCCGGATCGGTCGGTACGAGCGCGTGTGTGAAGCCCAGCCGGTGCGCCTCGGCGAGCCTGCGCTGCACGCCCGTGACCCGTCTCACCTCGCCCGCGAGGCCGACCTCCCCGATGGCCACCAGGTTCTTCGGCAGCGGGGTGTCGCTGGCGGCGGAGGCGAGCGCGAGCGCGATCGCGAGGTCGGCGGCCGGTTCCGACAGCTTCACACCGCCCACCGTCGCGGAGTAGATGTCCCGCTTGCCGAGCGCGCTGATCCGGCCGCGCTGCTCCAGGACGGCCAGCATCATCGACACACGCGAGGTCTCCAGGCCGGAGGTCGTCCGGCGCGGGGAGGGGATCTGGGAGTCGACCGTCAGGGCCTGCACCTCGGCCACCAGCGGGCGGCGGCCCTCCAGGGTGACGGTCAGGCACGTGCCGGGGACCGGCTCGTCCCGGCGGGTCAGGAACAGGCCGCTGGGGTCGGCGAGGCCCGTGATGCCCTCGTCGTGCAGCTCGAAGCAGCCGACCTCGTCGGTGGCGCCGTAGCGGTTCTTCACGCCGCGGACCAGGCGCAGACGCGCGTGCCGGTCCCCCTCGAAGTGCAGGACGACATCCACCAGGTGCTCCAGGAGACGGGGACCGGCGATCGCGCCGTCCTTCGTGACGTGGCCCACAAGGAGGGTGGACATGCCCCGTTCCTTCGACGCGCGGATGAGCGCACCCGCCACCTCCCTCACCTGAGCCATGCCGCCGGGCGCGCCCTCGATCTGCGGGGAGGCGACCGTCTGCACCGAGTCGAGGATCAGCAGGGACGGCTTCACCGCGTCCAAGTGGCCGAGCACGGCGGACAGATCGGTCTCGGCGGCCAGATACAGCTCGTCGTGGAGGGCGCCGATGCGGTCGGCGCGCAGCCGCACCTGGCTCGCCGACTCCTCACCGGTGACATACAGGGTGCGGTGCTCCGCGCTCGCGGACTTGGCGGCCACGTCCAGCAGCAGTGTGGACTTGCCGACGCCGGGTTCGCCCGCGAGCAGCACGACCGCGCCGGGCACCAGGCCGCCGCCGAGCACCCGGTCCAGCTCGGGCACGCCGGTCGGGCGGGCCGTGGCCTGCCGGCCGTCGACCTGGCCGATGGGCAGCGCGGAGGTGGTGACCCGGCCCGGTGCCGTCGTACGCACCGCGGGCGCGCCGTACTCCTCGACCGTGCCCCAGGCCTGGCATTCGGGGCAGCGGCCGAGCCACTTGGCCGTCTGCCAGCCGCACTCGGTGCAGCGGTAGGACGGGCGGTCCTTGGTGGTCTTGGTACGGGCAGCCATGCGGAAACCGTAGCCCGCGGCACTGACAACGGCGCCCCTGGCTGCATGTGGGTGAACCGGTACCGGCCATCACCCGTCGGGATCGCGCCACGGAACAAAGGGTTCCTGTCCCCTTATGAGGGATCGTTTCACCCGTGCGGGTTAAAAGTGCTCAAGCTTCGAGAAGGGGCACTCCACCGCCGCCTACGGTCGCACGGGTGACGAGCAGCAGTCCGGAGACCATCACCCGCAGCACCGGAGCGCACCGCGTGCAGCGCGAGGCGCGTGATCACACCGCCGCGCGCACCCTCGCCCAGCGACCGGCGGCGCGCTACGAACCGTACCTGGACGGACTGTTCACCTACTGTCTGTCGGTGCTGTGCGACCACGACGCGGCCACCGCCGCCCTGGGCGACGCCCTCGCCCTGGCCGAGCGGCGCGGCCACCGCGTCCCGCAGGCCGCCGCCGACCGCAGGGCCTGGCTGTACGCGCTGGCCCGCTGGGCGTGCCTGCGCAAGCTGGCCGAGGCCAAGCAGAAACGTCAGGCCACCCACGCGGCCGGCCGCTCCGGGGCAGGGAAGCCGGCCGGGCCCCAGGTGCCAGACCCGCCGGTCGCACCGGAGGTCCAGGAGCAGCGGCGCCGCGAACTGGCCCTGCTGGCCTGGCCGGAGGCGGCCGGTACGACCCCCGAGCAGCGCGAGGCCCTGGAACTGGCCGTCCGCCACCACCTGGCCGCGCACGAGGTCGCCGCCGTCCTCGGCAGGGAAGTGGCCGCCGCGCGCGAACTGCTCGCCACGGCCGCCTGCGAGGTCGAGCGCACCCGCGCGGCCCTCGCCGTCGTCGAGACCGGCGGCTGTCCGAGCGTGGCCCACCTCACCGGGGACAGCGGCCTGGTCCTGAGCACGGCGCTGCGCCGCGAGCTGGTCCGCCACGTCGACGACTGCCCGCGCTGCCGCCGCACCGCCGAGCGCGCCGTCCCCGGCCGCTGGCCCGGCGCCACGGTCACCCCGGCCGAGCTGCCCGTGCTGGAGGCCCCGCGCGCGGTCCTCCACATGGCTCTCGCCCACAGCCCACGCGCGCGGGGCGCGGCCGTACCCCGCTTCGACCGGCGCGGCTTCCCGATGGACCCCAAGGACCGTGCGGCCCGTCGCGACCGGCTACGCGCGCGTGCGGTGACGACGACGGTCGTCGCCACGGTGGTGGCCGCTCCCGTCCTGGCCCTGTGGGCCGCCTACCGGGGCGCCCCGACGGCGGAGGGGGAGGGCCCCTCGGCCACCGCGCGCGAGGCGCAGGGCCCCGACGCCCTCGGCAGTGACACGGCCGGCGGCTACGAGAACGCCGGGAACGCCAGCGTGAAGCCCGGCTCCCGGCTCGGCGAGGACGGCGCGGCGGACGTCTCCGTGGAGGTCGTCAGCGTCAACGGCACGGGCGGCGCGAGCTCCGGACAGCTCGACGTCAGCGCCGACGGCGACGGAGACACCACGCTGATCACCCTCAGCGCGTCGGGTTCCGGGCCGGTCGCCTGGTCGGCGTCCACCTCGGCGGACTGGCTCTACCTCAGCCGGTCCTCGGGAACCCTCCAGCCCGGCGAGACGTTGACGATCAAGGTGTACGTCGACCATCTGCGCGAGCCCTCCGGCCACTGGCACGCACAGCTGGCGATCTCCCCGGCCGGCGCCGTGGTCTCCATCGACGGCTACGGCACGGCACCGACCCGCCGCCCCACACCCCGGCCGCCGTCCTCCGTCCCCACCACCCCCACCCCGACCCCGCCCAGCACACCCCCCGCCAGTCCCCCGCCCACCCAGTCCCCACCCGCACCGAACCCGACCCCCACTCCCACAGACCCACCGCCACCCTCCGACTCCCCGCCCCCGACCCCGTCCCAGCAGGGTGGCGAGCCGTCGAGTCCGTCCGGGGGGTAGAGGTGGGATGGGCCCGCGGGCGAGCGGGCCGGCGATCAGGGCCGGGCGCCGAGGGTCGGCGACTCAGTCGCGGAGGGTCCGGGCCCGGGGTGAACGCCGCAGGTCAGCGTTGGTGTCCGTCAGTGAGGGGGACGGGTTCGTCCTGTGCGCGGCGGTTGGCTCCTTGATGTTCTTCCGGTCGGTCGGGACGGGGGGAGGGAAGGAGGCGGGGCTACGGGGTCGGGTCGGCCGGGTGCGGGGCGACCAGGGGGAGTTGCGACGCCAGTCGCTGCTCGCAGAGCTCGACCAGGCGGTCGTAGCCGGCCTTGCCCATCAGTTCCGTCAGTTCGGCCCGGTAGGAGACGTACACCGGCTCGCCCGCGCCGTGCGCCGAGGTCGCCGAGGTGCACCACCAGTGCAGATCGTGGCCGCCCGGACCCCAGCCCCGGCGGTCGTACTCGCCGATGGAGACCTGGAGGACCCGGGTGTCGTCGGGGCGGTCGATCCAGTCGTACGTCCGCCGGATCGGCAGCTGCCAGCACACGTCCGGCTTGGTCTCCAGCGGCTCCCGGCCCTCCCGCAGCGCCAGGATGTGCAGGGAGCAGCCCGCGCCGCCCGCGAACCCCGGGCGGTTCTGGAAGATGCACGAGCCCTGGAACGGGCGGGTCTGGCGGGAACCCTCGTCGTCCTCGGAGACCCAGCCGTTCCGGGTCCCCTCGGCGTGGTGCTGCCAGATCTCCGGCGTGAGCCGTGCCACATGCTCGGCGACCCGCTTCTCGTCGTCCTCGTCCGAGAAGTGCGCGCCCAGCGAGCAGCACCCGTCGTCCGCGCGGCCCGCCTGGATGCCCTGGCAGCCGCTGCCGAAGATGCAGTTCCAGCGAGAGGTCAGCCATGTCAGATCACAGCGGAAGACCTGCTCGTCGTCCGCAGGATCAGGAAACTCCACCCAGGCGCGCGCGAAGTCGAGCCCCTTCTCGTCGCTCACCTTGGGGGCCTTCGGAGGCGGGGACTTCTGGGACACGGACGCCTTCGCCTGCGAAGGTTCCTTCACTCCCTTGGAGGATTTGTGGTTCTTCGCCTTTTTCGTCTTTGGCACGCGTCCAGAGTAAGTGGCCGAGGCCCGCACCGGGGACCGTGGACGGACAATCTGGCAGTAGCGTTCCGTACATGAGACTCGGTGTCCTGGACGTGGGTTCGAACACGGTGCATCTGCTGGTGGTGGACGCCCACCCCGGCGCGCGCCCGCTGCCCGCGCATTCGCACAAGGCCGAACTTCGGCTCGCCCAGCTCCTCGACGACAGCGGTGCCATCGGCGACGACGGCATCCACAAGCTGATAGACGTCGTGCAGGACGCGCTGCAGGCCGCCGAGGACAAGGGTGTCGAGGACCTTGTGCCGTTCGCGACCTCCGCCGTCCGGGAGGCGAGCAACGCCGACGACGTCCTCGCGCGTGTGGCCGACGAGACCGGCGTACGACTCCAGGTCCTCAGCGGCGAGGAGGAGGCGCGCCTGACCTTCCTCGCGGTCCGCCGCTGGTTCGGCTGGTCCGCCGGAAAACTCCTGGTCCTGGACATCGGCGGCGGCTCCCTGGAGATCGCCTACGGCATGGACGAGGAGCCGGACACCGCCGTCTCCCTGCCGCTCGGCGCCGGCCGGCTCACCGCGGGCTGGCTGCCCGGCGACCCGCCCGCCCCCGACGCCGTACGCGCCCTGCGCCGCCACGTCCGTACGGAGATCGCCCGCACGGTCGGCGAATTCAGCCGCTTCGGTGCCCCCGACCACGTCGTCGCCACGTCGAAGACCTTCAAGCAGCTCGCCCGCATCGCCGGCGCCGCCCGCAGCGCCGAGGGCCTCTACGTCCAGCGCGAACTCAAGCGCGAGTCCCTGGAGGCCTGGGTCCCGCGGCTGGCGGGCATGACGGAGGAGCAGCGCGGGGAGCTCCCGGGCGTCTCGGAGGGCAGGGCAGGCCAGCTGCTGGCGGGCGCCCTGGTCGCCGAGGGCGCGATGGACCTGTTCGGTGTGGAGAGCCTGGAGATCTGTCCGTGGGCCCTGCGCGAGGGCGTGATCCTGCGGCGCCTCGATCACATGGGGTCCGATTAGTGCCCCGAGGGCACATGCGTGAGCAACGACGCTGCCGCATCCGCCCGAATGGCAAAGCTCACAACGGCGAACAGGCACCCCGCACCCGCACGGCCGAACCCCGTAAGGTGACGGACGTGGCTGAACCAAGGGACGTCTCCGTCGCCCTGTCGACGGCCTCCGTATACCCGGAGTCCACGGCGACCGCCTTCGAGATCGCCGCGCGCCTCGGGTACGACGGCGTCGAGGTCATGGTGTGGACCGACCCCGTCAGCCAGGACATCGAGGCGCTGCGCCGCCTGTCGGACTACCACGGCATCCCGATCCTGGCCGTCCACGCCCCCTGCCTGCTGATCACCCAGCGGGTCTGGTCGACGGACCCCTGGGTCAAGCTGCAGCGGGCCCGGGCGGCCGCCGAGAAGCTGGGTGCCTCGACCGTCGTCGTCCACCCGCCCTTCCGCTGGCAGCGCCAGTACGCGCGCGACTTCGTCGACGGGATCTGGCGGATGGCGAACGAGACGGACGTGCGCTTCGCCGTCGAGAACATGTACCCGTGGCGCTACCGCGACCGCGAGATGCTCGCCTACGCCCCCGACTGGGACGTCACCAACCACGACTACCGGCACTTCACGATCGACCTCAGCCACACGGCGACGGCCCGCACGAACGCCCTGGACATGATCGACCGCATGGGCGACCGCCTGGGGCACGTGCACCTCGCCGACGGCCGGGGCTCGGCCAAGGACGAGCACCTGGTGCCCGGCCGCGGTACCCAGCCCTGCGCCGAACTGCTGGAGCGACTGACGCTGTCCGGTTTCGACGGCCATGTCGTCATCGAGGTCAACACCCGGCGGGCGATGTCCAGCGCCGAGCGCGAGGTCGACCTCGCCGAGGCCCTGGCCTTCACCCGCAAGCACCTGGCGTCGGCGGCAAGGATGCCCCGCCGATGAACGGGACTCCGGCCATGAGCGGGACGCCTGCCACCGGTGAGCCGGTGGTCCGCAGAAGGGGCCGCCCTCCGCGCGCCGAGTCCGCCGACACCCGTGACCGCATCCTCGCCGCGGCCCGCGAGGAGTTCTCCGAGCGCGGTTACGAGAAGACGTCCGTACGCGGGATCGCCAAGGCCGCCGGGGTCGACTCGGCGCTCGTCCACCACTACTTCGGCACCAAGGAGCAGGTGTTCGAGGCGGCCATCGAGGTCGCCTTCGCACCCGCGCTGAACGCGCCGGACGCGGTGGCCGACGGTCCCCTGGAGGGGGTGGGGGAGCGGCTGACCCGTTTCGTCTTCGGCGTCTGGGACAACCCGACGACCCGTACGCCGCTCCTCGCGATCCTCCGGTCCGCCGTGAACAACGAGACCGCCGCCGCCGTCTTCCGCCGCCTCGTCGCCGCCCAGCTGCTGCGCCGTATCTCCGCCCAGGTGGACCTGCCGGACCCGGAGCTGCGGGCCGAGCTGGCGGCCGCGCAGCTGGTGGGCACGGCGATGATGCGCTACGTGATCAAGCTGGAGCCGCTGGCGTCCGCGGACCTGGAGCAGATCATCGCCCGGGTCGCCCCCGTCGTTCAGGGGCATCTGACGCAACCCTGAGCGTGCATCCCGAGGGTCCGGCACCGCTGCCCGTACCCGGCGATCCGTGGGACACGTGTCCCGCATTCCGGACAACCGTGTCCAGCGTTTGGAGCACCGGCGTACGCTCGGAGACAGTCAGAACTCTCTGGCAGTAGGTCTTCGAAGGAGCGAGCGACGATGCCCGAGCTGAGGTCCCGCACAGTCACCCACGGCCGCAACATGGCGGGCGCCCGCGCCCTGATGCGCGCCTCCGGTGTACCCGGTGCGGACATCGGCCGGAAGCCGATCATCGCGGTCGCGAACTCCTTCACCGAATTCGTGCCGGGCCACACCCATCTGCAGCCGGTCGGCCGGATCGTCAGCGAGGCGATCAAGGAGGCGGGCGGCATCCCGCGCGAGTTCAACACGATCGCCGTGGACGACGGCATCGCGATGGGCCACGGCGGCATGCTGTACTCCCTGCCCTCCCGCGACCTGATCGCGGACTCGGTGGAGTACATGGTCGAGGCGCACTGCGCCGACGCCCTGGTCTGCATCTCCAACTGCGACAAGATCACCCCCGGCATGCTGCTGGCGGCCCTGCGCCTCAACATCCCCACGGTGTTCGTCTCCGGCGGCCCCATGGAGGCCGGCCGCGCCACCCTGGTCGACGGTACGGTCCGCACGCTCGACCTGGTCGACGCGATCTCCGACGCCGTCAACGACAAGATCTCCGACGAGGACATCCTCCGTATCGAGGAGAACGCCTGTCCGACCTGCGGCAGCTGTTCCGGCATGTTCACGGCCAACTCCATGAACTGCCTGACCGAGGCGATCGGCCTGTCCCTGCCCGGCAACGGCTCCGTCCTCGCCACTCACACCGCGCGCAAGCAGCTCTACGTCGACGCGGCCCGCACGGTCATGGACCTCACCCGCCGCTACTACGAGCAGGACGACGAGTCGGTCCTCCCGCTCAACATCGCCACCTTCCAGGCCTTCGAGAACGCCATGGCCCTGGACATCGCGATGGGCGGCTCCACCAACACGATCCTGCACCTGCTGGCCGCCGCCCAGGAGGCGGGCGTCCCCTTCGGACTGGAGCAGATCGACGCCGTCTCGCGCCGCGTCCCGTGCCTGGCGAAGGTCGCCCCGAACGTGGCGAAGAACCGCACGTACTACATGGAGGACGTGCACCGCGCCGGCGGCATCCCCGCCCTCCTCGGCGAACTGCACCGCGCGGGCCTGCTCAACGAGGACGTCCACGCCGTCCACAGCCCGTCCCTGGACGACTGGCTGAAGACCTGGGACGTCCGCGGCGGCTCCCCGTCCCCCGAGGCGGTCGAGCTGTGGCACGCCGCCCCCGGCTGCGTCCGCTCCGCCGAGGCCTTCTCGCAGTCCGAGCGCTGGGAGGCGCTGGACGAGGACGCGGAGGGCGGCTGCATCCGCAGCGTCGAGCACGCCTACTCCAAGGACGGCGGCCTGGCCGTCCTGAAGGGCAACCTGGCGGTCGACGGCTGTGTGGTCAAGACGGCCGGCGTCGACGAGTCGATCTGGACCTTCGAGGGCCCCGCGGTCGTCTGCGAGTCGCAGGAGGAGGCCGTCCAGCGGATCCTCACCCAGGAGGTCAAGGACGGCGACGTCGTCGTCATCCGCTACGAGGGCCCCAAGGGCGGCCCCGGCATGCAGGAGATGCTCTACCCGACCTCGTACCTGAAGGGCCGCGGCCTCGGCAAGAGCTGCGCGCTGATCACCGACGGCCGCTTCTCCGGCGGCACCTCCGGCCTCTCCATCGGCCACGCCTCCCCGGAGGCGGCCTCAGGCGGTACCATCGCCCTGGTCCGGGACGGCGACCGCATCCGCATCGACATCCCGAACCGCACGATCGAGCTGCTGGTGGACGAGGCGGAACTGGCCCGCCGCGAGCAGGCCCTGAACGGCGTCTACGCCCCCAAGAACCGCGAACGCAAGGTCTCCGCCGCCCTCCGTGCCTACGCTGCGATGGCGACGAGCGCGGACAAGGGCGCCGTGCGCGACGTGACCAAGCTGGGCTGATCCGGCACAGCAGCGAAGGGGCCGCCTCCGCCGGGGGCGGCCCCTTCGCACGTCACCAGCCGGACGGATCGCGCGCGGCCACGGCGAAGACGGTTCCGTCGGGGGCGGCGGCGTAGACGTGGCCGCCGGCGATCAGAGGTGCCGGCAGATCGGCGTTGACCTTGTCCGCGTGGGCGCCGAGTCGCGGCGGGGTCTGTCCCCTGAGACGTCCGTCGCGTGCGTCGACGGCCAGCAGGCGTCCGTCGGCCGCGGTGAAGTAGACGTGCTCACCGTCGCCGACCGGGGCCGAGCCGCGGCTGACGGACGTCTCGACCTGCCACAGCCGTTTGCCGGCGGCCAGGTCCACCGCTTCCAGTGAGCCGCCCGCCGACAGCAGGTAGACCGTGTCACCGTGCGTGGTGGCCTGAGGGGACAGGCGCGGGACCGGCAGCGCCACCCAGCGGGACGTCTTCGAGGCCGGCGTGTAGCGGACCACGGCGCTCGCCCCGGAAGCCTTGTCGAAGGAGAGGAAGATCAGGGACCGGCCCTGGCTGCCGACGGGTTTCAGCACCCCTTGCAGCGAGGCCGTCCAGCGCACGGCGCCGGTGCCGGGATTCACCGCGGTGACGCGGGTGTGCGTCCCTTCCTCGGAGGTGGCGGTCGCGTATGCCAGCGGGTCCCCGGCGAACGAGTCGACGGCCGGCGTGCCGTAGCCGGCGAGCCGCCGGTTCCACTTCGTGCGGCCCGAACGGCCGTCCACACCCGTGAGCGTTCCGTCGGCACGGGTGAGCAGCGTCGTGCCACCGGCATACCGGACCGTTGTGCCCTGGGGGAGAGGCCGCTTCCACACTTCGTTGCCGGAGCGCAGGTCGAACGCCGTCAGCAGTGAGCCGCCGTTCGTGCACAGCTGCACAAGAGAACCGGAGACGACCGGCGGTTCGCCGATGCGCTTGGCGGCGATCGCGTGGCGCCACAACGGCCGTCCGTCAGCAGGGGAGAGGGCGAAGACCGCGCCGGGCTGTGCACACCACAACGTCCTGTCCTGGTACGAACACTGAGGCATTCCCGCCTTCCCGGGCGCCGGCTTGGCCTTCCAGGATCTGAGCACGGCGGCCGTGGCGGACGGTTCCGGGCCGGCCGGAGCGGGGTCGTCGCTTCCCGTCAGGCGCACGGAGGCAAGCGCGGCGATCACGACGAGCCCGAGCGCCCCGGCGCCCACGGCCACCCTCCTTCCGATCCGCCTCCCGCCCGATGGCGCGGGCTGCTCGGCTGGTGGCTTCGGAGCCGGTCCGTCGCCCGACCGCTGTGCCGGTATGAAGGCCTGCGTGTCGTAGGAGGCCGCCACCGACCGCAGTTCCCGCATGAGCTCATCGGGAGTCGGCCGGTCCTCCGGCTCCTTGGCGAGGCACCGCCGCACCAGCGGAGCGAGGCTTTCCGGTACGCCGGTGAGGTCCGGCTCGTCATGCACGACCTGGTAGGCCACGACGTATGGGCTGTCGGAGTCGAAGGGCCCCCGCCCGGTCGCCGCGTGCACCATCACGGACCCGAGCGCGAAGATGTCGGCGGCGGGCCCCACTTCACGCGGCCGCCGGAACTGCTCGGGGGCCATGAAAGGCGGCGTGCCGATCAGCTTGCCGGTCTCTGTGCGCAGTTCGCTGTCCTTCGGCCGGGAGATGCCGAAGTCGATGACCTTCGGCCCGTCCTCGGCGAGCAGCACGTTGCTCGGTTTCAGGTCCCGGTGCACGACCCCGACCCGGTGGATGTCGCGCAGCGCCTCGGCGAGCCCCGCCATCAGCCGGCGCAACTGATCCGGCTGCATCGACCCGTTCCGCTTGACCTCGTCGGAAAGGGTCGGACCCGGTATGAACAGCGTGGCCATCCAAGGCCGTCCGGCATCCGGATCGGCATCGACGACGGGCGCGGTGAAGGCCCCGCTCACCTTGCGGGCGGCGGCCACCTCCTGCCGGAAACGGCCCCTGAACTCGGGATCCTTGGCGAACTCGGCATGTACGACCTTCACCGCGAGCTTCATCCCCGAGGTGCTGCGGGCCAGGTGGACGACACCCATGCCACCTGATCCCAGGCGGGACTCCAGGCGGTAGTGACCGGCGTACTCGGGAAGTTCCGCTTCCGCGCCCGCTCCGGCGTTCCTGCGTGGCGTCATGCGACCACCCCCGTGCTGTTCGACCGCGCGCGCGACGCACGGAGCCTAGTCGATGACTCGTGCGGGACAGAGGCGGCTTGCTAGCCTGCGCGCGCGAGTTGCGCACACGTGTTTCGCGGCTCGTCTCCGGGGAACGAGCGGCGCTCCATGGCTGGCATGGGGCCCAAGGGGGAAAGGTTTCACATGTCTGTTGACCGTGCCGAAGAGGCCGCGACCGGTACTGAGCGCGAGGCCATGACGGCCGAGGCAGCCATTCGCACGTACGCGGTCGCTCCCGGCGTCCGCCTGAACGTCCGCAACGGCCCCGGCACCAGCTACGGCATCGTGCGTGTCCTGCCCGAGGGGACCCGGGTCCCGGTCTTCTGCCAGACGCCGGGGACGAACGTGAGCGGTCCGTACGGGACGTCGAACATCTGGGACAACATCGACAACGGCGAGTACGTGTCCGACGCCTACGTCCAGACCGGCAGCGACGGCTACATCGCGTCGCGCTGCGCCTGACCCCACCGGGGGCCCGCCCCCCGCCCGGCGCCATAATCGTTCCGTGAGCGACGAAACCGGCACCCCGGGCACCCCGGCGGGCTCCCCAGAGGGCACGGCCCCGAGCGGCGGCCCGCGCCCCGAGCCTCTCCGCTTCTTCGGGACCACCTGGGTGAACCACGACAACGGCTACGCGGCCCGCCGCGCCGGCGTCGCCGTCGGCTCGCTCGCCACGGCCGTCGTCTCCTGCCTGGTCCTCCGCTTCGCCTACGAGGGCATCCGGCTCGCCGACACCGGCTCCTTCGTGACCGTGCTGATCACCGTCATGTTCGCGATCTGCAGCGCGCTCGCCTTCCGCAACACCTGGGAGGGCTTCGGCACGCGGCACGACCCGCAGCGCCAGGCGTCCCTGCGCGGCCTGCTCGCCATCGGCTTCGTCGGCTCCCTCCTCGCCTACTTCTTCCGCTCCCTCATCGAGGCGCCCGGCGAGAAGCTGCACCGCGACGAGTACGCGAAGGCCCGCGAGGAGTACCAGCGCCGCACCTTGCGGCGTACCGGCAGCCCGTCGAAGAAGAAGCGCCGCCGCTGACGCCTGCGCCGGCCGGTCCGGGGCCCGGCCGAGTTCCTGCGTCATGGAGGCCAAGTGCCCGAAGCGGTGGTGTTCTTGTCGGTATGATCACCACACCACCGCCCGCATCCACACCCTCGTCCACGGACCGCGCCCACTCCTTCAACTCCGCTGCCGCGCAGTACGCCGCGAACCGCCCCTCCTACCCGCCCGCCCTCTTCGACGCCGTCGAGGAGCTGGCCGGCCGGTCTCTGTCGGGTGCCAGGGTCGTGGACGTCGGCGCCGGTACCGGGATCGCGACCGCCCTTCTGCATGACCGCGGTGCCGACGTGCTCGCCGTCGAACCCGGCGAGGGCATGGCCGCCGAGTTCCGCCGCGGGCTGCCGCATCTCCCGATCGTCCGGGGCAACGGCAACGCCCTCCCCCTCGCCGACGCACACGCCGACTTCGTCACCTACGCCCAGGCCTGGCACTGGACCGACACCGCCCGTTCGGTGCCGGAGGCGCTGCGCGTACTGCGGCCGGGCGGCGCGCTGGCGCTGTGGTGGAACGGTGACGCGCTGGACGTCGAGTGGGTCGCCGAGGCCGCCGCCCGCATCGGCGGCTTCTTCGGCGTGGACATGATCGCCAAGCAGCGGGACGGCAGCCGCCCGGAACTGGCCGACCCGAGCGGCCGCCTCCGCTTCAGCCGCCGGGTGGTCCGCTGGAGCCGCCGCGTCACGATCGACACCCACCTCGCCAACATCGGCAGCCACTCGGCGTTCCTCCTCACGCCCGCCGACCGCAGGACCGCCTTCCTCGAACAGGAGCGCGCCCACCTGCTGAAGGTCTTCCCGGACGGCATCGTCGAGGAGACCTACGACGTGCTCCTCCTCGTGGCCACCAAGCCCTGACCCAGGGCTGCCGCACGGACAGGACAGCGGCGGTCGGGCGCAGACGGCATCCAGCCGCCACCCCGGCCGCCGCTTTTCCTTGCACTGCCCGCGCTTTCCCTGCCGCCGCCCTTGACGCCAGGACCTTCCGGCCCAATTATTCATCGCATGATGAATTATGCCGTCCAGGCCGACGACCTCACTGTCGTCCGCGGCTCCCGCACCGTCCTGCACCATCTCCGCTTCACCGTGCCCCGCGGCCAGATCACCGGCCTGCTCGGCCCCTCCGGCTGCGGCAAATCCACCCTCATGCGCTCCGTCGTCGGCACCCAGGCCAAGGCCACCGGCACCCTGAACGTCCTCGGTCACCCGGCCGGCCACCCCACCCTGCGCAGCCGCATCGGCTATGTCACCCAGGCCCCCTCCGTGTACGACGACCTGACCGTCCGCCAGAACCTCGAGTACTTCGCCGCGGTCCTCGACCCCGGCCGCGCAGCCGCCGACCGCCGCCACGAACACGTCACCCGCGCCATCGCCGACGTCGACCTCACCAGCCATGCCGACGCCCTCGCCGGAAACCTCTCCGGCGGCCAGCGAGGGCGGGTCTCCCTGGCCGTGGCCCTGCTCGGCACGCCCGAACTGCTCGTCCTGGACGAACCCACCGTCGGCCTCGACCCCGTCCTGCGCCGCGACCTGTGGACCCTCTTCCACGACATCGCCGCCACCCGCGGCGCCACCCTCCTCATCTCCTCCCACGTCATGGACGAGGCCGAGCGCTGCCACCGCCTCCTCCTCATGCGCGAGGGCGAGATCCTCGCCGACGACACCCCCGACGCCCTGCGCACCCGCACCGGCACCGACACCGTCGAGGCCGCATTCCTCCACCTCGTCGACGAAGCCGCAGCCGCACACCGCACCCAGCACACGCCCCACGCCCAGGAGACGACCCGATGAGTACGACCGCCCCCACCGCCCCCACCGGCGCGCTCAGCACCTCACGCACCGCCGCCACCGCCGCCCGGGTCCTGCGCCAGCTCCGGCACGACCCGCGCACCATCGCCCTGATGCTCCTCATCCCGTGCCTGATGCTGATCCTGCTGCGCTACGTCTTCGACGCCAGCCCCCGCACCTTCGACAACATCGGCGCCTCCCTGCTCGGCGTCTTCCCGCTGATCACGATGTTCCTGGTCACCTCCATCGCCACCCTGCGCGAACGCACCTCCGGCACCCTCGAACGCCTCCTCGCCATGCCCCTCGGCAAGGCCGACCTCATCGCCGGCTACGCCCTCGCCTTCGGCGCCCTCGCCGTCGTCCAGTCCGCCCTCGCCACCGGACTCGCCGTGTGGCTGCTCGGCCTCGACGTCACCGGCTCACCCTGGCTGCTCCTCCTCGTAGCCCTCCTCGACGCCCTGCTCGGCACGGCCCTCGGCCTCTTCGTCTCGGCCTTCGCGGCCTCGGAATTCCAGGCGGTCCAGTTCATGCCCGCGGTGATCTTTCCCCAGCTCCTCCTGTGCGGCCTGTTCACTCCCCGGTCCGACATGCACCCCGCGCTCACCGCCATCTCCGACGTCCTGCCGATGTCGTACGCCGTCGACGGCATGAACCAGGTCCTGCACCACACCGACATGACGACCACCTTCGTGCGGGACGTCCTGATCGTGGCGGGTTGCGCGGTCCTGGTGCTGGGGCTGGGAGCGGCGACCCTGCGACGCCGGACGGCGTGAGCCCGAAGCGGCCGCTCCCCGGCCCGCGTCCGCCCACCGGACAACCGAACCGCACCCCTCCTCGCCGGTGCCAGACTGAACACCATGAGCCAGAAAGTCGCAGTCCTCGGCACCGGCAAGATCGGCGAAGCCCTGCTCAGCGGAATGATCAGGGCCGGCTGGGCCCCCGCCGACCTCCTGGTCACCGCCCGCCGCCCCGAACGCGCCGAAGAACTCCGCACCCGCTACGGAGTCACCCCGGTCAGCAACACCGAGGCCGCCAAGACCGCCGACACCCTCATCCTCACGGTCAAGCCGCAGGACATGGGCACCCTCCTGGACGAGCTGGCCCCGCACGTCCCCGCCGACCGCCTGGTCATCAGCGGCGCCGCCGGTATCCCCACCTCCTTCTTCGAGGAGCGCCTGGCCGCAGGCACCCCGGTCGTCCGCGTCATGACGAACACCCCGGCTCTCGTCGACGAGGCCATGTCGGTCATCTCCGCCGGCAGCCACGCCACCGAGCAGCACCTCGCCCACGCCGAGGAGATCTTCGGCGGCGTCGGCAAGACCCTCCGCGTCCCCGAGAGTCAGCAGGACGCCTGCACCGCCCTGTCCGGCTCCGGACCCGCGTACTTCTTCTATCTGGTCGAGGCCATGACCGACGCCGGCATCCTGCTGGGCCTGCCCCGCGACAAGGCCCACGACCTCATCGTCCAGTCCGCCATCGGCGCCGCCGTGATGCTCCGCGACAGCGGTGAACACCCCGTCAAGCTCCGCGAGAACGTCACCTCCCCGGCCGGCACCACCATCAACGCCATCCGTGAACTGGAGAACCACGGCGTACGAGCCGCCCTCATCGCCGCCCTCGAAGCCGCCCGCGACCGCAGCCGCGAACTCGCCTCCGGCAAGAAGGACTGACCCGGCGCCGGGGCGAGCGCTCGACGCAACCCGCCCGCCCCGCTCGTCCCGGCCCTGACCGCCCTGTCGACCGCCCTATCGACCGGTCGTGCTCAACGCCGTCTCGAACGCCGGCGGCAACAACCCGATCGCCCGGTACGCCGCATCGACGGTCGGCCGAGCCATCGCCCTCGCCTTCTGCGCACCATCCCGCAGCACCCCCTCCACAAAGGCAGGATCCGCGCACAGCTCCCTGTGCCTGGCCTGCACGGGCCTGAGAACCTCCACCACGGCCTCCGCGGTGTCCTTCTTCAAGGCACCGTACGAGTCGTAAACGCCTGCCAGTGACTCAGGGTTCCCGTCCGTGCACGCAGCGAGAATCTCCAGCAGGTTCGCGATCCCCGGCCGCCCCTCCCGGTCGTACTCCACATCCCGCCCGCTGTCGGTGACCGCCCGCATGACCTTCTTCCGCACCACGTCCGGCTCGTCGAGCAGATAGACGACCCCCAGACCCGAGTCGTCCGACTTCCCCATCTTCGACGCCGGCTTCTGCAGATTCATCACCCGCGCCGCGACCCCCGGGCGCGCCGCCTCCGGCACCACGAAGGTGCGCCCGTACCGCTGGTTGAACCGCACCGCCACATCCCGCGCCAGCTCGACATGCTGCACCTGGTCGTCCCCGACCGGCACCTCGTCCGCCCCGTACGCCAGGATGTCCGCCGCCATCAGCACCGGGTACGTCAGCAGAGACAGCCGCACGCTCCCGCCGCGCTCCCGCTCCCGTGCGGCCTTCTCCTTGTACTGGATCATCCGCCGCATCTCACCGTCGGTCGCCACGCACTCCAGCAGGTACGACAGCCGCGTGTGCTCGTCGACATGGCTCTGCAGGAACACGGTGCACACCTCGGGATCGAGCCCGGCCGCCAGCATCAACGTCGCCGTCTGCCGACTGAGCCTGCGCACCCGCGCCGGATCGTGCTCCACGGTCAGCGCGTGCAGATCCACGACGCAGAACACCGCGTCGGCCCGGTGCTGGTCCGTCTCCACCCAGCGCCGCATGGCTCCCAGGTAGTTGCCCAGCGTCAGGTGCCCGGTCGGCTGGATTCCGCTGAAGACCCGCGTCATCTCCACTCCACCTCCTGCTCGAAGCCGCCGCTCCTGCGGCCGGCCCCCGGAGTCCTGGAGGGGAAACAAGAACGGCCGCCGAGGCGGCGGCCGTTGGATGCATACGTGCGTACGGCCGCCGTCAGGCGGCCCACCAAAGCTGGGTACACGTACGCGTGGTCATGTCGACCAGGCTACGCCCTGCGAGTGGTCCCCGGGCAGGAGTTGACACGCCCCACGCCGGTACGTAGTGTTCTCCGGGTTGTCCGACGTGAGCGCCGACTCCGGTCGGTCCCCGGACAGCCATTCCGCAAGTACCAGCCACTCTTCGACGCTTCGGCGCCGACTGCTTTGGCGTGCGTATTTGCGAAATGAGGAATCCGCGTTCGAAAGAACGCAGCCCCCGATTAGCTCGGGAGCGCGGAATCCGCTAAAGTCTCACTCGTCGGAACGGCCCAACGGCCGGGAAGACAAACCCGCTGACTGGGAGTCAGACACCGAAAGGATCTGATAGAGTCGGAACCGCCGGAAAGGGAAACGCGAGAGCGGGAACCTGGAAAGCACCGAGGAAATCGGATCGAGAAAAGATCTG